>URAP01000028.1 GCA_900545935.1 uncultured Eubacteriales bacterium
GATACCGCCGCAGCGACAGATATTTCAGATATTTTAATTCGGATGCCGTCAAAAATCGCGGCAGAAGCAGCCGAGAGGTACAAGCAAATCGTGATCAAAAGCAAAATGGCAGCACTCGGTTACCGACCGACCCGCAATAACGCCGCGCGCAAAGCAGCAGCGTCATGACACGATTCTTCCGAATTGCAGTTATGTACTATCGCTTCGGCGCGGTAAGATGTGTTCCGTCGGTAACGAATACTACCGTGCCGTCCCGGTCGGTACGGAATACCTCTGCGCCCGCCTCTCCGAGCCGCTCAAGCGTGCCGTCGCTCGGATGACCGTAGCTGTTGTTCTTTCCGCAGCTTATCACCGCATATTTCGGTGAGAGCGCCGAAAGAAAGTCCGCACCGCTCGATGTCGCCGCGCCATGATGTCCGACGCCGAGTAAATCGACCCGCAGCATAGCCGCAGGATAACGGTCAAGCAGCTCCGCTTCGGTAGGTTCTCCGACATCGGCAGCAAGGAATATACTGCTCGCGCCGAAGGTCGCACGCAGCGTAAGACAACGCTCGTTTTCATCCTCATCCTCCGATGCATCCGTATCGAGCGGAGACATTATAGTCATGGAGAGCTTGCCGAGCGCAAACACCTCGCCCGCCCTCGGCAACTTGAGTTTACAGCCGTTCCGCTCTATCGCGAGGAGCAGCGACTGAAACGACGCCGTATTGCTCGTCTCTTCCGGCATCAGCGTCTGCCCGACCGGAATACTGCCGAGCACGCCGTCCGCGCCCCCGATATGATCGTCGTGCGGATGTGTAAGAACAAGATATTCTATCCTCTCCACCCCAAGCTCGGACAGCATTGCGAGCAGCGAAGCCTCCGCATCCTCGGGCCCCGTATCGACGAGCACATAGCCCTCGTCTCCGACCGAAAACAGCGTGGCATTGCCCTGCCCCACATCGAGAAAATATATCCTGCACTTCCCCGCCTCGGTCTGCGCGATAAACGGATCGTCTCCCGGTGAGAGCACCGAGAAAAACGGACTCTGCGGCATGCTGAGTCCGTCGGAGAACAGATACAACAGCACGACCGACAGCAGTACTACAAGCACCGTTGCAACCGCCGCGCCTCTGCCGCGCCAGTTATGAAAGGCTCTCGCCTCGCGCGCCGTACCATCTTTTTCGGCTCCGCGCTTCATACTCATTCGCCCCTCCCTATAATTATTTCTTCTCGCGGCGCTCCTTGCTCGCCCCGCACCTATCAAAAAGCGATATGGCAGGCAGTGAGAGCGACAGCCAAAGCAGCGAGTATTCCGCGCAGACCTGACCGAGCAGGTTAAGCGGCTTTTCGGTATAATCCCATATTCCGAGCCCGGCTATAAGATTGAACATCACACCGAAAATGAACTCCGCCTCGCTGATAATAATACTGCACAGCAGCGCCCTGCTGAAAAGATCGAGCACACCCTCGGTGCACTCGGAAACATACAATATGCCGCATAGGCACATGCCGCCGAGCAGCGCCATGCTCCAGTGCGTTCTGCCGCGCCAGCACAGCTCCGCAAGCGGATAGCCCGCCGCGCCGAGCAGCAGCACGAGCGGATAGCGCAGTCGGTGACAGAGATATTCCGCGCGCCGTCTGCCGCGGGATAAGCTCGCCGACTCGGATTCTATTCGCCGCTCGACTGTTTTTCCGATGTCCTTATCGGTGCCCTGCGCGGCTCTCCGTTCGATCACCGGCTCATTTTTCGTCTCGGCTCCTTCGCCGCGGCACTCACATATTTTGTTTTCCCCGACCATTCGATATCCCCCCCGCATTCAATACAGAGATATGATGGTCACAAAGCGGCGGGAATATTCTGCTCTTTCTCGCTATGCGGCAATTTTATGCCGATACGGCTCAGCCCTCCGTAAGCGCCGCGAAGCGGTCCTCCGAATAGGACGAAACGACCGACGAATAGTACGCAAGAATGATGACCTCAAGTGCGCGGCGCAGTCTTTTGCTCGAGCCGGGCAGCCGCTCAACATAATCGGAGGTCTGCTCGTCGATTATGCTGCGCAGACGCGCCGAATCCACCGTTCCTATCCCGTCGGCGGTATCTACTATACGGCAGATATAGTCAAAAAGTATAGGTTCCGAAATGATATCATCGGCGCGGCAATTGAGATTGCCGTTGATATAGTGAAGCAGAAAGTCTATCTTTTCGAGCTTCATCGTTGCACGCAGCATGTTGATGATGAGTATACGTGCAAACTGCACCCTGCTGTAATGCTTGTTTACCGTATTGCCTATCCATCCGCGCTTGACCCAGTTCTGTATTGTCGAGCCGTCGATACCCGCAAGCTCGCGGATACGGCTGAGCATTATGCCCTTGGACATAAAAAATATCTTGTCTATAAATTCAAGTCCTGTAACGCCGTTCATACTGCTGCGCGGTATGATCGAACCGGGGATATATCTGTCCTCCATGCTTATATTCATTGCATGCGCCTCCTCATACCGAAAGTATACAATCAAATCACGCGATTGTCAAGCACATATTTTAAATTTATCACGCAGTTGTCAGATGTAGAGTCTGATAAAAGCACCGCCATGCCGAATCGGTCAAAGACAAGCCAAAGAGGTCGGACGAATCGAAAAAAACGTACCGAGCAAAAGGATGCACTGATATCGTGCGGAACAGCGCCGAATTCAAAGCCGCCGCTAAGCGGGCGCGGCAGATAAAAAGCAGAGCCGCCCCTATCGGAACGACTCTGCCGTATGCATTGTATATTTGTCTGATGTAAGAGCCGTCGATCAGAGCGCGAGCTTCTTCTCCTCGCCGACGCCGAGCTCGACATCGTATTCCTTATCGCCTGCGATGATGTGCAGCTTGCCAGAGCCTACGGTAGAGCGAACGGTCAGCGAGGTGAGTACCTCATCCTTCCACTCTGCGTCCATCTCGTAGCCGCCGCGTACGCACAGACCGCGGAAATGTCCGCTCTTCCAGTCGTGCGGGAGCGCGGGAAGCACACGAACGATACCGTCGCGGCTCTGAAGCAGCATCTCGGCAACGGCAGCCGTACCGCCGAAGTTACCGTCTATCTGGAACGGCGGGTGCTCGTCGAGCAGATTAGTGTTTGTGGACTTGGTGAGCAGATTGTAGTACATGGTCGATGCGCCGTCGCGGTCAAGCAGGTGCGCATAGAGGTTGAGCACCCATGCGGCGCTCCAGCCGGTGTGCGCTCCGCCGTAAGCAAGGCGGTGCTGAATGCTCTTGTTAACGGCATCGAACAGCTCGGGAGTATTCTCCTTTGTTATGCTCCAGCCGGGATAGAGTCCGAATGCATGCGAGATATGACGGTGACCGGGCTCATCCTCCTCGTACTCCTCCTGCCACTCCATGAGTCTGCCGTCACTGCCGATCTTGAGCGGAGGCAGGCGCTTTGCAGCAGCCTCGACCCTTGCCTTAAGCTCGGGATTTTCGCCGACGATATCCTCTGCGCGGCAGTAGAAGTCAAACAGTCCGCCGATAATCTCGATATCCATGGTAGGCGACATGCAGAGCCATGCGCGCTTGCCGTCGATGATATAGCGGTTCTCTGGCGACATGGAGGGACCGGAATGGAGCAGTCCGTCCTTGCCCTCGCGCAGGAAGCCGAGGAAGAATTTGACGCTCTCTACAATGTACGGATATGCCGTGCTGCGGAGATAGTCCTCGTCGAGTGTGAAAAGATAGTGCTCCCACATATTGAAGCAGAGCCATGCTCCGCCCATCGGCCACATTCCGCACAGACCGTCGCAGGGTGCGGACATACCGTTTATATCGGTAACGTGATGGAGCACAACGCCGTCGCAGTCGTAGCACTCTCTTGCCGCGCGCTTGCCGGGCTCGAGCTGATAATTAAGAAGAAAATCAAAGAGCGGGATCGCGCACTCGGAAATATTAGCCGTCTCGACCGGCCAGTAGTTCATCTGGAGATTGATATTTGAATGATAGTCGGAGTTCCAGGGTGCAAACACGTTGCGGCACCAGATACCCTGAAGGTTTCCGGGCAGACAGCCGGGACGGCTGCAGCCGATGAGCAGGTGCTTACCGAAGTTGAAGTACAGACCCGCGATACCGTTATCGGCATTGCCCGCACGCATGCGCGCAAGACGTTGCGAAACGGGATATCTCTTCTGTATCTCCTGACCCTCGATGTAGACCTCGGAGCGGTTCATGAGCGCCGCATGGTCCTCTGCCGCGCGTGCGCGAAGCGTCTCGTAGCCGCATGCGGCAAGCTTTTCGATATCGGGAGTCTTGCGGCGGCTGCGGTTCAGCGTCTGTATGGTGACATAGACGGTACATGCATCAGCACCCTCAAGCGATATCTCATCGCCCGACATGCCGAGGCAGCCTCCCTCGGGATAAAAGCCGACCTTGACCTCAAAATCGTAAAGCCCGCACTGGGTCTTGCCGCGCAGGGTCAGAATATTCTCGCGCACGCTGCGCTCGAAATTATCGACCTCACGAATATATTTTGCCTTAAAAGAGATCGCGCCCTTTGTGTCCGAGGTAAAGCGGATGCCTATCACATTATCCGGATAGGACGCCCACAGCTCGCGGCGGTAGTGAATTCCGTCGAGGTCATACTCAACGCTTGCTATTCCGTCCTCAAGATCAAGCTCGCGGGAGTAGTTGTCGAAATAAACATCATCCTCGTGAAATCTTACCCACAGCTCGCCCGCGGTCTCGAAGGATTTGATACGGCGGAAGCAGTCCTTCATGTTCTCCTCCGCCCACTCGTCAGCCTCGGCGGCATGACCGTTCATAAGCATCTCGTAGATGTGGTCGAGGCAGTTCTTCAGGCGCTTCGGGTTGTCAAGGGGTCCGCCCGCCCAAAGAAACTCCTCGTTGAACTGGAAGTGCTCCTCGGAAACACTTCCGCACAGCATTGCGGCAATATTTCCGGCACCGACGGGAGAACCGTCCTCCCAGTTGTTCGGCTCGTTATTCAGGTAAAGGAGCTTACCCTCATGCAGTTTTTTCTTATCCATTATGTTTATCCTTTCGGGAACGGCGGCACTGTCCCACGCCGCCTGAATACAGTGGTAGTATAACATATCGGATTTCAATATTCAATAGTTTTTCGGAAACTGCGCATGCTTTTTTGCGCGGTGCGGACGCGGGCAAAAAAATCCCGCCGCGCGGATATGTCCGAGCGACGGGGATAATGTGCATTGACGCTGCGCAATGCGGCGCAAAAATACGGTGCACGGCAGTACGGTGCAGCCACAAACCGTCCGCTGCGCATAAAAACACTCACGCTGCGGCGCGTGCCGCCTTTTCCGTCCTGCGGGCGCTAAGACGCTTGATCAGATATACCGCGCCCTTCATCAGCAGATTGACCGCAAGTATCAGCAGCGATACAAAGGCGGATGCCTCAAGCAGCATCTGCGCCTCGAACTGCGGGATAAGCAGCGCTATCGGCTTTGTTTTCAGGTCGGCGAGGAACGCTACGGCGGAGATGGTCATCATCGAATTGACAAAGAAATATGAAAACATCTCAACGAGCGTCGTCCGCGTCTGCGGGAGAAAGATATCGAGCGTCAGCCTCAGCCTGCTTATGCCGAGCGACGCGGCAGTCGCCTCAAGGTTCGGATTCAGCTTTGCTATGCTGTTATATATCATAAGGTAGGGCGAGGAGAAAAAGTGAATGGTATTTGCAAGGATAAGTATAAACAGCGTTCGGTAGATGAAGCTGCCGCTGAAGAACAGAGCATACGACAGACCGAGCACTATACCCGGGATGGCGAGCGGCATTATCGAGAGCAGATGCAGCAGCCGCGAGCTGCGCCCCGTTCCGCGCGCGGTAAAGCAGGCGCTGATAAATGCGACCGCCGTTCCGAGCAGCGCGGTGAAAAACGCTATGACGATCGAATTGACAAGGTATCCCGCCGCACCCTTACGAAAGGTGTTTGCAACATTCTTCATCGTAAAGGTAAGGTCGTACGGATAGCTCTTTGTAAAGGTTATCGCCACAAACGATATGATAGGATATACAACGCATATCGAAAGCAGCAGAAGCAGGACAAGGGCAATGATATCGCGGGCGCGGTTGTGACGCAGATCAAAAGGCCGTGCAATACTGCCGCTGCGCTTGTCGCTCTTGCAGAACATGTCGATAAAGAATGCGGCGACTGCGGGAACGAGCAGTATCAGTCCGAAAAAGCTGCCCTTTCCGAAATTCTGACCTCCTATGACCTCCTCATACATAAGCACGGGGAGGGTCTTATACATACCGCCGACCATGAGCGGTACACCGTAGTCGGTCACTATCATGGTAAATACGGCAAAGACTACGCTTATCATCGGCTTTCTCATATACGGCATGGTGATAGCGGAGAAGCGGCGGGGCTTTGAAAGTCCGAGCACCGCTGCCGCATCGTACGGAGTGCCGTCCTCGTAGCGGAGAATGTCCGATATCATTATATAGGCAACGGGAAAGGCATACATGACCGAGCCGACGACTATGCCGACAAAGCCGTATATTCCGCCGCTGAGCCCGAGCAGCTTTGTAAGGCTGCCGTTCGAGCCGAACAGAATGATAAGACCCATGCCGTGCGAGATAGACGGAATGAGCATCGGCAGCAGTATGCATACGCCGAAAACAGCCTTGAGCCATACCCTTGTCCGCGTCATGCACCATGCCGCGACAGCCGCGATCAGTATTGCAATAACGGTGGAGGTAAGCGAAACGATCACCGAATGCAGCACCGCCTCGCCTACCGCAGAGCTTGAGAGCAGCGCGGGAATATCTGCCTGACCGAGGTTGAGCAGCATTCCGATAAGCGGGCAGATCACCGCAACGGCAAAAAAGCAGCAGAGCAGCAGTACCGTGCTGCCGCGGAAAACACGTCCGCGTGCACCGGATGAGCCGCCCGATGAAACGGTATTAACAGCTGACAAGATCACACCCCCTCAGCGCATGTAACGGGCAAGGGAATCGATCTTTGCACGCAGATTGTCGATAACGAAGCTGCGCACATAATCGTCCGCAGGGCTGTCGAGCAGCTCGTCGGGCGTTCCTATCTGATGGATGCGGGCGTTGCCCATGACCATTATGCGGTCGGACATCGCAAACGCTTCCTCCTGATCGTGCGTTATGTAGATCATGGTCGTGCCTAGACGCTGCTGAATGCTCTTAAGCTCACGACGGAGCGAAAGGCGGGTAGCGACATCGAGCGCGCTCATAGGCTCATCGAAAAGAATTATCGCGGGGTCAAGCGCGAGCGTACGCGCAATTGCAACGCGCTGCTGCTGACCGCCCGAGAGATTTGCCGGATATTTATCCGCATGCTCGGTGAGTCCGACCTGCTCTATTAGCTCCTGTGCGCGTGCTGCCGCGCCGGCGCGAAGCTCGGGGCGCAAACGCATGGCATACTCGATATTTCGACGGACGTTCATATTCTCGAATAGGGCATAGTTCTGAAAAACTATGCCCATCTTACGCTTATCGGGTGCGTTGCGCGTGATATCGGTGCCCTCGAGCTCGATGCTTCCGCCGTCGGGCTCAAGCAGACCGATAAGAATACGCAGAAGAGTCGTCTTTCCGCAGCCCGAGGGGCCGAGTATGGAAAGGAACTCACCGCGCTCGACATCAAAGCTTACGCCGTCGAGCGCTGCGCGTCCGTCATATTTCTTTGTTATATCTCTGACCTTTAATATTTCCATTTGCTCAGCAGGCTGTCCTTCACCGAAATATCACTTATACCCGACATATCACCGTAGGGGATGGTCTCAGGGTAGTTGGGCTTTGTGAAGGTGCGATCCTTGTAGATAGTCTCGGGTGCGTAGAGCTCCTTATCCTTGGGAGTGATCTCGTTTACGAGGTAGTCAAATACCTTCATAACGTCCTCGTCGGTCTCCTTACCCTTGATGACCGCGCTGGAGTATACGTCGTAGGGCGAGCCCTCAGCAAGGAAGTGGACCTCAAGCGGCTCACCGTTATTTATCTCGGTAACAGCCTGATGCGTCATGCCGAGACCGATAACAGCCTCACCCATGATAAGGTTCTGTATAGGACCGGAGCCGGACGAGGTAAAGCCCGCGCCGGAAATGTTCTCAGCCAGACCGTCAAAGAAGGTAAATGCCTTCTCCTCACCCCATGCGTTGACAAGGTTGAGCAGGAAGATGTATCCCGTGCTCGAGGACTTGGGGTTCGGCATCGAGATAAGACCCTTGTACTCGGGCTTCAGCAGGTCGTCGTAGGTTTCGGGAACGCTGAGATTCTTCTCGGCAAGCAGCTTTGTGTTTACGACTATCGAGCCGCTCGAGATAACGAAGGGAACGTACTTGCGGCTGTCGGGAACATAAGTGTCTTTGTAAACGCTGAAATCAACGTCCTTGAGCTCGGCAAGGCTGTCCGAGATCTTTTCCATGTATGCGTTCTCAAGCTCCATGATGATGTCGCAGTCGGTGTTGTCGCCCTCTGCAATGAGCTTAGACGAGAGGTCGCCCGTCGACTTGTACTCGATGTGGATATCGTACTCGGGGAACTTTTCGTCAAACATCTTCTGCGCGTTCTCGATACGGTAATCCTCGGAGGTAGCGTAAACGGTAATGGACTTCTTGGAGCCGCAGGAGCTGAGCGGGAGAGCCGACAGCAGCATTACTGCAGCAAGTGCGAGTGTAAGCTTCTTTCTCATTTTCATGATAACTGGCCTTTCTTCTTTTCGTTTTCGACTGACGGTGAGGAAATGCGCCGTGTGCTCATTTCCGCGCCGACCGCATCACTTTAAGATTCGGTTTCATGTTCATTCATTGTAAAATTCGTTCAACAATTTGGTATTATACACGCAAAATGAACGTTTGTCAAGTCAAAGACGGTTTTTTTTGCACTTTTATATGTTCAAATGTCGAAAACACGCCGTGCTCAGGAAATCACCGTGCCGCAAGAATGAAAAAAGGATGAAAAGAAAAAGCCCGCCGCAGAGATGATGCGCGGGGGGCATGGGAGCGCAATGAGCGACGGTGCGCTTAATAACAACGATAATTTTCGCTCGACTCAAAAGATCCGCCGTCACGATTGTGAAGACGGGAGTGCAGAAAATCAAGTTGATAGTACTACCAAAGCAGCGGACGTGTATGCCTCTCCCGCATAGGGGGAGGCTTTCACGCGCGAACTTTCAGTGCAAATTAACAACCCGATTTTTGCCAAATCCTTAAGTATACCGTCGTGTATCATCACTACGAATTTGAGTAAATCAGGGCCTTAGCCGCTTTTCTTTGTGCGAGCGGAGGCGACGTTGAATCGCACGGCGATTCAACATGAAGTTTTTCTTTGCCGTCACAGACGGCAATCTTGCTTTGCAAGACCGCAAAACTTCACGCAAACAACGCGGAGCGTTGTTCAAAAGCTAAGGAAAAGAAACGCCGATTCTCGGGGCGTTGCCCCGACCCCGTGATGTTTGGAGCGTAAGCTCCAAACTCAGGCATAAAGGCTCCGCCTTTATGCGCCACCCATTTAAAAAAGGCGGACGAAAACTTTAATCTGCCTAATCCTTAGTCAGTGCGCGGCGGGCGAAACTTTTCATCAGCACGCCCTCAGCTCCTCTGCCCGAGAAAATTCTCTCAGTTTTAAAGCTTTGGTGGGGGCTTGGGGGAGACTTTCTCGAAAGCCTCCCCCATCGTCCTCATCTAACGCTTACCTCGCCTGCGAGAACGCGCTTGTAGTCCTCGTAGTTCTTTTTCAGCAATGCGGGTGTGTCGAGTCCGTAGGGGCATTTTTTGCTGCAAGCGCCGCAGCCGCGGCAGGTCTCTATCTTCTTCATCTCCTGCTGCCAATGCTCGGAGAGCCAGTTTTCGGACGGTGCGCGGCGGAGCATGAGCGACATTCTCGCGCACTGATTGATAGTTATCCCCTGCGGGCAGGGCATGCAGTAGCCGCAGCCGCGGCAGAAATCGAGTGCAAGCTCCTCGCGGTCGTGCTCTATCACGGCGCGCAGCTCATCGTCGAGCACGGGCGGCGCATCGAAATACGAGAGCCATTCGGCGAGCTCGTGCTCGCGTTGTATACCCCATATCGGCAGAACGCCCTCCTGCTCCGACATATAGGCAAATGCGGCGCGCGAATTCGTGATAAGTCCGCCCGCAAGCGCCTTCATTGCTATAAATCCGACGCCGTGCTCGCGGCAGCTTTGTACAAGCGCGAGCTCGCGCTCGCCAGAGAGATACGAGAACGGAAACTGCAGCGTAGCGTACAGCCCCGACGCGGCAGCCTCCTCCGCGACGGCGATATTATGCGAGGTTATACCGATATGGCGTATCATGCCCTGGCGGCGAAAATCCTCCATAGCCTCGTACATTCCGCTGCCGTCGCCCGGTCGGTAGCAGATATCCGACTGATGGAACTGATAGATATCAATGCAGTCGGTGCGGAGCTTTGTCAGCGACGTATCGAGCTGACGGCGCAGCTCATCCGGGGTCTTTGCGCCGCTCTTAGTCGCTATGTACACACTGCCGCGCACGTCGTGCAGCGCCTCTCCGACCTTTTCCTCGCTGTCGCTGTACGCACGCGCGGTATCGAAGAATCTCATACCGCCCTCATATGCCCCGCGAACAAGTCCGACCGCGACCTCCTTACTGTCGCGCTGTATCGGCAGCGCACCGAATGCGTTCTGCGGAACCTCTATCCCTGTCTTTCCGAGAATAACCGTTTTCATACACTTTTCCTTTCGCACATGACACGAGCGGCGAATCGGCGAAAATTATCGCTGTGATCCGCCGCTCGGCTCATATTATGTTTTTGTATGCCGCATTATCTGTGGCTGAGAACATCCTTCTCATACGCCTTGACATCGCCGAGCCACTTCTCGCGCACGGGAACGCCTGCCTTCTCGCAGTACATATCCCATACAGCCGCGAACGGCAGGGTCTTGATCTCTTCAAGAAGCGCGAGACGGGACGAATAGTCGCCAGAATTCTCATACGCGCGCAGGGTTTCGACAGGCGCGAGCGCTGCGAAGAGCAGAGCCTTCTGCATGCTGCGTGTACCGATGACCCATGCCGCAATACGGTTGATGGATGCATCGAAGAAGTCGAGACCGATGTGAACACGACGCTCAAAGCCGCCCCACAGAATCTCCTGAGCGATGTACTTGAGCTCATCGTCGAAGATAACAACGTGGTCGCTGTCCCATCTGACGGGGCGAGAAACATGGAGCAGGATATCATCGAGGAAGAGGAGTGCGGAGGATATCTTGTCTGAAACGACCTCGGTTGGGTGATAGTGACCGGTGTCGAGCGTAAGCGACATTCCGTGCTTCTGTGCGTATGCGAGATAGAACTCGTGCGAGCCGATGGTGCAGCTCTCCGCACCGATACCGAACACCTTGCCCTCTACCGAGTCGATGGTGTACTTGCGGTCGATCTTCTCCGAGAATATCTCGTCATACGACTCCATGAGACGCTGACGGAAGGCGTAGCGGTCTACGGGGATATCCTTCATTCCGTCGGGTACCCAATGGTTATCCATAACGGTAGTGCCGAGCTCCTTACCGATATACTCGGCGATGCGGCGGCATGCCTTGCCGTGGTCTATCCAAAAGCGGCGGATGCCCGCATCGGTATGCGAAAGGGTAAAGCCGTCGGCACTGTTCTTATGCGAAAAATATGTGGGGTTAAAGTCGATACCGAAGCCGTTTTCCTTAGCCCACTTTACCCATGACTCAAAGTGCTTGGGCGTTATCTCGTCACGGTCGACATGTTCGCCGCAGTTATCGAGATATATTGCATGAAGGTTGATGTTCTTGCGGCCGGGAATGAGCGATGCAGCCTTCTCAAAGTCGGCGCGCAGCTGCTCGATGGTCTTTGCTCTGCCTGGGTAGTTGCCCGTGGTCTGAATGCCGCCGGTGAGGTCTCCGTCGGGATTCTCAAAGCCGCGTACATCATCGCCCTGCCAGCAGTGCATGGATACGGGTATCTCGGCAACCCTCGCCATTGCCGCCTCGGTATCAACTCCGAGCTCGGCATATATCTCTTTTGCTATTCTGTATGCTTCGTTTGCAGACATGTATTTTCTCCTATAAGTATATTGGTTTATACGGATACCGAATCAGCCCTCTACGAGCTTGCAGTATCTGCCGTATGCCTCGTCCCATGCTGCCTTGTCAGCCGTTTTCGGCTCGTACAGCTTGATATCGAACGAATTTCTGATGATGTGTCTTGCCTCGGCAACATCGGCGATCTCACCGAGCGCCATGCCCTGAACGCAGATATTGCCGATAGCGGTAGCCTCGGTGGGTCCTGCATATACCGGCACGCCGCAGCAATCTGCGGTGAGCTGACAGAGCGGTGCTTCCTTGCAGCCGCCGCCGACGATGTTGATAAACGGTGCCTTTGTACCCTTGACTGCGTTGATGCGGTCGACCGTCCAACGGTAGGTCAGCGCAAGGCTGTCAAAAATGCAGCGTACGATCTCGCCGGTCGTTTCGGGTACGGGCTGACCGGTCTTTTTGCAGTAATCGGCGATTCTGCCGGGCATATCGCCGGGCGCGTTGAAGCTGTAATCGCTCGGGTTGATAATGCTGCGCAGAGGAGTGGATGCCATTGCCGCGTCGGAGAGCTCGTCGAACGAATACTTCTTGCCCTCTCTCGCCCACTGACGGCGGGATTCCTGCTCGAGCCACAGACCCATAATATTCTTGAGGAAGCGGATGGTGTGAGCCGCGCCGCCCTCGTTTGTAAAGTCGTACTTTCTCGCGTCGCCGTCAAGACAGGGCTCGGCAAGCTCGGTGCCCATGAGCGACCACGTTCCGCTCGAGATGTATACAAAATCCTTGCCCTTTGCCGGTACTGCAACAACCGCGCTTGCGGTATCGTGCGATGCGGCGTGAATGACCTTTGCATGAATATCGCCGACCTCTTCAAGCACCGACGGCAGCAGCTCGCCGACGACCGTGCCGGGCTGTGCTATCCTGCCGAAAATGTGTTCGGGCAGACCGAAGCGGGAGATGACCTCTCTCGACCAGTCGCGGGTGCGCGCATCAAGCAGAGCGCCCGTAGAAGCGATGGTGTACTCATTCTCCTTAACGCCTGTCAGGAAATAGTTGAGCAGGTCGGGCACAAAGAGCATATCGCGAGCCATTCCGAATATCTCGGGATTGTCGCGCTGCTCGGCGAGCAGCTGAAATACGGTATTGAAATTCATGGTCTGAATTCCCGTAATGCCGTAGAGCTCGCTCTGACTCATGGTCTTGAACGCCTGCTCCGGCACACCCGCGGTGCGCTCGTCACGATAGTGGCGCGGGTTGGTGATAAGACGTCCGTTCTTATCGAGGAAGCCGTAATCGACACCCCATGTGTCTATCGCGATAGATGCGATATCCTTATCCGCGCTGAGCGCGCAGTTGCGGATGGAATTCTTGATCTCGTGGTAGATACGCAGGATGTCCCAGTTGAATCCTCCCGCATTGATAACGGGATCGTTCGAGAAGCGGTGATTCTCCTCAAGAGTGAGCTTTTCGCCGTCAAATCGACCTACTATTCCTCTTCCGCTCGAAGCGCCGAGGTCGATGGCGAGCATCTTCAGTTCTGCCATAGCTTTTTCTCCTTTTAATATTATATATTCTGCACTGTGTTATAAGCTGTTATTATACATCACACACCACCGTACGGCGGTGTATACTGCGATATTACGCATTGTAACGCTGCGCGTCGCGGTTTGGGCGGGCATAGCTCATGGGCGATAATATCAGAATGCGGTGCGGTACCGCGCTTATTTCAGTTCGATGACCGTAACGCCGCCGTCGCCCTCTCCGTATTCGCCGGCACGGTAGGACTTTACCCTGCGGTCGCTGCGCAGGAACTGCCACAGCGCCTTTTTCAGCGCTCCCGTTCCCTTGCCGTGAACGACCGTGACCGTCTTGACCCCTGCCATCTTTGCATCGTCGAGATAGCGGTCCACGATGAACCAACCGTCCTCGCCCGTCTCCCCGCGAATATCTATCTCGGGGCTGAAAGCCTCTGTTCGCAGCTCTTTTGTGCCGGGCTTTATCGCCTTTTTCTTTTTATCCTCCGTTATAAGGAAGCCGCTCGAATTATCCTCTGCGAGCCGCAGATCCTTTATCGGTACGCGGGTCGTTATGATGCCGACCTTGACGGTTACACTATCGCCTTTATCGGGTACCGAGACCACCTCGCCGCTCTTGCCGAGCGACATTACAGTGACCTCATCTCCAGCGCGAAGCTTGCGCGGCAGAACATAGTCCTCGTCCGCGGCCTTTTCGGATACGGGGTTTATCTTGTTGTCGACCTGACGAAGCCTGCGCCGGATATTCTGCTTAGCCGCGCTCATCCGCTCGCCGAGATCCGCCGCATCCTTATGCCGCTTGACCTCCTCAAGCTCCGCCATGATATAGTCGCCCGCCGATTTGGCGCTCTCGACCATGCCCAAGGCAATAGCACGCTGACGCTCGAGCTCCCGCTCGACTCTGCCGTATTCGACCCGCAGCCGCTCCTCCTCGGTCTTTTTGTAGCTCTCAAGCTCCTCGCGCAGCCGCTTTGCCTCCGCGCGCTCGCGCTCCATATCCGCACGGCTCTCCTCGAGACCCGCAATGACCGATTCAAAGCGCCTGCTCTCTCCGCTGACGTAGCTCTCAGCCCGACGGACTATCTCCTCGTCGAGTCCGAGCTTACGCGATATCGCGAACGCATTCGACTTTCCGGGCGCGCCGATTATCAGTCGGTAGGTCGGGCGCAGCGATTCGAGGTCGAATTCGCAGCCCGCATTGCACACCCCGTCGGTATCAAGAGCGAACTCCTTAAGCTCTGCATAGTGCGTCGTCGCCGCGCAGAGCGCGCCCGACTCCCTCACCCGCTCGAGTATCGAGACGGCAAGCGCCGCTCCCTCTACGGGGTCGGTGCCCGCGCCGAGCTCGTCGAACAGCACGAGACTTCCGCGTCCCGCCCGCTTTGTTATATCGACGATACTGACCATATGCGCCGAGAAGGTGGACAGCGACTGCTCGATGCTCTGCTCGTCGCCGATATTGGCGAGCACGCTGTCAAATATACCGACGACCGAGCCCTCGCCCGCCGGCAGATGAAGTCCCGCCTGCGCCATAAGCACAAACAGTCCGAGCGTTTTCAGCGTTACCGTCTTACCGCCCGTATTCGGGCCCGTTATGACGAGCATGTCAAAGTCCGTACCGAGCCTGACATCTATCGGCACGACCTTGCTGCGGTCAAGCAGCGGGTGACGCGCACGGCGCAGCTCGATAAGCGGCTGCTCCTCTATTTTCGGTGCCGCACCGTCCATACGGTACGAAAGCTCCCCGCGCGCAAATATCAGCGCTATCTCGGTTATATTGTAATAGTTGAGCGTCAGAGCGGGCGCATGGCTCGCGCACATCACGGAGAGCTCGGAGAGTATCCTCTCCATCTCCCGCCGCTCCTTGACCTCAAGCTCGCGCAGCTCGTTGTTTGCCTCGACTACCGCCATCGGCTCGATAAACAGCGTCGCGCCCGATGCGGAGGTGTCGTGCACAAGACCCTTTATCTCGTTCTTGTGCTCGCTCTTTACGGGGACGACAAAGCGCCCGCCGCGCTGTGTCACGATATTCTCCTGCAGATACTTGCTGTACCCGCCGCTGATATACCGCTGCAGCGTCTCCTTTATCCTGCCGGAAGCGGAGCGCATCTTTCGTCTGATGTCCGCGAGCGCGGGGCTCGCCTCGTCCGCCATCATATCCTCCGAGATAATGGCACGGGTAATGCGCGATTCCGCGCTGCGATTCTCCTCGAGGCGGGAGAAATACACGCCTATCGAGGTCTCGTATTCGCGGTCGGCGGTATAATAGTCGCGCAGCGTCCGCGCGGTATGCCATATCGCCGCGATGTCAAGCAGCTCACGCATCGAAAGCACCGCGCCGCGGTCGGCACGGTCGAGCGCATCGCTCATGTCGAGCACTCCCGAAAAAGCAGGCGTGCCCTTGAGTCCTATCAGCATACGCGCGTCGCTCGTCTCCTGCTGGAGCCGACGCACCGTACGCATATCGTCGGACGGACGCAGCCCGAGCGCGGCACGCCGTGCGCCCTCGGTATGGGCACAGTCGGCAAGCATCGCACAGACCTTGTCGAACTCAAGCACCCCGAGCGCGCGGTCAAAGCCCGCAGCGCCGTATGTCGTCGGTTGTTCCGCCATTCGATCCCTCCTCTCGGCGTTGGTTTAATTATAAAGCCGGTGTCGGCTGAATTATAAAATCGGTGTCGCCCTTTTCGGCATCACCTGTCAGTTTTGCTCCGTATGCTTCATATGCGCCTGCTGAAGATTCGTTATCTTCTCGGCGTTCGAGAGCAGCCTGCTTATCGAGCGGTCGTGATTGAGCGTGTCGATGAGCAGCGCAACGTACTTTGTAAGGTTTACCTCAACGAACCACTTGCGCGAAAGCAGCTCGGGGCTGCGGTAGACAAGATTCGTTGTAAAGAGATAGTCGAAATAGCCGTTTTCGTACGCCTCATCTATCTTTTCAAGTCCCTCGCAGAACAGTCCGAACGATGCGAACAGGAACACCCTGCGCGCACCCATCTCGCGTATCTTGCGTGCGACGTCCATCATCGACTCGCCCGATGCGATAATATCGTCAACAACGATAACATCCTTGCCGCGAATGTCTCCGCCGAGGTATTCGTGTGCGACGATGGGGTTCTTGCCGTTTACGACGCGCGTATAGTCGCGGCGCTTATAGAACATGCTCAGATCGAGTCCGAGAATGGAGGAATAGTACACGCAGCGCGCCATGCCGCCCTCGTCGGGGGAAAACATAACAAGCTCGTCCGAGGTTAACGAGATGTCGGGCACCTTTTTAACGAGTGCCTTGAGCATCTGATAGGTCGGGTGAACGTTTTCAAAGCCGTGATACGGGATGGCGTTCATAACGCCGCCGTTATGTACGTCAAAGGTAATGATATTAGTAACGCCCATGCGTACGAGCTCCTGGAGCGAGATGGCACAGTCGAGCGATTCTCTGCCGCTGCGCTTGTCCTGTCTGCCCTCGTATATCATCGGCATAACGACCGAGATACGTCTCGCCTTGCCGCCGATGGCACCGATTATGCGCTTGAGGTCCTGATAGTGGTCGTCGGGGCTCATGCGCTGCTCAACACCGTACATCTTATATGTTACGCCGTAGTTGAACAGATCGCAGAGAATGTAAACATCGTGTCCGCGCATCGACTCGTGCAGCACGCATTTTCCCTCTCCGTCCGCAAAGCGGATGGTGTCCGCGCTCGCAACAAAGCTGTCTACATGAATATCGGTATCAAAGAGCGTTGCGTCCGCCCCCACCTTTTCCTTCTGCGCGAGAGCGACAGCCTCCTCGCTGCGCCACTGTCTGATCCAATCGTCGACCTGCCTTGCAAAGTCCTCGTTTCCCTTAGTACTGATAATACTGAGCTCGCCGTACAGTTCGTCTGTCATTACCTTTTCATCCCTTCTTTTTCGTTTCGTTATCCTCTCAAGGCGAGGAGCCTTATATCAAGCGCCGCGCGCCTATTTACATGGTCACGGTAACCTTGTTGAGCACATCCGAGACGTCGGGATCGATACCGCGTACCTCGGTCAGCTTCAGTGCGATGAGCTGGAGCGTGACCGCCATAGTAAACGGAGCTGCGGTATCGCTTCCGAGCGACGGGAGAACAATCGCGTTCTTTCTTCCTGCCGCAAAATCGGGCTTGTCGGTTATTATGATGGTGTCTGCGCCGATACGGTCGAGGTCTGCAAGAATCTCGACGGCATCGTACATAACGGGACCGTCGGAGGCGAGCAGGAACACCGTGTCTCCCGCATATATCTGCGCCATCGGACCATGATGGAAGTCGGAGATCGGATAGCCCTTCATCTTTACACGGTTGGTCTCAAGTATCTTGAGAGCGCCCTCGAGGGCAACGGGATATGTCATTCCTCTGCCGAGCACGGTGCCGCACTTGATGTCCTTGTACTGAGCGATAAAGCCGTCAAGTACCGCGGGAACGGTATCGAGCACCTCTGTTACCGCTGCGGGAACGCCCGACAGCACACGCGCGAGCTCCTCGCTACCGCTCCACTCACGGCAGAGCATTGCAAGGATGTACATCTGAGAGGTAAATGTCTTGGTCGCAGCGATGGATACCTCGGGTCCTGCCGCGCAGAAGAGATGATAATCAGCCTCCTTTGCGAGCGGAGAATCCTCGTTGTTCGTTACGGCGGCGGTGATGCAGCCGCACTCCTTTGCGTCGCGGATGACCGCACGCACGTCCGCAGCCTGACCCGACTGCGAAACGCCGATAACGAGCGTATCCTTGTACTCGACCTTTGCGCCGTATTTGGATATGACCGACGGCGTTGCAAGACTGCACGGCAGCCCCGCATATACACCGAAGATATACTGAGCGTATATGGATGCATGGTCGCTCGTTCCGCGAGCTGCGAAGCAGATGTTCTTAACGCCCTTCGACTTTGCGTCCGCGACAAGCGCACGAACGGTCTCGCCGTTTACCTTTTCAAGTCCGGAAAGAACTCCGGGCTGCTCTCTGATTTCTTTTTCAAGATTGATCATAATAAAACTCCCTACGCCGCACAAGCGGAAAAAAATTAAATCAACTGTTTTTGTCGGCACGCCGGCGATGTCGCATAAGCGTACCGAATATATTATAATACATTGCACGATCAATTGCAAGGTCATGAGTTAATTTTCCCTTGTTTTTGTGCGTTACAAACCGCCCAAGATGCCGATTTTCACATGTTTCTTCCATTTTAGTACATTGCATGCGCAGCATTCCCGCACATATCGGCGCTCGTTCACCGTGACGGGCGGCACGACGCACCCGAAAAGAATACGGTACGTCATCCCCCGCATCAAAGCGACACTGCGACCGCCTTGCCATAATACCTCTTTTACTGCATCGGGATTGCCGCTTAAATCCGGGTTCTATCCAAGAACATGCGTCCGGAGCGCAAGGGTAAAATCGAGCTGATTGATGCCCCGATTTCCCTTCAAAAGGCTGCATAAAGCCATTTCAATAAAAAATGAGATTTCTCCCGGAAACCGCAGTGCTGTTAAAAAGCTGTATGCGGTTTTCGCAAAGAACGAATTATAGTCGTACCGAATGCATCTCCGAGCGGCTCTATAGCTCCCGGGCGGCATTTTTCAAGGGTAAAAAGAATATTTTTCGCCCGCATGTTAAAATTGATGAAGACAAAAAGCGTGGGTATGCAGCTCTTGACCGCACACCCACGCCTATGCACAGCGCAAGCTTTATAAGCTCCGCTCGACTATGGAAAACAGCTTGTCAGCATAACGCTTGTTGCAAGCATCATATTCGTTTGGGTCGTTTGTAGGCTTCTTGCTGACCCGCTCGGTTTCAATGGGATTATAAGCTTTGAACTCAACCTTTAAATCATTTATCTTATGTCTCCCGCAAATGAAGATATCACACCCGCCGCATTTATTGAGTATCGTGTCGGCAGCAGGCAAAATTTGAGATTTAAGAGAATCCCCGTAAGACGTTACACCGATGATTTTATTTTTATACCTTACGGCTATGGTCAGATCACCGATACCCTGCTTCTCTGTTATCCACCGCTCTCTAATCTTCTTGATAAGATTTTCGGGCGTTATACTCTTGTAGCGATATGATGTATACAGCACCTCAATGCCCTCTTGCTCTAAAATCTTAATCATAAGATATTTTAAAGCAGATGTTTTCCCGCTGTTTGATTTTCCGATCAGCCCTATTACTTTCATAATTTTTTTCATGCTCTGTTATTCCCCCTTTATTCTTGCGGGTCTCATTCCCCCCCGCATAAATTACACTAAAATTTGCCTGTGGTTTCATCCTTGAAATTTAACGTGTAAGGAGCAAAGCTCCGCTCACCCTATCCCGAAGAACCGTTCAAAGAACGCCTGCAGCTTTTCAATGACGGTCTGCTTTTTTGCCGCGCGGTTGCTGCTGCCGAAGCGGGAGATCGGCGGCATCATCCTGTCGATATCCATACCCGTTGTTTTGACAGAGCCGTCACGGAAAGAGCTCTCCATAAAGCGGCGAGTCTCGTCGTCTTTCAGGTTTTCCTCCTGAATGATTGCAACAAGCTGCCGTTCTTTTTCTTCGGCGACAAAGGTGCGCCATTCCAGCATCACATCTGATACATCGTTGATTCCGGCAATGAAGGTTTCAATCAGTGCCTTCTTGCTGCGCAGTTCAGGACTAGCGTCCACTGCTTTGCGGATCGTGATAAGCACTTCCTTGTCATCGCAGTGTGAATCGTGGTATTTCTGTACCAGAAGCAAGATGTTGTCAATATTGATCTCGATCTGCTTGATTAGCTCGATTTCAAAAACGATGTCATCGGTGATGTCCTCTTTTTCGCCGCCGGGTTTACGGTTTTTCCATTCGTCCCGCAGGTCTTGATATCGGCCGAGATAGTCTTGGAAGTCCCGCTCACTCAAAATCTCATTTCCGGCAAATTCGTCGAAGGAAGTCAGCAGGTTACGCATCCGCAGGATTGCTCCGAACAATACGATAAATTCCTTCTGGCACTGTTCACCTGTGATACGCTCCTCCAACAGCGGGAACTTAGCCGTCAACTCCTCGATCATATCCCGATAGCCTGGGTGATATTTTCCGTCGGCATCCTCGTAGCCAAAGTAGTAATCCTTATAGCCACGCATCAGGACGATACCGCCCGCTTCCTTATCGCCAAACAGAGAAATTGCATCGTCGGTGCGCTTTTGCAGATTGCGGAAGCAAACGATGTTGCCGAACACCTTGATGGAATTGAGAATCCGGTTGGTGCGGGAATATGCTTGAATCAGCCCGTGCATTTTCAGGTTTTTATCCACCCACAGCGTATTCAGCGTCGTGGCGTCGAAGCCGGTCAGGAACATATTGACCACGATCAGCAGGTCAAGTTCCTTGTTCTTCATCCGCAGGGAAACATCCTTATAGTAATTCTGGAATTTGTCCCCGTCTGTGGAATAGTTGGTGTGGAACATCCCGTTGTAGTCACGGATGGCCGCATCCAGAAAATCACGGGAACTTTGGTCAAGTGCGGAGGTATCCTCCGGATTCTCCTCGTCAAGAATACCATCCGTTTCTTCCTCATTCGCTCCATAGCTGTAAATGACGGCAACCTTCAGCCGCTTCTGCGGATTTTCCGCCATTTGCCTCTGAAACTCGGCGTAGTAGAGCTTTGCAGCATCCACGCTGGACACGGCAAAGATGGAGTTGAACCCGCTGACCCGCTGCTTCTGCTTGATTTCCTCGATCTGCTGCTTGCTGCCGGCAGAGGCAACCTCGGCGATATTCTGCAATACGCTGTATGTATAGGTTTTATCACCCCGGTAGGTCTTCTGGTCAAAATGCGTCAGAATGTAATCCGTGACCAGTCGGATGCGTTCCGGGGCAAGAAACGCCTTTTCCCGGTTGATGTCCCAAACTTCCTTGTCGTCAATATCCGGCTCGGCATCCATTGTCTTGATGTAGTCCACCCGGAAGGGCAGCACGTTTTTGTCGTTGATGGCATCCACAATGGTATAGGCGTGGAGCTGATCGCCAAAAGCCTGCTCTGTCGTGCGGAGTGTGGGATTCTTGCTCACGCCTGCATTGACCGCAAAGATCGGCGTTCCAGTAAAGCCAAAGAGGTTGTACTTCTTGAAATACTTCGTAATGGCTTGATGCATATCCCCGAACTGACTCCGGTGGCACTCATCAAAAATGATAACAACTCGCTTATCAAAAACGCTGTGTCCGGCGTTCTTCTTGATAAAGGTGGCGAGCTTCTGAATGGTGGTGATAATGATTCTTGCATTGTCATCCTCCAACTGGCGCTTCAGGACTGCCGTAGAGGTGTTGCTGTTGGCAGCTCCCTTTTCAAAGCGGTCATATTCCTTCATCGTCTGATAGTCCAGATCCTTGCGGTCCACGACAAAAAGCCCCTTGTCGATGTAATCCAGTTTCGTGGCAAGCTGTGCCGTCTTGAAGGAAGTCAGCGTTTTGCCGCTACCGGTGGTGTGCCAGATGTACCCGCCGCCCGCTACGGTGCCGTATTTCTTGTAGTTGTTGGCGATCTCAATACGGTTCAAAATGCGCTCGGTGGCGACGATCTGATATGGCCGCATCACCAGCAGCATATTTTCCGCCGTGAACACGCAGTAGCGGGTAAGGATATTCAGAATGGTGTGCTTGCAGAAAAAGGTCTTGGTAAAGTCCACAAGATCGGGGATAACGCGGTTGTTCGCATCCGCCCAGAACGAGGTGAACTCAAAGCTGTTGCTGGTTTTGGACTTTTTGACTTTCTGTGCTTTGGCGTCCTTGATGTGATTGAAACGGGTGGTATTGGAATAGTACTTCGTATTAGTGCCGTTGGAGATCACGAAGATCTGCACGAATTCATACAGCCCGCTGGACGCCCAGAAGCTGTCCCGCTGATAGCGGTCGATCTGATTGAAGGCTTCCCGAATGGGAACGCCCCGGCGCTTCAGCTCGATATGGATCAGCG
>URAP01000029.1 GCA_900545935.1 uncultured Eubacteriales bacterium
TGGACGTGTATGCCTCCCCTGTGTAAGGGGAGGGGGACCGCCGTAGGCGGTGGAAGGGCTGTTGGAGACGGAAAAGTTCGCAGCCAAATTATGAGTTCGTGTCGTTTTTTATGCTATATTAAAAATGCAATAACTCTTATGTTTGATATGGCATAAAAAACGACACGAACCAAGTTTGATTAAAGATTCCTAAGTTTCCAACATCCCCTCCGCCTCGCTGCGCTCAGTACCTCCTATAACACAGGGGAGGCATACACGCACGTCGTTTCGGATATGTTTTATAGACCGAATTAACTTTTATGTTTCCTCAAAATCCGTAACTTTAATCTCTGAATTTTTTCCATCAAATCCACCCAACCAAACGGAGATGATACCATGAAAAAAACAAAAAGCTCCGAGAGGGCGCGTGCGGCGGCGATAGTCGCGGCGCTTGAAGAATACTTTCCCGCAGCCGAGTGTGCGCTGAACTACGAGGGCGATCCGTGGCGGCTGCTTGTGCTCGGGCGGCTGTCGGCACAGTGCACCGACAAACGGGTGAATATCGTCGCCGTGCCGCTTTTCGAGCATTATCCGGACGCTGCGGCTATGGCGGATGCCGATCTTATCGAGCTTGAGGAGATAATCCGCCCGTGCGGACTTTTCCGCACCAAGGCGCAGAATCTCATAGACGCGTCGCGTATGATAATCGAGCGCTTCGGCGGAGAGGTGCCGAGCGGTATGGACGACCTGCTGCTGCTTCCCGGAGTGGGCAGAAAGATAGCAAATCTGATACGCGGTGATGTTTTTGGGCTGCCCGCGATAGTTGCCGACACGCACTGCATCCGAATTGCGGGCAAGCTCGGCTTTTATCCCGAGACCTGCAAGGACCCGCGCAAAACGGAAAAGGTGCTGTCCGAGCTTATCGCGCCCGAAAAGCAGTCGGATTTCTGCCACCGCATAGTCCTGCTCGGACGCGATTGCTGCACCGCCCGCTCGCCCGAATGTCATCGCTGTTCGATATCGGAGTATTGCGAGCATTACGGCAGGAGCAAATGAGCGTTCCCGACGTACAAGCGCATCGGGTAAACGTGTTACCTACCTGGCAACCACGCATCTGGTTATATAAAAAACATTGTATTTGAATATTTATAAATGACCACTTACGCGGTATGATATTGCCATTAAAAAATAAGGGAGCAGCGCTCGTAGGCGGCATCTGCCGTCACACTGTCGCGCTTCCTCGGGAAAGGGTTTTATATCATGTCGGTATATTCAAACAAAAAATCAGCAACGCTGAATATCACGGTAACAGCCGTACTGATGGCGATGAATGTTGCGCTCAGCTCGTTCGGAGTGCCCGTGCCGGGCGGTCATCTGTACCTGAATGATGTCGTTATCTGCCTTGCGTCTATCCTGCTCGGACCCGTCGAGGCGTTTATGGTCGGCGGTGTCGGCGCATTTCTCGGCGATTTTTTCTTTTATCCCACGCCTATGTTCGTCTCGCTTGTGACACACGGTCTGCAGGCGGTCGTCATCTCACTGTTCACGCATAAGATAATGAAGAATAAGCCGCACCTCGGCTCTATTATCGGCGTTGCGGTCGGCGCGGTGATCATGGTCGTAGGCTATTCGCTCGGCAGAGCGTTTATTTACAGCACACCCGAATATGCGATAGTCAAGCTGCCGTTCCAGATTCTTCAGGCTGTGTTCGGCGCTGTATTCGGTACGGTGCTCGCATGGAGATGCGGTCTGAGAAAGCTGTATCTGCGCCTTGTGGCGGGAAAATAATTCGGACACTGCCGATTCCGGCATTTGTCTGCCCGGTATGAAATGAAAAAAGCGCGCCCTGCATTAGCGAGGCGCGATAACGAAGTATTTATGCAAAGCGGCGGCACAGAGAAGCAGTGCCGCCGCTTTGCGTTATCAGGTCGATTTCTTCTTGTTGATAGCGTTTTGAATTTAGGAGCATAACTCAATATTATGTGTTTATATTTGCAAGCGCGTTACTTCGGCTCTACGGGTATCCACACCTCATAATATCTGTTTTCTTTTCACAATTCACGTATAAATGCAGAGCTTCAATAATTATGTCATCTCTCAGTTTATATTCGGATGCAGGTAACCAAGAATCAAAAATCAAATCAAACAATTTAGGTAATTCCTCACCCGCAAAACCGCCCTTTTCGGATGTAAAAGCGGCATATGTTCCGGCAGGGATCGTTTTTGCTTGCAATTTTGATGTTTTCACATTATCCTTTGTTCGGGCGATCATATAGTTTATCAAAAGAGCACTTTCAATGTTCGACTTTCCTTGGGCGGGAATGATACTTTACATTTTATGTTTATGTGCTATAAAAATATAAGCAAACTCGGTTTCAAAGACTTTTATTAAATTCATTCCGCTTTGATTGATATATTTGATTATGTCCTCTTGGCGATCGGGATAAATTTTAATTTTTCGTGTGCCGTATTCTATCGTATCGTTTTGTTTTTTATCTATAGAAAGTACAAACCGTCCGCCGTCCTTTAGCAAAGCAGCAACTTTGTTTATGGCTTTTTGCTTTTCTTCTATGTGCATAAAGGTTAAAGAGGAATATATAACATCAAAATCCTGATTGAATTTATGCGTTAAGAAATCGTCGCAAATAAGTGAAATGTTATTATACTCAGCAAGATTTTCTTTTGCTCTTTTTATTGTTTTAGGTGAAATGTCAATGCCGAAAAATTCACGGCATTCGGGTGCGATGCGAACGGCAAGCCGACCTGTACCAACGCCGATTTCAAGGACAGATTTATCTTTATCAAGCTCCATTTTGTCGATAAAGGTTTGCCCATCCCACTTATCCATATAATTCTGTAAAGACTTAGGATCGTGTACCGGATCGTTGTTTTCATCTATGAGCAAATCGTAATGTCGGACAATTTCGCTTTTCAAAATAGATTTCATCCTCTCAAAAATCGTTCGTGTTTTAAGTACTGGTCTATTTAGTATACCACAAATTTGCGACTTTTTCTACCATTACGTTGAAATTGCGGTGTGAAGGCGTTAATTCAGCAGTCGCAATTGTCTTTTAAGCGTAAATTATATCGTGTTTTACGATTTTTGCGGATATGTTATGTATGTTATTTATATGATGATCAACCCATTCCATTTGATTCTCTGCTTAGAGTTGTTAATTTACGCCCTAACGTTCCGCCATATGTTTTACGAGCTGAAAAAACATATTCTAAGCCTGCTTGTCAATAATGCGGAGTGTGCAAAAAACAAAAAATAAAAAAATAAAAAATAAATGTAGTAAAATGCCCTCTTGAATCGTAGTAAGTGTTGAAAGCAAGAATTCGACCGTAAAAGCGGATAAATGTGTGATTTAATTTTTGTACGGTACAAGTACTAAGAAAATGGAGGAAATAATTATTTGCTTTTTCTGCGCCCGTTTCGCCGCGTGACGAACCCGAGTGCTCCAAACGATTTTCCACGAGGTGAGGTCGGCTAAAACCATCCGCTCCGAGCATCTTAATTTATCCCCGTAATAGTCAAAGCGTGCTGCTGAAAAGCAAATTTTCAACAGCACGCTTTATTTGTCGTCAAATAGCTTCTAAGCGGAGCGACCTTGCGGAAGTTACTCCGCTTGGACACGGCATTCATTCCGAGCAAAAGCTGCGGTCGATCGTTATAACGCAGTTATAGCTCGGATCCTTTTGCCTTACGAGCTCGGATATCTTCTCGCGCAGCTCGGATTCGCTCATGCTCATGCCGTAGGGCATGATGCAGTCGAAGATGACATTCGAGTGGCTCGCTCCGCGCACGAGACGCAGATCGTGAAAGGTCAGACCTGCTCCTATTTCGTGCAGATGCTCATGCAGGTATATGCGCAGGCTCTCGACCTCCGGGTCGTTTGTAACGATGGGGTCGTAGTGTACGATGAGCTGGAGGTGTCGGTTCTCGGCGAAATCACGTTCGATATTGTCGATGATATCGTGACTTTCGAGCGGGTCGGTATCGGCGGACATCTCCACATGAACGCTCGCAAAGGTCCTGCCGGGACCGTAATCGTGGACGATAAGATCATGTATTCCGAGCACACCGGGATAGGTGAGAATGCGGTCGCGGATATCGCGCACCGTCTCGGTGCTCGGAGCTTTGCCGAGTATGGGGTCGAGGGTGTCGCGGACAAGCCCTATTCCGCTTATAACTATGAATACCGATACCGCAACTGCGGCATATCCGTCGAGCTCAAAGCCGGTCAGGCTCGAAATAATCGCGGAGACAAGTACGGCGCAGGAGCTTATGACATCGCCGCGGCTGTCGGCTGCGGTCGCAAGGAGCGCGCCGGAGGATATGCGGTTGCCGAGACGGCGGTTGAACAGCATCATCCATAGCTTTAGTGCGGCGGAGAGGATGAGCACCACAGCCGGCAGAACTCCGAACTCGACCGCCTCCGGCGTTATTATCTTGCGCACGCCGGTCGTGAACAGCTCGATGCCGATGGCGATAACGAGCGCGGAAACGACGAGCCCGGATAAATATTCGTATCTGCCGTGACCGTACGGGTGCTCGCGGTCGGGCGGCATGCTCGCCAGCTTAAAGCCAATCAGGCTGATGATGCTCGACGATGCGTCGGACAGGTTGTTGAAGGCATCGGCGGTGATGGAGATCGAGCCGGAGATAAAGCCCGCGGCAAGCTTGAATACGAACATTATCACGTTGCAGATAATGCCGACTATGCCCGAGAGCCTGCCGTATGCGGTTCTCACCTCGACGGAGTCGGTCGAGGTGTAGTTCGGGACGAATTTTTTCACAAGAAAATCGGTCATTTCGACCTCCGGTTATCCCGCAGGGCGGGAGATTTTGCGTTTGAAACGGTTATATTTTATGCGGCGGCGCGTCGGCGATGAACGCAGGGATAATATCTAAGGCAGACCGATGCGTCGATCTGCCTGTGGAATGAGCTTTTATAATGTGGTAATCGGAATGGGTTTTAAGTTGATAATATAATACATACCGAAAAGTCGGCGCGTGTATGCCTCTCCTGCGCAAGGGGAGGCATACACGTCCGCTGCTTTGATGACATTATCAACTTGATTTACATCTGAATTTTCAGTGAATTGTTAAATCACTACGAATTCAATCGAATCTAAGCTTTAGTCGCTTTTCTTTGACCATACAGTGCGCAGCGAACAACGCGAGGTGTTGTTCAAAAGCTAATGAAAAGAAACGCCGCTCTGTGGGGTTATTGAATCGCTGCACGATTCAATATGAAGTTTCGGTCTGTGCTTCGCACTTACCGAAACATTCACACCTTGTTTCTGCAACGGTTGACGAAACTTTTAAACTGTCTGATCCTTAGTCCGTGCGCAACGAGCGAAACCCTTGCTCCGCAATCGCTCCGCTGTTCTGCCCGAGAAAGACTCTCAGTTTTAAAGCTTTGCGGGGGGTGTGGGGGGCGCTTTCTCGAAAGCGTCCCCCGCGCGTTCCCCTCGTCCCCGCGTCCCCCGCGCGTACCCCCTCACTGTCCGAGGTAGCTGCTGATAACGGGCTCGGCGGGAGCGGCGGCGTTGTAGCCGTCGGTTCCGTTTTCGATAACGCAAACAACAGCTATCTGCGGATCGACGAATGGCGCATAGCAAGCGAAGAGCGCATTTGAATTTCCGGAAGATATCTGTGCCGTTCCGGTCTTTGCGGCGATATCGTAGCCGCAGTCGGCAAACACGCGTCCGACGGTGCCGGACCTTGCGGCATCATACATACCGCCGCGCACCGCGTCGAGCGTTTCTGCGGACAGCGACGCGCTGACCGTCTGCTCGGGCTGCGACTCGACCTTAACGGTACCGTCCGGTGCGACTGCGCGGAGCAGCAGATGTGCGCGGTAGCCCTCTCCGCCCTCGGCTATCACCGAGATAAAATCCGCCGTCTGCAGCGGGGTAAACAGATTATCCGACTGTCCGATAGCCGCGGCGAGCGTCTCGCCCTCGCCCCAGTATTCGCCGCGCTCGCGGCGTTCGGCTCTGCCCGCAAGCACCGGTTCGCTCTCGCGCAGCTCGATGCCCGCCTTCTGTCCGAGTCCGAGCCTGAGCGACCACTCATTGAGCTTGTCTATGCCGGTCTGCCTGCCGATCTCATAAAAGAAATAGTTACACGAATTCATAATAGCCGAGCGCACATTCTGACTGCCGTGCGTCTCGTGCCTGCGTCCCCACAGCCAGCACTCCGGCTGAAAATCATCGTAGTAGGTATAAACTCCCTCGTCCGTCACCGTCGTCTGCGGGGTGATAATCCCCTCCTCGAGCGCGGCTACGGCGGTCGAGATCTTCATTATCGAGCCGGGGGCATATCTGCCCTCGGTCGCTCTGTTAAACAGCGGCGCGCCCTCGGTCGCAGCAAGAGTCTGCCAATCGTTTTTATACTGCTCCTGCGAATACGTTGGCATTGAAAGGCAGACAAGCACCTCACCCGATGCAGGATCAAGCGCGACAGTCGCACCGCACTGCGAACCGACCGCCTCAAGCTGAGCATTCAGAGCCTCAAGCGCCGTTTTCTGCAGTCCGATATCAAGTGTCAGATATATGTCCGCGCCGCGCGTAGGCTCGGTCAGATACTCGGTAGATGTCACGTTGCCCGCGCCGTCGTAGGTCACGCGCATACTGCCGTCTGTCCCGTGCAGGTACTCCTCAAATATCGCCTCCGCGCCTGAGGTTCCGACTATCGCATCCATCGGATAGCCGAGATCGCTGTAATACTGAAGCGACGCGTCGGATATCCTGCCGATGTGACCGAGCAGCTGCGCCGCCGCTCCGTCGTCGTAATACACCCGCTCGCTGCGCTTCTCGATCGACAGTCCCGCCGGGCGGTCGGAGATAACATATGCTATCATGCTCATAGGCGCGTTCTCGGACAGCACGAGCCTGCCGCCCGCATTTCGCTTAGGCGTATCGCCGTCCGTGCCGCCTGAATCGCCGCTCTCCGCAGCAGGGCCGTCCGACTCAGCCGCGCCGGCATCTCCGTTCGCCGGCTCCGACGTACTGTCCGCCCCCTCCGTCGTCTCCTCAACTACAGTAACGGAAGAATCGGCACCCGCCGCCTCGTTTATCGCCGCTTCAAGCGCCGCCGCATCGGCATAATCGCCCGCGATACCGCACTCGGCGAGCTTATCAAACAGTGCTGCGACGGCATCGGTCTTTCCGGCAAACTGCCGCGCGTCGCAGTCAAGCTCGTATGTATAGTTATTGCCGACAAGCAGCGTTCCGTTCCGATCGAATATCTGTCCGCGCTGCGCGGGCACGGTAACGGTCACCGTCCTCTCGCCTGCGGCTATCTCACCCGGCAGCAGCGGCTCCCACCTGCCTATCTGCGCTATACGCAGCAGCATAAGCAAAAGCAGAACGGCAAAAACACACCCGGGGGCGATATATCTCATCCTCCCCACGGCTGTGCCGCGTCCGTTCCGCTCCTCTGTTTCTCTGCGTTTCATTCGCTCTGTCCCCCACGCCGCAGAGCGGCTCTCTCCTTGATAGATCCGATATCCGCATGGACATGCAAAGCCGCCTTATACGCATCGGCAGCGGTTCGGCACCGCCGTCAATGCACACTGCCGTCAATGCGGATCAATCACCGAGAATATCATAATCGAAATCACGTCTGAGCACCTCGGCGAGCCGACATACCGGCAGTCCGACGATATTGAAATAATCACCCTCAATACCGCTTACAAATATGCTCCCGCGCTCCTGAATGCCGTATGCGCCCGCCTTATCGAGCGGCTCTCCGGTCGCGACATAGCGCCCTATATCATCCTCCGACAGCTCGCGGAAGCACACCCGCGAGCCCTCGCATTCGACCGTCATACGCTCTCCGCGCGCGACGGCTATTCCGGTATAGACGGTATGGTGCGTACCGGACAGTCTGCGCAGCATCTGCGCGGCGCGCTCCGGCGTATGCGGCTTGCCGAATATCTCGCCCTCATAGGCGACGACAGTATCTGCGGCGACGACGATGCGTCCCTCCGATCCGGGCGGCAGCAGCTCAAGTGCCGCACGGCATTTGCGCTCTGCGAGCGTCATGACCGTCTGCTCCGGCGAGAGCGGCGGGACGTTCTCGTCGACGTCGGGCAGCAGGAGCTCAAACTCCGCTCCGACCGACTCGAGTATTTCACGGCGGCGGGGACTGCCCGACGCAAGTATCAACTTCTCCACGGCTTAATAAACCTACCTATCAGTAAAAATATCGCAAGAAAAATAACAACCGACACCGACAGATTAAAGGTCAGTGCAAAGGTAAGCGAAATGACCCCGAGATTCAGCACGAGCGGCTCGGTAATACCGAGGCTGAGCCCGTATCCGAGCCACGACAGCCCGGGCACGGAGGCGGTAGCGTTTGCCACGCACGAGCCGACTACAACACCCGCACAGATAAGAAAAACCGTATAAAGAACATTTCTCATGCTCATATGCGTCACCTGCCCGTCGAGCCGAAGCCGCCCGCGCCGCGTTCGGTATCGTCAAGCTCCTCCGTCGGAATAAAAGCCGCCGTATATATCGGCACGAACATCATCTGCGCTATGCGGTCGCACGGCTGAACGGTATACGCCTCGCTGCCGTGATTTACGACCGAGACGATTATCTCGCCGCGATAATCCGCATCAATAACGCCTACACTGTTCGACAGCGTAATGCCGTGCTTCACGCCCATGCCGCTGCGGCTGAAAACGAGCGCGACAAGATCGCTGCGCTCGGGCGCTATCGCAATTCCGGTCGGCAGCTTTGCGCGCTCACCGGGCATGAGCGTCACAGGCTCCGCGATGCAGGCGCAGAGGTCGCAGGCGGCGGAGGCATCTGTCGCATATGCGGGCATGACCGCCTCCGGGCGGAGCTTCTTTATCTTTACCTTGAGTTCCATTTATGTAACCGTTGCCCCCGATTCGCGGAGGCACCCTTTCCTGATTATAAAGCCTGGTTATAAAAAGTGAGAAAGCACGCCGTAGGAATACTGTGCATCGCAAGCGGTATTGTACAAACCGCTTCTTCGCGCCGCCGTGTACAAGACAGCCGCCCGACATGAACACCTGAAAGTAAGCGGGCACAGTCTGTCATTTTATGCGCCGAACGGCATCCGAGCGCGGCGGAAGCCCGTCCTCATATGCGGCTATGACCGCGTCGACCTCTCGCGCCGACTCGACCGAGAAAATATAGTGCTGCGAGACGATATCCGCGCGTACAAGCTGCTGTGCTCTGTCCGCCATATAGACGGGAACGCTATTGTAGATGAGCTCGCGCTCGCGGCAGCCGTCAAGCCGCTGCTCCGGTCGAACCGGGAAGCTCACTCCGCGCCGGTCGGTCAGACTGCGTACGCCGGTACGATGCTCGAGCAGCATCAGCGGCACCCTGCCGTAGACTATGACCGCGTGCGGCGCACGGATATCGCGGATGCGCGGCAGCGTCAGCTCGGGCGAGAGCAATATCTCGTCAATGGCAAGAAGACGGACAGCCGAAGCACCGTCAGCGTAGCTTTCCGTATGCTCACGCTCTTCCGCAGTGCCGTCTCCGACATTACGAGCCGCTGTCCTTTCCGTATGCGCCGTATCGCCGTTTTCGATATCGCCGTCGGCAGGCGCACCGCGCTCGGCAAGCGCCGAAATATCCGATATAAACAGCGGAGTGAGCGAATTCGTCACCCCGAAACGAAAATCTCCGACAAGTCGGAAGCCGATTCCGGAAACGAGCGGCAGCTGTCCGATACCCTGAACAAAGCACTCGGTGCAGCCGAGGTCGCGGGCACGTGAAAGCGCCGCGCGGACGGCATCGCGCTCGCTGTCATGCACCGCCGCAGGCAGTATGACGGAGGTCACGCCTCGGCGCTCCGCCTCATCTGCCGACAGATAGCTGTCGAGCGGAAGCGCGATACCGTCAAAATACCTGCGTGCCCGCTCGGTTATCTGCTCCGGCGAGGAAAAACGGGCAGTGCGGCGGATATCTGCGGCAGCTCCGTCACACGTGTGCTCCGCGTTTGCTCCGATATCCGCGGTGCGCTCCGCCGCCTCTCTCATCTGCCGCGCAAGTATATCATGCAGGGAGAGTATGCGCCGCTCGGCGGGAATTATTATGCTGCGGGCGATGCCTGCGCCGTTGGTTACGGCAGCACCGCCGTGTTTATCATCACCGACAGATCCGGCATTCTTTCCTCCGATACCGCCTCGAAGCCGAGCGGTCGCAGTCTTATCGCTCTCGCTGCGAATGCCGAGCATGCCGTCGTCTATCCCGTCGACATAGTAGCCGTCGGTAAAGCCGCTGCGTGAAAAAGCGTCGCGCAGCTCACACAGCTCGTCCTCGGTCGCGTTTCTGCGCTCGTCGAGCAGGCGGCGGTATATCGAGGTAACCGTGCGGATATAGGTCGGGGACTTCATCCGTCCCTCTATCTTGAGTGAGGAAATTCCCGCGCGTATCAGCTCGGTCATATGTCCGCCGAGGCAGAGATCGCGCAGACTGAGCGGGTACCCGCCGTTATACGGCAGACGACAGGGCTGTGCACACTCGCCTCTGTTTCCGCTTCTGCCGCCGACAAGCGAGCTGAACAGGCACTGTCCCGAGCGGCAAACACAGAGCGCACCGTGGACAAATACCTCTATCTCAACGCCCGAGCGCTCGCACATGGTGCGGATATCACCGAGCGACAGCTCGCGGGCGGGAACTACGCGCGAAAAACCAAACTCTCCGAGCAGCCGCGCAGCGCCGGTCTCGTGTATCGCCAGCTGTGTGCTCGCGTGCAGCTCCATATCCGGCAGAGCCTCGTGCAGCAGTCGGCAGAGCCCGGGATCGGCAACTATCAGCGCATCAACGCCGCACTCCTGAAGAAATGCAGCATAGCGCGCCGTCTCCTCGAGCTCGCGGTCGTAGAGCAGCGTGTTGAGCGTTACATATACGCGAACGCCGCGTTCATGACAATATTTCACCGTACGGCGCATAGCCTCGTCGTCGAAATTGTGCGCGTTCATACGCGCGTTATGCATACGTCCGCCGAGATATACCGCATCCGCGCCGCTCTTCACCGCGACACACATTATCTCCTCCGAGCCGCACGGAACAAGCAGCTCCGGCAGCGGAAGCGCTTCCGTCAACGGCGGGAGCGACGCAAGCGCGGCGCAGTATGCCTCGGACGGATGAGATGGTGCCATCGGGGCGGCGCGATGCTCTGCCCCACCGACATTATCTCGAATGCGTGCGTGCCCTGCATCGGACAAACGACCCGTGCGAGCTTGCTTATCACTCGGGCGGCTGTTCGGGCGGCTGTTCGGTCTGCTTCTGTTGCCCGAACGGCTGTCCGCGCGAACGCTTCTGCCGTCATTGCGTGTATCTCGGCGTGCATCCCCGCTATCGCGGCGTCCGACCGTGCGTATGCTTTTCTGCTTGCCGCCGCGCAGCTCTGCGCGGGCGGTGCTCATGCACACGTCATGCTTGTTTTTTCCGTCACCTCTGTGCGGGTAGCCTGCGCTGCCGTTCGGATCCTTTCGGGTCGGCTTGCGAGCCATCAGAGCGCGGCTTTTCCGTCGGAGCCTTCAGCCGACGCGGCGGCGGACTTTGCAGCGGATTTTGCCGCAGCCCCCGTCGCAGACTTCTCTGCGGGCTTTTCCGCAGACTTTTCTGCGGTTGCGCCGACAGCCGCCTCGTCAAGCGCAGCGGTCTCCTCTGCGAGAGTGGGGGTGTCTTCCGCTGCCTGCTCATGTGCTGGCATACCGAGCATCGCGCGCAGCGAAGCATTCTCCGCCTCGAGCTTCTCTATCGTCTCCTGCATGTGCTGAAAGCGCAGCGAATTCTTTATCTTGTCGTCGAAATAGTCGATAGCGCAGAAAAGTATCGCCTCGGTCTTGCTGCAGCGCTTGTTGCCCGAGACCATCTCCTCGATGCGCTGATCGAGCAGACGGACAAGTCCGTTTACATACTCCTCCTGCTCGTCGGATATGATGTTGACGGTCATTCCCGCGACCGTGACAGTATATTTCTGCTTCATATTCTCCCTTTCCGCATTGCGTGCGATTTATGCTTGCAATCGGCGCACGAATGCTGTATAATATCATTTGTTCATTTCCAAGCGGATCTGTTCTCTTTATTATATTATATTTTACGACGAATTAAAATACCTTTTTGTAAAAAAGTCGCCGTGCGGCGCCCATTTTGTAAAAAAAGATAGGATATGCAGATGAAAAGCAATATTAAAAGAATAGTAGTCAAGATCGGCTCCTCCTCCCTCTCGCATGAGAACGGACATCTCAACCTGCGCAGCATAGACCGCGTGGCACGCGTGCTCTCCGATCTCTCCGGTGCGGGAATGGATGTTATTCTCGTGTCGTCCGGTGCGGTCTCCGCAGGACGCGCAAAGCTCGGCTTTACCCACAAGCCCGATACCATCGAGGAAAAGCAGGCGCTTGCAGCCGTCGGTCAGGCGGAGCTTATGCAGATATACGAGCGCTTTTTCTCCGATTACGGCAGAAGCGTTGCGCAGATACTCATCACCCGCAGCACCGTCGACAATGAAACGAGTAAGCGCAATGTTCAGAACACCGTAAGCAAGCTGCTCTCGCTCGGCTGCGTGCCCATCGTTAACGAAAACGATACAGTGTCGTTTGAGGAGATAGAGTTCGGCGATAACGATACTCTCGCCGCATATGTCGCCGTGCTCGCCGATGCCGATATGCTCATCAACCTCAGCGATATCGACGGTCTCTATGACTCCGATCCGCACTGCAATCCCGATGCCGGACTCATCTCGCATGTGCCCGAGATTACCGATGATATCCGCAGCTGTGCGGGCGGCTCCGGTTCGGATTTCGGCACCGGAGGTGTCGTAACAAAGCTGCACGCAGCGGAAATAGCGCTCAAACACGGCATTCCCATGGTGCTCACCGGAGGTACTCACCCCGAATATATCTACGACATCATCAAGGGCAAGCCAGTCGGCACCCTCTTCGGAACGCTGGAATAAGCACGAGACGCGGGGAGGAACGGGAGACGAGCGGGAGACGAGCGGGAGGGAAACTTTTGAAAAAGTTTCCCCCCGTACCCCCTTTCAAAACTTTTTAAATAGGGGGAAAGGCATACCGGTGATCGGAAATAAGATCGCAATGCATTATTCGGAGCAGGGTGCGAATGCCCCCTTCAAAGCTTTTATACCGATGAGCATTTTCAAGGAGCAAGGACGATGGCTCGGAGCTGATCAAGAGTTTCGCAAATCACTGCAAAACAAGGCGTGAATTTTTGTGCTCCTGCACCGCTCGGCATCCATCCGAATTCGTCGCACAAAGCATCAAAACGCGCAGCGTCCCATCGGGCGCTGCGCGTCGTTTTTTATATCATTACTTTTCACCGCGTTGTCTCAGATGGTAGGTAAAATACGCTATTATTCTTCGATTGACCCCGCCGTGCTCGAGATCCTCACCCTCGAGTATAACGCCGTCGCCGGACATCAGCTCGCCCATATCGGTCAGCTCGACCTTAGAGCGAAAGACCGTCTCGGTGCTCGAATACACGACTATCTCGCCGCCTATGACCGCGATGGAGCCGCCCCTGCCGATTACATAATCGTCGGTATAGCTGCCGTCGGCATTAACGCCGTCGCCCGTCCGCTCCGTTATATAGCGCACCGACATTCCGTGCAGCCGTGCCGCCATATTTCGACGAAAGATCGGCGATTTTTCATTATTCTTTCTGAACATTCCGAAAAGGCTGAACTTACCCATATGACCCTCCAATATCCACGGTCATTATATCACATCGTTCAGCGTAATGCAAGCGGCAGTTTTTTTCTGAAAAAAGCCGACAAATCGGAGAAATAAACGGACGCACGAGCCTCTGAGGTCATACGTCCGTTTTTCACTTGATTTTTATCCGGCCTGCGCAGGTCGAGCGCAGGAATAACATATCTCGATATCTCATACTCATTGAATGGGCAGAGCATATCATCGCGTCTGCCGCGGCGCGACATACCCTGCGGTCGGGTCCGCCGGGCAGATCGGTCACACTCTGTGGCGGTAGAGCGTTCTCGTTTTGACCTCTGTATCGGCACCTTCGGAGACGGGAGTATCGCTCCAGCTGCTCCAGTCCGACCATGTATAGCAGGTATATGTAACGTCTCTGCCGCGCGAGCGGTACTGTGTATTGGTCATAACGTCGAGCGAATCGCCCGCGCTTGCCGCGTCGGTGCTCCACTCGCTCCACTCCGCGCCTGCGGGAACGTAGTTATACTGCGTCGCCTCGGTAGTGAGATAATTCTTGCCGTCTGACGGAACGTCGGTCACCGGACCGAGCCACTCACCGGGTCTGCCGTCGGGCAATTTTTCACAGTACCAGTAGACGGTGCGTGTGCGAATATCGGATGCGCCTGCAGGCGCGCTGTCCGTCCAGCCGCTGCGTGCACGGGTGCTGTAAACCGTTCTGTTCTCAACGCCGAGGACATCACTGCTCGATATCGGCATATCGCTCCAGTCACTCCATTCGCCCCATTCTCCGAATGCGGTACGCGAGCTGTCGATCTCCCATCCGGATATCGGCGAGCCGCTCTGTGTGCGGGTCGTCTTGGTGCGGCTCGAATACTGAGTTTTCGACTGACTGCCAGCCGTCTCGGTCTCGCTCCAATCGCTCCAGCGGACCGCCGTAGTCTCGGCTGTCGTTTCGCGTGCGGGAGCATCTACTCGCGAGGTCACCGCAGTCTTGACAGCCGCCTTTATGACCACCGTGCGCTTTGCGCTGTGAACGCCGTCCGCGCTCATTGCGGTAATAACGGTCCTGCCGCTCTCGGCGACAGCCTTAATCTTACCGCTCTGGTCAACCTCGACCTTTGACGGGTCGTCGCTGTGCCACCATATCCCGTGCTCGGTCGCGTTATCGGGGGTGAATGTAACGGTGAGGGTGTCGGTGCTGCCCGACTCAACGGTGAGGTTGCCCGCGCCGAGCGACATTCCCGTTATTTCGACAAAGTCGGTCGGCTTCGGTCCGCGGCTCATCACAATAAACATATCCGTGCCGGATTCGATCTTCGTTCCGGGCGCGACGCTCTGCATATCGACCGTTCCTTCGGCTGCAACATCCGAATACGCGCTGAGTACGGTGACGTTGTAGCCGAGCGATGAAAGACGCTTGAACGCGTCCTTTTCAGTCAGCGTTGTGATATCGGGCATGGTATCGGGTGCTCTGCCGAGACTGATCGTCAGCTCGACGGCATCCTCCGCATTAAAGATGATATTCTTTGCGGGGAACTGCTCGAGCACCGTATTCTCGTCTGCTGTATAGCTGTAGCTGCCGAAGTATATCGGCTCGCCCTTGTAGCCTGCGCGCGCAAGCTCTGCCTCCGCATCATCGCGGGTCTTACCGGTAAGGTCGGGCATACGGACGCTTCCTGCGGGCAGCTCGGTAGTATCGGGTACGGTCGCGGTAGTTGCTGCGGTCGTATCGGCGACATCGGCATTCCCGGATTCGAAAAGGTCAAAGCGCTGCATGCAGTAGATAACAACGACAAGCACGACAATAACACCGAGAGTTATAAATGTTACCGGAAGCAGCGGAAATGGGCGGCGCTTTCCGTTCTTACCGCCTCTGCCGTTCTCTCCGTCCGCATCGCTCGGGTCATCTTTCTCGCCGTCGGAATACTCTCCGTGCCCGTCGGAATATCCGTCGGCATTGCCGATGTGCTCCTTGTTCGCGCCGTCGGTAAAAGCGGCATCGCCGGAGCTTTCGGGAACGCCGAATCCCATATGCGCAGACTCACCGTCCGCCGCAGCGGCAAACGCCGCTATATCAATATCGGAGTCGGACTCCGAAGCATCTCTCACAGCCGCGGGCTCGGCAGCATCGTCGTGCTGCGTCTCCGCGCCGTCCCCGGAGGCATTATCTCTTTCGTCATTTTCGCCGCACTTATTATTCTTTTCGTGCGGATGCACGCCGTCATTTTCGCCGCTCATTCCGGAGGGACTCGCATCTCCGTCCGAAGCGGCAGCTGTCAGCACGAAGTTTCCGTGCTCATCGAAATATCCGCCCGCCATGCTCGCACCGTTTGAGCTGTCGGCATCCGAGCCGTTCTCTCCGGATGCACCGGACAATGCCTCTGCGCTGTCCCCCGCGGTCGTAAGCCCCATAACGGCGGCAAACGAAAGCTCTCCGTCCTCATCCGCACCGCTTGCAGCCGTGCCCTCCGTACCGTCCGTCTGCTCTGCGGGCGCTATCGCGCTGCGCAGCTCGGGCGAAACTCTGCCGCAGGTCAGCTCTATTCCCGCCTGCTCGGCATATGCGGCTATCGCCTCTCTCAGCTCCGCCGGAGTGGCATAACGATCGTTCTTATCGGGTGCGCAGGCGCGAAGAATTATCTCCGAGAGTGCAGCATCCGCACGTACGGGCGGCGGAAGCGGCTCGCCGTCGAGGCGGCGGACTATGGCGGAGTCGACCTCCTCGCGTGTCACCTTGTCCCTGCCGGATTCGACGAACGGCAGACGGTTTCCGTTGAACTTGAAATACATCGTAAGTCCGAGCGAGCAGATATCGCTGCGGGTATCGTAGTCCTCGCCGCGCGCTATCTCGGGGGCAATGAAGCGTAGCAGACGTGTGTCGTCGGGGTCGAGGATTCTGCTGTACAGTGTGGGCTTGAACAGCGGGTTGCCGAGCAGGCAGCTGCCGACACGGTCGACGTAAACATTTTCGAGCTGGACTGCGCCGTGCACCATTCCGACCGACGCATAGTCGCCGACCGCGTCGCACAGATCGCAGAAGAGCGAGAGCAGCGTTCCGCGAGAGATGCGCTTGCCCTCATAGTATTTCGTAAAGGTCGGGTAGTATGTACTGAGTATCCACAGGCGGTAATCCCCGTCCCCGCTTCGGCGCAGCTTTACCGCCTTTATCTCCGGCATGCGTCGGGAGCCGGATGCCATCAAGGCCTCACCGTCGCGGAGACAGCGCTCCGCACAGTCGGCGATATGCTTCTTTATCCTCTCCTCGGAAAAGCCGCCGTCGCGCAGTGCCTCCGCCTCTCCCGCGTATGCGGGTATGGTGACAACGCGGAGCATGCCCGTCACCTCGGTCGAGCCGACCTTACGGGCGCTCCATATCTGCTGCCAGCTGCTGCGGGAAAGCGGCTCCGCAGCCTCCCAACCGTCTATCGGGCAATGCATGGTATCCGCTCCACGAGAAAAATCGTCCATCTCACTTATCCCCTTCCGTGTATTTGCTGCTTTTATGTATAACAAAAATGCATATATAACAGGATCCGCAGACCGTCTCTACCGTATGCCGGTACGGCGACGAGGCGTTTTTCGACGTTTTTGCATCCTTACAGTTATCCCACTGTACATGTTAAAAGATAGTATACCAAATTATCATCAAGAATTCAAGTATAATTTGTCATATTTTATGCATATTTTTCGTTTTTTGGCTCCGAGGGATAATTGTTTACCTCAGCCGTCTTGTATTACAGGCAAAAATGCGCTATAATACGAGAAAATACTGAAAATCGGAGGGCATACATGCAGATAATCGGCATAACCGGAGGCAGCGGCGCGGGAAAAAGCGAGGTCTGCCGCATACTCGGCGAGCGCGGCATACCGATATTCGACGCAGATAAGGAATATGCCCGCATTGCCGCTCCGAATTCTCCCTGCGTTCGCGAGATAGCGCAGACTTTCGGCGACGGAGTTATAGACCCGGACGGCTCGCTGCGCCGCCGCGAGCTGGGAGCGATAGTTTTCGCACCCGGTGCGGAGGATAAGCGTCGCCTGCTGAACAGAATAACCCATCGCTATATCTGCTCGGCAGCCGAGGCATGGCTCCGCGAATGCAGCGCGCGCGGCGAGAGGTTCGCGGTCATAGACGCGCCTATGCTCTTCGAGAGCGGACTGAACGAACGCTGCGACACCGTTGTTTTCGTCACGGCGGACAGACAGACCCGCACAGACCGCATCATGCGCCGCGACGGGATAGACGAGGCTCGCGCCCGGGCGCGTATCGACGCGCAGCATGATGATGATTTCTTCCGCTCGCGCTGCGACACCGTAATAGAGAACGGAAGAGGTGCGGAGCTTGCTCCCGCCGTCGATGCACTCCTGCTCTCGCTCGACCGCCGCGCCGTTGCATCGCAGTCCGCCGAGAATTCGGGCAGAGTCGGTTCGTCCCTCGATGTCTCCGCATCCGATGCAAATAGCAATGCTGCGGGCAGCGCGGCAGTATTCGACACAAAATCGGGCAATGCCGCCGGCGCGGTCGGCAACACAAAGTACGACGTGCCCGGAAATAATATCGATGACGGCAATTTCGGTGACGGTACGGCAAGCGCGGCAGGCTCGGCGGCAAACGACAAGTCCGACATGCAGCCTGCTCCCGAGCGCAGAGGCGTACTCGCGCGCTACCCTCTGCCGCGCCGCACACCCGTAAGGATTGCCATCGCCGCAGTGCTGATCTTTCTCGCGCTGATAGCGATAATAAACCTCGCCGTCCGCTCGCCCGAGCTTATCGACAACGTGACCCATCCGATACTCTACGCAGAGCTGATAGACGAATACTCCGGTGAATACGGCGTTCCGCCCGAGATAATCTGCGCGGTCATAGAGACAGAAAGCTCGTTTCGCGCCGACGCGGTGTCCGGCGCAGGCGCAATGGGGCTGATGCAGATAACCCGAGAGACCTTCTGGTGGCTGCTGACAAAGGCGGGCGAGGACATGGAGGTCGAACGGCTGTTTGAGCCCGAGATAAACATAAAATACGGCACATATTTTCTCTCGCTGCTCTATGAGGAATTCGGCGAGTGGGACACCGTCTACGCCGCATATAATGCCGGACGTTCGCGCGTTCACGGCTGGCTCGAAGATGATGAGATAACGAAGGACGGCAGGCTCGTCAACATTCCGATAGCCGAGACTGCGGACTACGTGAAAAAGGTCAGCCGGAGCGTTGAGAAGTACCGCACGGCGTGGGCGCATCAGGCGGAGCAGCTGCGCGAGCAGAGCGCACAGTGACCGCATTCCGATCGGCAGTGCGCCGTCGCGATATGCGCCGCATCCGCAAAGCACACGACAATGCATAGCACAGCGGCATGACAAAGACAACAAAGCAATGATAGATAAATGATAGATATAGGATAGATATACATGATAGCAATAGGATGTGAAAACATATCGCTCTCCTTCGGCGGAGAGACGGTGCTCGACGGAGTGGGCTTTTCGCTCGGCGAGGGGGGTAGGCTCGGCATCGTCGGAGTCAACGGCGCGGGAAAGACAAGTCTGCTGCGCGTCATAACAGGCGAGTACACTCCGGACAGCGGCAGCGTCTACATCGCCCGCGACCATACGCTCGGCGTGCTCTCACAGCACCCGACGCTCGACCCGGAGCGCACCGTGTACGAGGAGGTGCTCTCGGTTTTTTCCGGGCTTATCGCAGACGAGGAGCGGCTCGAGGAGCTTCGCATTCAGACCGAGGCGGGAGACACCGAGGCGGCGGACAGATATGCTGCCGCTCTGCGGCGGTTCGACGACGGCGGAGGACGGACATACCGCAGCCGCTGCCGCTCGATGCTGCTGCGCTTCGGCTTTGACGACGGCATGATGCAGGTGCGCTGCTCAGCGCTCAGCGGAGGACAAAAGACCAGACTCGCACTCGTCCGGCTGCTGCTCGAGGAACCGGATATCATGCTGCTCGACGAACCTACCAACCACCTCGACACCGCCACGATGTTCTGGCTCGAGGAATATCTGACCTCTCGGAAAAAGACGGTCGTCACCGTCTCGCACGACCGATATTTTCTCGACCGTGTATGCACCGGAATATTCGAGATAGAGTACGGCAAGGGACACTATTACTCGGGCGGCTACACCGCATACACCGAGAAAAAAAGCACCGACCGCGAGATACAGCGCCGTCATTACGAAAATCAGCAGAAGGAGATAGCGCGCATAGAGGCGTACATCGCGCAGCAGCGTCGGTGGAACCGAGAGCGCAACATCATCGCCGCAGAGAGCCGTGAAAAGCAGCTCGCAAAGCTCGAGCGGATAGAGCGTCCGAGCGACCTGCCCGCCGCCTCGCGCATGAGCTTTCACGAGAGCGGGGAGAGCGGAAACGAGGTCGTGCTCGCTCGCGATCTGTGCAAGCGCTACGGGGACAAGACGCTCTTTGAGCACCTTTCGTTTCTTATCGAAAAACGCGAGCACGTGTTCATCTACGGTCACAACGGCTGCGGAAAATCCACCCTCCTGCGCATGATAGCCGAGCGGCTGCGTCCCGACAGCGGACGGGTCGAGCTCGGATACAACGTCACCGTCGGCTACTACGATCAGGAAAATCAACACCTGTCCGACGACAAGACCGTACTCGACGAGATATGGGATGCCTATCCCTCACTGACACAGAACGAGGTCCGCGGCGCGCTCGCACGCTTCCTCTTCACCGGGGACGATGTCGGCAAGCGGGTCGGGGTGCTCAGCGGCGGCGAGCGCGCCCGACTGACACTTACTAAGCTGATGCTCTCCGAGATGAATCTGCTCATCCTCGACGAGCCGACAAACCACCTTGATATCATCTCGCGGGAGGCACTCGAGGATGCGCTCGCCGACTTCGACGGCACTATTATCGCCGTCTCGCATGACCGTTATTTCATATCGAGGCTCGCCACCCGCGTGCTCTCGTTTGATATGCCGCCCGCACCGCCGCTGCGCGGCGCAGCCTCCGACGGCAGCATACGCACAAGCGGTATTTACGACCATCGCGGCAGCTATGACGAATATGTAGCGGCAGCCGCAGCCGAACAGCGCACCGAAGCCGAATCGGCTCAGCCTGCGCAGCCGAGCGAGGCAAAGCAGCAATACCTCGAGGCAAAACGCGCCTCTCAGGAACAGCGCCGAGCCGAAAACCGCATTCGCCGCGCAAAAGAGGACTGCGCGCGTGTCGAGCAGCGCCTCGTCGAGCTCGAAGCCCTCGAATCACAGCTTGACCCCGCCGACTATACCGCACTCGGCGAGCTGTACGCGGAACGCGAATCGCTCGAGACCCGCCTGCTCGAGCTGTACGAGATAACCATGGACGCATGATACGCACGAGAGTACGATGGGGTACGATGAGGTACGATGGGGGAGACTTTCGAGAAAGTCTCCCCCAAGCCCCCTCCAAAGCTTTAAAACTGAGGGCAGCCTCGGAACAAACCACTGCTCGGATATCACCATCATCGAGGCACAAGCTAATCTAAGCAGCATCCCGGTCAAAACAAACGGTCAAGAAAAATCAATGACGGTCTGATATAGCAGCTCAGGCATCACAATGTAAAAGCAAGATACAAAATCGGTTACATTAAACACTTATAGCATCCCCGCCTAATAAACGGAGATGCCTTTTTTTATATAGCTGTTTGTTGCTTATCTGCAATGCTCATCATATATGCACCGCAGGAAAAAATCATAGATACTGCAATCTCCGCTGTCCGGTCGATAACACAGCTACACATACCCGGCCGCGAAAAATCATATTGTATAAACGAACTCAGGCAGCACATGTACGAATGACCGCCGCGGGAGAACAATGACGTTATGTAATTACCGCAGCATAGGGTGTACGAGCTCTGCGAGCATGAAAAACTAAGGCGGCAGGCGTGATACTTTTCTCTTAGAAACGGGAGTCGTCGTACCCGACGACCGTTTCGGGTACAAACTAATACTCTCGCTATCGGCTGAGCAGTCATCAGGGGGATACATAAGGGGGAAACTGCGCCGAATAGGAGCGAAGCGTATCGCGGCG
>URAP01000030.1 GCA_900545935.1 uncultured Eubacteriales bacterium
TTCTTTCCGCCACTTTCTTTTTCGCGTAAAAAGAAAGTGGTAAAAAACGAACAACTGAAATATCTATCCATATACTTTGACCGCGGCAGCGATTAATAAACCAGTCCATCTATAAACTTACTTCTTATCATTCTCATTGTCCGAGACTGACTGCAAAATGAAGCTATAAAAAAATCGAAAAAATTTTCAAAAACCTATTGCAATCATGAGAATAATGTGATATCATAAGTTAGCAGAGGCTAACCGACTTTGCACCACTTTTTCGCCGCCCGTGAGCACCGCCGCACGGACGGGATAATTTAAAGGTTGACGTTAGCGTAGGCTAACCGACATCCGGCGGTTTCTCCTGTTTGCCGCTGCCCGTCGTATGGGTAACCGACGTACGTCGGGCAGCGGTGTGATTGTTTTTCGGCATAATGCGCCGTATATAGACGCATCGGCACTGCGGCTGAGGCTTAGATCTCGGGCATGCGTGAAAAAGAAATGCGGCACTTTAAGATAGTAAGACAGATTCCGTAGTTCTCCGACGCAGGTTTAAAAAGAGCTTTCCCATTTAGATTTCTAATTCAACTATAAATATATAAATCATTCGGCACCGACGGCGCCGAAGCAAACGAGAGAAGGGATGCCATGAAGCTCATCACAATGAAAGGGGTCACCAAGCTGTATTCAAAGGGTGAACACGAGCAGCGCGCGCTCGACTCGGTCGATCTCGAAATTGACGAGGGCAAATTTGTCGTTATACTCGGACCGTCCGGCGCGGGCAAGAGCACGCTGCTGAACATGATAGGCGGTCTTGACAGCCCGACAAGCGGCACGATAATCGTCGACGGACAGAATATCGAGGCGCTCAGCCGCGACGAGCTTGCCGACTATCGCGCATCGACCGTAGGCTTCGTATTTCAGTCGTACAATCTCGTTCCTACGCTCACGGTGCTCGAGAATGTGGCGCTTGTCAAGGACATATCCGAGAATCCGCTCAGCTCGCACGACATGCTTCGCGCCGTCGGACTCGAGGATCATATGAAGAACTTCCCGTCCGAGCTGTCCGGCGGAGAGCAGCAGCGCGTCTCCATCGCGCGTGCGCTCGCCAAGAATGCCAAGATCCTGCTCTGCGACGAGCCGACGGGCGCGCTCGACTCGGAGACGGGCGTTACGGTGCTCAAGCTGCTGCTTGAGATGGCGAAAAAATACGGCAAGACCATAATCATAGTCACGCATAACCAAAATATCGCGAAGATGGCGGACGTTGTTATCGAGGTCAGAAGCGGCAAGATCCGCAGCTGCGTCGAGCAGGAGAATCCGCTGAGCGCAGACGAGGTGGATTGGTAGTATGCTCGGACGTAAGCTATGGAGAACGATAGGAATCTATCGCGTCCAGTTCATCTCTATGGTGCTGATGATAATCATCGGCATAGGAATGTTCGTCGGCTTCAACATGGAGTGGTACACTATCGAACGCGACCTTGATACCTCGCTCGACGCATCGAACTTTGCCGACTACCGCATCTATTCCGAGAGCGGCTTTGATGAGGCTGCCCTCGACTGCATAAAGGCGGTTGACGGCGTTGATGCCGCCGCGCGCTACCTCTCTGTGAATGCAACGGTTGACGGCAGCTCGAATACGCTCGCAATGTCGGTTACAAGCGACCCGGCGGTGTCCTTCTTTTCGCTTATCAGCGGCGAGGAATACGATGCCGAGTCCGAGAACGGTATCTGGCTCTCGGATAAATATGCCGATGCAAACGACATATCGCTCGGCGACGAGCTGACCGTTGTTTATAAGAATGTCAAACTCGACGGTAAGGTCGTAGGTCTTATCAAGTCGGCTGAGTATCTCATCTGTGTTGCGGATGATACGCAGCTGATGCCCGATTTTACAACGCACGGCTTTGCATACATCTCACCCGCAATGCTTCGCCGCTGTCTCGGCACCGAGTTTTATACCCAGCTGAACATAATCTCCGACCTCGATAAGCCCGAGCTCGTCGAACGCGCGGAAAAGGCGCTCGGAAAAACTCTGCTCGTGCTTTCGAAGGACGAAAACCCGTCGTACAGTCAGGCACTCGGCGAGTCGGACGAGGGCAAAACGATGGGACTCGTGCTGCCTGTGCTCTTCCTTTCTATCGCCGTTCTCACCATGGTCACCACCATGAATCGGATAACGGCAAAGGAAAAAACTCAGATAGGCACATTCAAAGCGCTCGGCTACCGTGACCGCCGCATAGCGATGCACTACACGTCATATGCGACCGCCATCTGCCTTATCGGAACGGCGTTCGGCATCGGTTTCGGCGTTCTGATAGCATGGTATATAATGAATCCGAACGGCTCGATGGGTACATATACCGACTTTGTCGACTGGTCGCTTTACTGTCCCGCATTCGTTTGGATAGTGCTCATCGTTATCAATCTTTTCATTACCGCTATCGGATGGCTCTCCGTCCGTCAGGCGCTCGGCGACACCGCTGCGGACGCACTGCGTCCGTATTCGCCAAAGCGCTTTAAGCCGCTGGCATGGGAGAACTGCCGCGCATGGAAGAAGCTCGGCTTCGGCTTTAAGTGGAATACCCGTGATACGCTGCGGCACAAGGCAAGAACGGCTATGACGCTGTTCGGTGTGCTCGGCTGTGTCGTGCTCATCATTGCCGGTCTCGGTATGAAGGATACCATGGCACGCTTTATTCAGGTGTTTTATTATGATACCGCTCGCTATGAGTCGGTCATCAGCCTTGACGGCGAGAACGTAACGCCCGAGCGCGCTGAGGAGCTGCGGGAGCTTTATTCCGGAGACGGTGCCTCCGCCGTCAGCATTCAGCTCGACGGCGACGCAATGGCGCTGACCGTATATGATCTGAAGAGCGGCTACATCAGCTTCCCCGACAGCGATTACAATATGGTAGAGCTGCCGGAGGACGGAGCTTATATCTGCGCCCGCATCGAGCGTGACTATGATGTCCATGTCGGCGATGAGCTTGAGTTTTCACCCTACGGCACCGACGATACCTATACCGTCCGTGTACGCGGCGTGATCTGCTCGATGACCGAGGGCATAGTCATGAGCCGCACTGCGGCGGAAAAGATAGGCATCGACTATCACTGCAACACCATCTACACCGCACAGACCGATATCGCCTCCGACGAGGCTGTCACCGGGGTACAGTCGAAGCAGAGTATTATTGACTCGTTCGATATCTTTATGGCTATCATGAATTTTATGATAGCGCTGCTCTGCGGCGGTGCGGTGCTGCTCGGCGTTATAGTCCTCTATAACCTCGGTACCATGAGCTATACCGAACGCTATCGCGAGATGGCTACGCTCAAGGTGCTCGGCTTCCGCGATAAGCGTATCGGATTGCTGCTCATTCAGCAGAATCTCGCGCTGACCGTGATCGGTATTATCATCGGTCTGCCTGCCGGATATTACCTGCTGCGCGAGCTTATCGTTCTGCTCGCAAGCGAATACGAGCTCAGTCTCGTTATCTCGCCTCTGTCGTATTTCATTACGGTCGTGATAACGGTCGGAATGTCGCTGCTTGTCGGCTTGCTCATCTCGCGCAAGAACAAGAAGATAGACATGGTAGAGGCACTCAAGGCTGCAGATTGACGCAGTCCACACCACAGATATGTAACTCACCTCCATGAGCATATATGCCGCAAATGCGGCGCAGCCGGACGGGTTCACCCCCCGTCCGGCTGCTTTTTGTTTTGTGCGCCGCCTGCGTAACCGAACACATGTGCCGATGCCCGCGCATAGGCTGTATGGATGCCTTTTTCGGCTCGGTGATGTATTTTTGCCGACAGTTATGAATACTCCGGAGGTTTTTCTCGGCGACGGATAACTCCCGATATATACAAAAAGGGACAATAATATGCCATAAGTTGTTATTATTCGCTGCAAATACTATTGACATGGGTGTTTTGATATGTTAAACTCGAATCGGTAATGACGGCGGCATTCTGCATGTACCGCAGTAAAATCGAGCAATGCCGCAGACATACTTTCAACGCATCTCGGATAGGTAGATTATTTAGATGCAAGGTGTCGAATTTTCACGAACAGCGGATCTGTTACTTAGAAAATGTTAATATATGGAGGTTGACATGAAAAAATCTTTTTTATCGGTCATATTGCTTCTTATCGCTGTCGGTGCGGTACTCGGCATGACCGGCTGCTCGAGCGAGCAGGTCGGGGCGGACGAAACTACTGCCGTAACGACGACATCGACCACCGCCGAAACTACCGCAGAGACGACCGAGGCGACTACCGCAGCAGAGATCGAACCGGTGTTTGAGGCGGTTTCCGATGAGGAAGCGGAGCGTTTGAATGCTTATATGCACATCTTTGCGCAGTACTATAACAGCCCGTATAAGCAGGGCGATGAGATCAAGTCGCGTGCGCCCGTCTATCTCGGCGCGTTGTATCTGCTGCGCCATGCCGACGAATACGACTTTGTTCAGCTTATCAAGGGAGACAGCTATACCGTAAGCGGGGAGAATATGCTCAGGATAGTGCACAATCTTGTCGGTGATTATGATATTTCGTTCGAAGAATATATTAACGACGGAACAAATATTCATTATGATGCGGATACCGATACGGTCACCGTTCTTCTCGGCACCGATTATTGGGGAGGGGGTATGTTCTATCTCGATAATGACAGCGAAATGACCTTCACCCGCAGCGGAGATACCGTAAAAGCCGATGTGACCGTTGTTCAGTGGTTCGAGATAGGCTCGGATGAGACCGTGAGCTTCAAATACGAATATACCTTTGACCGCATCGAGGATGATGGGCATATATACTATCGCATCGTCAGCGTTGAGCCGTCTGAGGCGTAATAAGCTGCCGATTACTTTATATATGACAGTTATATATGACAGTCGGCGGTGCGCCGATTTTCCGTAAAAAAACGAAAAGAGCTCCTGTATTCCTGCTTCGGCAGCTATACAGGGGCTTTTATTTGTAGTCTAAATAAAAAAGAGGAGCAGGAAGTGAATCCTACTCCTCAATTTTTGCCCACCACCTGATTTTCGGTGGGCAGACGGTGGGCAATGTTAGTTTTTACAATGTTTTCGGTGGACAAATCAGACCTTGTAAAAAGTCCGTAAAGCCCCAATGTTACGCGTTTTTCATAGCCTCTTCGACAGCGACAGCGACCGCGACGGTAGCGCCTACCATCGGGTTGTTGCCCATGCCGATAAGACCCATCATCTCAACGTGTGCGGGAACGGAGGACGAGCCTGCGAACTGCGCATCGGAGTGCATACGACCCATGGTATCGGTCATGCCGTAAGAGGAAGGACCTGCAGCCATGTTGTCGGGGTGGAGGGTACGGCCTGTTCCGCCGCCGGAAGCGACAGAGAAGTACTTAACGCCGTTCTCTACGCACCACTTCTTGTAGGTACCTGCGACGGGGTGCTGGAAGCGGGTCGGGTTAGTGGAGTTACCGGTGATGGAAACGCCGACATTCTCGAGCTTCATGATAGCAACGCCCTCGGGAACGTTATCAGCGCCGTAGCACTTAACGTCCGCGCGCGGACCCTTGGAGTATGCGGTCTCGGAGACGACCTTTACCGTCTCGGAGTAAGGATCAAACTCGGTTCTTACATAGGTAAAGCCGTTGATGCGCGAAATGATCATAGCGGCATCCTTACCGAGGCCGTTGAGGATAACGCGGAGGGGCTTTACGCGGACCTTGTTTGCGTTAAGAGCGATCTTGATAGCGCCCTCTGCAGCTGCAAAGGACTCGTGACCTGCGAGGAAGCAGAAGCACTCGGTCTCCTCGGAGAGAAGCATCTTACCGAGGTTACCGTGACCGAGACCGACCTTGCGGTTCTCGGCAACCGAGCCGGGAATGCAGAAGGACTGGAGTCCCTCGCCGATAGCGGCTGCAGCGTCTGCTGCCTTGGTGCAGCCCTTCTTGACAGCGATAGCTGCGCCTACGGTGTATGCCCATACTGCGTTCTCGAAGCAGATAGGCTGTGTCGAGCGAACGATATCATCGCAGTTGATACCCTTGTCAAGGGTGATCTGCTTGCACTCGTCGATAGAGGAGATACCGTACTTCTTCAGTGTGTCGAGGATCTTAGCCTCGCGTCTTTCATAACCTTCAAACTGTGCCATTGTTATCTCTCCTCTCTTTATCAGTCTTTGCGCGGGTCGATGTACTTGACAGCCTCGTCAAAGCGGCCGTATGTACCCTTCGACTTCTCGTATGCCTCGTTCGGCTCCATGCCGCCCTTGATAAAGTCGGTCATCTTGCCGAGAGAAACGAACTCATATCCGATAACCTGATCGTCTGCGTCGAGAGCCATTCTCGTGCAGTAGCCCTCGGTCATCTCGAGGTATCTTACGCCCTTGGCACGGGTTCCGTACATGGTACCTACCATGCTTCTCTGACCCTTGCCGAGGTCCTCCATGCCGGCTCCGATAACAAGGCCTCCCTCGGAGAAGGCGCTCTGTGTTCTGCCGTATACGATCTGGAGGAAGAGCTCACGCATAGCCGTGTTTATAGCGTCGCAGACGAGGTCTGTGTTGAGCGCCTCGAGAATGGTCTTGCCGGGCAGGATCTCTGCTGCCATAGCGGCGGAGTGTGTCATACCGGAGCATCCGACGGTCTCAACGAGTGCCTCCTCAATAACGCCGTCCTTTACGTTAAGGGACAGCTTGCAGGCACCCTGCTGAGGTGCACACCAGCCCACACCGTGTGTGTAACCGGAGATATCGGTGATCTGCTTAGCCTGTACCCACTTGCCCTCTTCCGGGATGGGAGCCGGACCGTGATGGGGACCCTTAGCTACGCAGCACATGCCTGCTACTTCGTTTGAATATACAAGCTCGCTCATAGAATTTATGTACTCCTTTGCTTTATAAAATGAATTACGAATTCTCCCGCTATTATACAATAAAACCGTGAATAAATCAATAGCGGCGGGGAATATTTTTTGCGCCGTCGGATATTATTGCATTAAAATAGACGCCGAAAAACGGCAATGCTTTTCGGCGTCGGCAAATGTTTGTTTTTTATGTCTTCATTTTGCGGTGATTTTGTTCCATTCCGCGTACAGTGCTTCTAAATTTTCCTTGACATATTTGACTATCATGCGCCGCCGCGAGGGAGATTTCATCTTGCCTATGATGTGCAGGTCTGAAAAATATACGCTGATAGTTTCACCGCCGTAGCTTGCATGAATATGCGGATAATAGAGGTGACCTTTTTCCGCTGTGTGAAAGAAATAAACGATTCCGTTTTCTCTAGCATACTCCTGAGCGTTGTTTACGGCAAATATCGCACTGTAGTAAATCGCATCGCCGCTTTTGAGGGAATATTCATTATTATTGAAGTAAAGACCGTTTTTTTCGGCGCTATGGACGTACAATCTGCTCGGGTCGTTCGCGTCGAAGCCCTCGTCTCTGAAACGATCCAGTACGAATTCGACGGGAGAGGCGCTGTCGGAAATATCGGAGATGGCTATCTGACAAACCTCCGTCTTTTTGACATTATTAATGTAATAAAGGGTGACCATAGGCGCTCCTTTCAATCATCTTACCGGCGGGTCGAGCCGTGCGTAGCAGTCGAGATAATCCTGCGCCATGCGCGCGGCGGAATAATGCTCGCGCACCACGCTTCTGCCGTATTCTCCGATCTCGCGGAGCTGCTCGGGCGACATAGCAAGCAGCTCTCTCAGGTCGCGCTCAAGCTGCTCCGGCGTTGCGTCGGGGCAGCCGCGGCAGCAGAAATTCGTGCTGCGTGCGGTCTCGAGCTTTTCGGACGAAAAGATTCCGAGGTAGCCCTGATTTCCCGCTACGACGGTCGGCACGCCCGCCGACATTGCCTCGAGCGCGCTGCGCGAAACGGCGATAAAGATATCCGCCATGGCGGTAAAGCGGTTGATATCCGCGCGTCCTCCCGCGAGCACAACGGCGCGTCTGCCTGCGAGCTTATCTGCCTCTATAGCAGCATCGGTCAGACGCTCGAAGTCATCTCCCGCTCCGACTATGACGATATCGGTATCGGGGTAGTCGCGGACGAGCGACTGCGCTATTGAGCAGAGGTGAAAGGCGGGGGCGCTGCGGTCGTGATCTATGCGGCTGATGTACACTATCTTACGGTGCGACGGATCAAGTCCGAGTTCGCGCTCGACCGCGCTGTGATCCACGTCGGGTGAGAATTTCTCCATGTCGATGCCGTTTATAGTGATATCGACCTGCGACGACGGAATCCCGTACTCGCGCCCGAGATAGTCGCGGATATCCTCGGATACCGCGAGTGTACGCTCTCCCCATCTTGTTATCATGCGATAGATGAAGTTGACCTTAAAGTCGAGGTGCGCCGTTGTAACGAAGCGAAAGGGTATCTTTTTGCGCACCCGCGAAAGAATAAAGTTAGGTATGCGAGCATGCCCGTGAACGATATCAAAGCCGCCGCTCGAGATGAGCTCGCACAGACCGCGATAGGATTGACGCAGGGCGGCGGGCTTTTTTGTGTTCAGAGGCAGCGTTACATGGCGAACGCCGCAGCCCTCGAGCTCGTCGACGTAAATTCCGCCCGCCGACGCGACCGTTATCTCGTGCCCGAGACGCGAGAGGGCGCGCGACAACTCGACGATGTGCGTCTCCGCTCCGCCGATGCCGAGTCCCATTGTGACCATCAATATTTTCATGATTATTCTCCGATGTATTTCGGCGTCGGCTGAGACACCGTTATTTTTGCCATAGGCGCGGCTGTATCTATGCCGTATCATGATCGACACAAGGAATGCCGCTTTGACATTTGACCGCCGCAGCTCTTATTTCCCGACTTCGTTTTCGCACCTCCGCACGGAAACGAAGTGTACCGTGCATCGTGCATTGCCGAAATGGCAGACAGACCGCGCGGCGCTATGCAAAGAGGCTGAAAAAACAGTGTCTTTCAGCCCCCTGTATTGCGTTTTATGCGGCGGTATTTATTCCGCAGCCGTTGTTTCGGCAGAGGCGTCGCCCGAAGAAGAGCTGTTCGTTGATGTATCTATCTCAACGATCGCACCGTTCTCAAAGTAGCCCTGGAATGTTCTGCCGGACGGCCATGTGTAGGTTCCGCTGCCGTTCATCTGATTGTTTGCAAATTCGCCTACGTACTTTTCACCGTTTGCCCATGTAAAGGTGCCGGTGCCGGAACGGACATCATCCTTGTATTCGCCCTCGTAAACATCTCCGCTCGCGTAGGTATATGTTCCGGTGCCGTTTTTCAGGTCATCCTTGTATTCGCCTGTATAGGTCGCGCCGTCCGCCCATGTGTAGGTGCCGGTTCCGTTCTTGCGGTTGTCCTTGTATTCACCCTCATAGCTCGAGCCGTCTGCCCATTTGTAGATGCCCTTGCCCTCCTTTTTGCCGTCGACCATCTGTCCCTCGTAGGTGTCGCCGTTGGCAAAGGTGAAAACGCCGGTTCCGGTGACCGCATCGGCTGCAAAGTCACCCTCGTAAACATCTCCGCTCGCATAGGTGAGCTTGCCCTTGCCGTTTTTCTGCAGGTCGCGCAGCTCACCGATGTAAACGCTGCCGTCCGAATACTCGATCTCGCCCGTCTCGCTGTTGACGGTGGCGCTCGAGCCGTCGGCAAAGAAGAGCTTGCCCTTTATCGGTGTGCCCTCCGCGTTTACCATGCCGCTGAACTTAATGGAGTCGCCCGCGGCGGAAACGACCTTGATATAAGGACGGAAGCCCGCGCGGTAGAGACATATGTATACTATGATGAGCACGAGCACTGCGGCACCCGCTATGATGCCTATCTTAATGAAGAGGCTCTTTTTGCCGCCTCCGATGCTGCGTGCGGCTCTCTTTTCGCTTTTTTCGTTATTATCTTTCTCTTTCATAGCCCTATTCTCTCTTTTGACTTAGACTTATTTTATGCGTTGTGCGCGGAATTTCGTCCTCTTACTTTGACGGCAGCAGCGCGGCGAGCATTTCTATCAGCTTAGGGAGCAGACGAACAAGTGCGATCGCCGCTACCGCGAGCAGTATGACCGATAGCGGCAGCAGCAGGGGATTCTGCTTTTTGCCGCCGTATATTGCTTCTGCTTTTTCGCGGCTGCTCTCCGGCAGCCAGTATGCCGCCGAGCCGTCGCGCTCGACCCGCCCGACAAGGCGGGAGAGCAGCCCGCGCCGCCGCTTGAGCGCCGCACGGACGAATATGTTCTTTCCCACTCCGAGCTCATCGAGCCCGAGTGCCTTTTCCTCGGCGTTCGCACCGTGTGATATCATGGCGCGCACCGCCGAGCCTACTGCGGCATTGACAAAGGAGGATGCGCATGCCGCCGCGAGCGCGCCCGCGAATAGGCATACGACAAGCAGTCCGGCGCCGGAGGAGGTGAGTGAGGACAGCGCCTTGAGGATCCCGTTCATCAGCTATTCTCCTACCCTGCGCTCAGACATTGCCGGACTGCTCGGGACCATCGTCCGTGCCGTCGAAAAAGTCCTCTCCGCAGAGCTTGCGTATCATTCGCTCGAGGTCGTCGCTGTCGCGGTACTCGAGCTCGATATGCTTCTTTTTGCCTCCGACTATGCGAACGCCGCGCTCGAGGCTGTCCGACATTTTCCTGCACAGCCAGTTCATATATCTGTCCGCCTCGGACTCTGCGCGGGGCGGCTTTTTTGCATCCTCCTGCGCGCGATTGAGCGAACGGACAAGCTCCTCGGTCGCACGGACCGACAGCCCGCGCGAGATAACGGTCTGGGCTGCGGAGATTATCTTCTCGCTGTCGCGCAGACCGAGCAGGGCGCGTGCATGCCCCGCGCTGAGCTTGCCGTCCGAGACCGCCTTCATAACCGAGTCGGGCAGATCGAGCAGACGGATAGCGTTTGAAACGGCGCTGCGGCTGCGGGAGATCCTTGTTGAGACCTCCTCCTGCGTCAGTCCGTATTCGGTCATCAGGTCGCGGATAGCAGCCGCTTCCTCGATGGCATTCAGATTTTCACGCTGGATATTCTCTATTATTGCCAGCTCGAACGCCTTTTTGTCGTCAGCATCGGTAATGATCGCGGGCACCTCGGTAAGTCCCGCCATCTTGGAGGCGCGCCAGCGGCGCTCTCCCGCTATTATCTGATAAAAGCCGTCGCCCTCCGCGCGAACGAGCAGCGGCTGAAGCACGCCGTTTTCCGCTATGGAGTCGGCGAGCGATGCGAGCGACTCGGATTCAAACTGCTTTCGCGGCTGATCGGGGCGGGGCTCGATGTCCGAGAGGCGCAGCATTGTAACGCCTCTGCCGCTCTCCTCGGTCGTGTTGTCGAGAAAAATTGCGTCAAGGCCTCTGCCGAGGCCGGTATTCTTGTTCTTTGCCATAGGTAACTCCCGTCTGTCGCTTATATACGCTCGATCAGCTCTCTTGCCACGCTCAGATATGCCGCGCAGCCCTTTGAATACTTGTCAAAGTAGAGCACGGGCATTCCGAAGCCGGGCGCCTCGCTCAGGCGTACGTTTCGCATTATCGTAGTGGAGAAGAGCTTTCCCGCATAGTATTTTTTAAGCTCGTCCATGACCTGAAGCGAGAGGTTCAGTCTGCCGTTGTACATGGTAACGAGTATGCCGGTTATGTCAAGTCCGCGGTTGTACAGACGCTTTACCTGCTTTATCGTCACCATGAGCTGAGACAATCCCTCGAGCGCATAGTATTCGCACTGCATGGGGATGATGACCCCGTCGCTTGCGGCAAGCGCATTCATCGTCAGGATGCCGAGTGAGGGAGGACAGTCGATGAGTATGTAGTCGAACATGTCGCCGATAGGCGAGAGCCCGGTCTTGAGACGAAAGGCGCGATCCTCCGCCGTTACAAGCTCAAATTCCGCACCCGCGAGCGAAATATTTGCGGGCATTATGGAGAGATTTTCGTAAACGGTGGGGGTTATTACGCTGTCCGCGCCTGCACGGTTGATAAGCACGTCGTAGGTCGACAGCTTCATGTTCTTTTTATTTATACCAACTCCGCTCGAGGCGTTGCCCTGCGGATCCGAATCCACAAGAAGCACCTTTTTTCCGAGCGCACCTACCGAGGCTGCAAGGTTGACGGCACTCGTTGTCTTTCCGACGCCGCCTTTCTGGTTGGCAAGGGCTATTATCTTTGCCAATTCGATTCCTCTTTCCGTTCGTTATTTGCCGTGAGATCGTCACAGCTACACACGATATATTATATCAGCCCCGACCGTACTTGTCAATGCTTTTCGCACGTTCCCGCCGCTGCGGCGGACGGTGCGCCCGGCGGCGTTATCATTATTCTTATTTCGACGCTTCCGCTTCCCGGAGATACGCTGCGTTCGCTGCTGACAGCCGCCCCGGACTGGCGAACGAGGTCGAGCGCCCGGTCGATGGTGTTGTATAAAAGCCTCAGGTCATGCAGCACGAGCTTTCTGTGCCGACTCCTGCCGCGCCCGCCGCTCTCTGCTTCGCTTGCCGCTCTGTCGGCTTCATCGTTACGATTTACCGAGATGGCGGTCACCGAGATGTCGTCACAGTCTGCCGATACATCGTCTGCGGATGTGTTGCTGCTCGCTGTATCGTCTGTACTGTCGGCGGTTGATGTGTGTTTTGATATTGTTCTGCTGCCGCTTGACGTGCTCTTCAGCAGTATTGCGGTGCCGTTATTCTCGGCTGTGCCGCTCCGACGCGAAACGAGTCCGAGCCTGCGATCTATGTAATCCTCTGTCCGGCTCACGCTGAGTCGATTTTCGATTATATGATCCAGTATCGATGCGCGCAGCTCGCGGTCGCTTATGCGCAGCAGCGCGCGGGCATGCCGCTCTGACAGATGCGCCGAGAGAACCGTCTCCCTCTCCTCAGGCGAGAGACGCAGCAGCCGCAGCTTGTTTGCAACATACGACTGGCTTGCAGACAGGTGTGCGGCTATCTGCTCCTGCGTCATTCCGTATAGATCGATGAGCGCCGCTATCGCGCCCGCCTGCTCAAACATGTTCAGCCCCTCGCGCTGTATGTTCTCTATCAGCGCAAGCTCCGCCGAGGTTCGGTCGTCGACATTGATAATTATGCACGGCAGCTGATCCATACCCGCCTGCATTGCCGCTCGGTATCGGCGCTCTCCCGCGATTATCTCATATTTGACGCCCTCCGCCGTCGTAGGCAGTCGGCGCACCGACAGCGGCTGAAGCAGTCCGTATCTTGAGATGCTGTCTGCGAGACTTCCTATGGCATTTTCGTCAAAGCATCTGCGCGGCTGTGCGCGGTTCGGTACCAGCTTGTCCGCCCTTATGCTGAATATTTTGCTCCCGTCGGGCACTGCCGAGGTGCTCCGTCCGGTCTCCGTAAACTCCCTTGTGACCGATAGCATATTTTCCTCTCCCCTTTATCATTTTTTCGGTGTTCGGGATATGTTTTTTTCGTTTGCCGTGCCGGGCGCGCAGCCCGACACCGCAATGGATCCCCCGCAGATCCTTCCGCAGGGGCTTAAATTATAGCCTAAAGTGCCCGTGGTTTATCGGGAAATATGGGAGCAAATAAAATTTTGTTTTGTAGCAATCGGTCGTGATGTGAAAAACAATGCACACCTGCGGCGAGGCACGGGGAACGAGGTAGACGCGAGTACGCGGAGAGGGAACGCGGAGAGGGAACGCGGCCTTTTGAAAAAGGCCTGGCGAAAACTTTATAAAGGGAGTTCCTTTACGGGCAGAGCTACCGATGTAATTACTGATTAAAGGTTTTACATGCTATTGAAAGAGCAAAGTTATCGGACAGCTCATTTATTTTTTGCGTTTGCTTGTGCACACGGTAAATCAGGCTTTAGGTGTGTTATATAAAAAACAGCGCATGTCGAGCTGGCAGCCCGGCATGTGCCGTTTTTGTTGATCATCGTATGATCGTGCGGTATATTTGAGGTTCTGAGTAACAAGGTTATATTATAAAGGGGGGGAGATTACAGCATCGTGCCCGGGTGATTCTACACAGCGGCATTGCCCTTTCCGGGTCATATACAGTAGCTCAGAGCGGCCTTTTTGCTATCTTGGAGAACTGTCTCGGGTACTGCGTCGGGGTATGACCGCATTTTTCTATGACGAACAGCGGATGGCAGAGGTGCTCCTCTCCGAGTCGGATTATCGTCTCATGCTCTGCGGAGAATGCTCCTCCGAGCTTTTCTATTGCGCTGCCGGAGGCGGCAAGCTCCTCTCTGCCGGACGGACCTTTCATTGCAATAAAGCTCCCGCCTACGCGAACGAGCGGCAGGCACAGCTCACACAGCACCGGTAGCGACGCGACCGCGCGGGAAACGACCGTGTCGAAACCTTCGCGCAGCTTGCCCCCCTCACCGCCGAGCTCCTCGGCTCTTCCGCTTACAGCGCGAAATCCGTCGAGCCCGAGACGGTCTGCGCCCTCAGCGACATATGCTATCTTTTTTGCGGTGCTGTCGAGTGCGGTTATTCGCAGGTCGGGACGGACTATCGCGAGCGGCAGGGCGGGAAAGCCTCCTCCGGTCCCGACGTCGCAAACGGAGCAGCCCTGCGGCAGATACGGCGCGACGGCTGCGGAATCGGTGAAGTGCTTTGCTATTATCTCATCAAGGCTGCGGATGGCGGTGACGTTCAGCCGACTGCCCTCGTCGAGCATATAGCCGAGCAGTATATAAAACCGCTCCTCCGCCTCCTGCGTGAGCAGCTCTCCGAGCCCTGCCTCGTCAAAGCTCCTCCGCAGCGACGCAAAAAAGCTCTCTCTGTCGGGCAGCGGCGGCAGCTGTCTTATTTTTTCTTCTGTACTCATATGTATCTCCGTTGTCGTGTGTTTGAAAGCGGCGCTTCCGAGAGTGAAATTTGAATATACCTATCCTCCTGTGCGCGGTGAGGGCGCATCGCTTTTTTCGTTCCGAATGCCGTATGCGGCTGCTCGTGTGCGGGGAACGCTGCACCTTTCGGTTTGCCGGCGTTTCGTGCGGCACTGCCTGATGAAGGAACGGAAGAATGATGTCGGTCATGCTTCGTCGTTCTCATTCCTGCCGCTGCCTCCGAGCCATACGAGCAGCACGGAAATATCTGCGGGGCTTACGCCCGATATGCGTGATGCTCTTCCGATGCTTTCGGGGCGAAGCCTATCGAGCTTTTCCGCTGCCTCGCGGCGCAGTCCGCGCACCGAGAGATAGTCGATATCCGCAGGCAGCAGCCGACGCTCGTATTTCTTGAAGCGCTTTGCCTCGGCGAGCTGGCGCTTTATGTAGCCCTCGTATTTTATCTCTATCCATGCGCCCTCACGTACCGCGCGCGGCAGGTCCGGTCGGGCGGGGTCGAGCGGCGCGGTCAGGTCATAGTTAAGCTCGGGACGGCGCAGCAGCGCGTCGAGCGGAGCGCCGGAGGCGATAGGTGCACTTCCGAGCGATTCGAGCACGGCGTTGTTTTCTGCGCTCGGGCTGACCGTCGTATGACGCAGCCTCTCTACCTCATCGGCTATCATGCGCTTCTTTTCGGTATAGATGCGGTACTGCTCGTCGCCGACGAGACCGACCCGTCTCCCGATATCGGTCAGGCGCGCATCGGCGTTATCCTGACGCAGCAGCAGCCGATACTCGGAGCGCGAGGTCATTATGCGGTACGGCTCGTGCGTTCCCTTAGTCACAAGGTCGTCTATCAGTGTGCCGATGTAGGATGAATCGCGTGTGAGTATCATAGACTCCTCGCCCTTTATCTTCAGTGCGGCATTGATGCCCGCGACAAGCCCCTGCGCCGCCGCCTCCTCATAGCCGGAGGAGCCGTTGAACTGCCCTGCGCCGTACAGACCGGATATTGCACGGAACTCAAGCGTCGGCTTGAGCTGCTGCGGGTCGATGCAGTCGTACTGGATAGCATACGCGGAGCGCATTGTCACTGCGTTTTCAAATCCGGGAAGCGAGCGCAGCATCTGCCGCTGCACCTCCTCCGGCATAGAGGAGGAGAAGCCCTGAATGTACATTTCCTCGGTGTCCCTGCCCATCGGCTCTATAAAGAGCTGATGTCTCGGCTTGTCCGCAAAGCGCACCACCTTGTCCTCGATGGACGGGCAGTAGCGCGGTCCGGTGCCGTGTATCCTGCCGCTGTATATCGGCGAGCGGTCGAGATTCTGTCTGATTATCTCGTGTGTCTGCGCGTTTGTGTAAACGATGTGGCAGGACAGCTGATCTGTGCGGCTCAGCTCGTCCTCATCGCTGCGCGACGAGAACGGGACGATGTATTCGTCGCCCTCCTGCACCTCGAGCCGAGAAAGATCTATGCTGTCTCGCGCGACGCGCGGCGGCGTTCCGGTCTTGAAGCGCTGCAGGGTGATCCCCTCGCGCAGCAGTGCCTTTTCAAGCCCCTCGGATGGAAGCATGCCGTCGGGACCCGACGGGTACTGAACCTCGCCGATTATGACCTCGCCGCGCAGATATGTGCCGGTAGATATGACAACTGCCTTTACCTGCCATTCGGCACCGAGGCGGGTTATTACCGAGCGTACGGTGCCGTCCTCTACGCGAAGGTCTACTATCTCCGCCTGAATAAGGCGCAGTCCGGGCTGATGCTCGAGAGTTTTCTTCATTATTGTGTGATACAGCGCGCGGTCTGCCTGAATACGCTTTGAGCGGACTGCGGGACCCTTGCTTGAATTCAGCATTCGGCTCTGGAGCGTTACCGCGTCCGCCGCCCTGCCCATCTCACCGCCGAGCGCGTCTATCTCGAAGACCAGATGACCCTTGCCCGTGCCGCCTATCGAGGGATTGCACGGCATGTTGGCAACGCCGTCAAGGTTGATAGTGAACAGTAGGGTGTTCAGTCCGAGCCGCGCGCAGGCGAGCGCCGCCTCTATTCCGGCATGTCCCGCGCCTATTACGGCGACGTCCGCCTCGCCTGCGGGGTATGTGTTTTTTATCTCGTATTTTTCGTTTTTCATATCAGCTGTACGTTTCTTTATATCGGATTTTGCTGCCGGGCAAAAACGGCAAAGAACCGCCGCATATTTGCATATCCGGTGGTTCATGCCTTTTTGCTTTTAGCCGGTTATCGCAGCGGCATCAGTACATGTCGGAGCTTGAGTCGAAGCCCTCGTCCTCCTCGTCGCCGCGCAGCAGATCAAACTCGCGGTCAAGTCCGCTGCCGTCTGTTACGCTGTCCTCCGTGCCGCCGACCTCGAGTCCCTCGACGAGCATCTCCTCGTTCGGCTTTGCTTCCTGTGGAGTTATTCCGTTCTCAGCGGCTGTCTCCGGCTCGGCCTGTCTCACTGCATCGGTATCGGCGCTGCCCGAGATAGAGTCTATCAGGCTGCGGCGGACGGCGCTTTGATAGCCGGCAATGCGCCTGCCTGCCTCGCTGTCGATCGGCTCGGATTCGACGGCACCCTTGCCGTCGGTCTCCTCAGACTCAAATGTCGGCTCTTCCGTGATCATATCCGGCTCAAAGGCAGTGTCGGAGGGTGCGGCTATATCCGTACTGTCGATATCCGCCTGCCCGAATGTATCTGCATCCGGCTGCTCGGACGGCGGTGTTATCTCGGTATTGATAATGCTGTCAATAAGCCCGTCCGACGGAAGGTCGGAGGTGTGAGCCTCGATGCTTTCGGTTTCGATATGCCCGGCGCCTTGCTTGTCGGAGAAGTCGATATCTTCGGTAATTGTTTCGGCTTCAATCTTTGCCGATGCGTCGGATGCCGTATCGGTCTCTGACGGAACGCTTTCTTTCACTTCCGCAAAAGCTGTTTTTGCCTGACCGACTTTCTCGGAAACAGCTGATGTAGGATCGGTCACAGAGGCGATGGACGATATCCGATTCTCATTTGAGGGAGCGACGGAGGATGTATCGTCCTTGCTCATCCAATGCGGTATGCCCGACAGCTCCGGCTCGTCGGGGCAGTCGAAGTGTGAGCTTTCGCTCACGGTCGCATCGTCCGTTTCTATGCTCGGCTGTGATGTGCCGACGGTCTCGAAGCGCTGCTCGGCATTTCCGGCGGGAGCGGTATTCTCTTTGTCGGAATATTCGGTGCCGACCGGCTGACGATGCTCCGGCTGCTCTGGGCGACCGCTCGGTGCAGCTGCATCATCGGTACCGAAGGCATCGCCTCCGAGGTCGATATATCCGCCGGTATAGCCGTGCTCGCGAACGCTCTCGGCGCTCTCCTCCTCGGTCATTCCGTGCGCTGCGTATGCGTCCTCGCCGTTGATATCACCTGCATCCTCCATCAGATCTCGCAGATATGCATCCGCCTCTCTGTCCTCACGGACGCGGCGCAGCTCCTTGAGAGCACGCTTTTTTTCATCTATATGCAAAGCCGCCGAAAATTTGATTCCGGCGGGCAGATAGAACATATTTACGGCGATATACACACCGATGCACAGCTCGACGGCCTTGAACGGAAGATGAGTATCGCTGATGCCCCATTTCAGCAGCAGAACCGCCGTCATTGCCGTGTCGAGAGCTATCGCGATGAGCGCGATGGCAGCCATAACTCTGAACAGAGCCGCTCTTTTTGCGCCGACGCGGTAGCGCAGCTCCTGCACGAGGTAGAGCATTATTCCGATAGGTGCGAGCTGACCGAGAATACGGGTCGGGCTGCGCAGCGAAAGATTCATTGTAAAGTAAAGGCGGAGCAGGAGCAGCGCGACCCAGATGACGGCAAAGCTGCCGAGCACCGCGACTGCGGGCTTCTTATATCCGCCGAATGAGACTACGATGAAGTAGAGCGCGGCGGGAACGGCACAGATGATGAGCGCGGCGGTGACGACATCGACCGGCTTATTAAAGAGCAGAAGCGTGCCGGAACGGTACATGCCGAGCGCGAAAAATACAGTCGCCGCAGCAAGCGCAAAGCCGCATACAAGTCCGGTGAATACCGACAGCCCTGTGAGCGACGAGGGGCGCTCGTTCGGCTCGGGCGCGCGGCGCTGCGCGATAAAGCCGAATATGACGATTATCGCAGCCGCTGCTGCCGATACAATATACAGCACGGTGGGCAGAACGGTATCGACGGAGAAGAAGCAGAACAGCTCCTCTCCCGTGGAGGCGGTTATGTACGGCTCGAAATATCTGAGCATCAGCACCGCCTCGAGCGAGCCTGCGGCGAGGGCGAACAGCAGTGCTATTACCGACAGCGGGGTGTAGCTCAGCCTTTTTTCGGCGGTGGCGTTTTTATCTTTCATAATATAAATCCTCTCGGAAGAAATGTTTGATTCTGAGGTATGTGAGCTATGTCGGAGCACATGTCGGACAACGCGCCGCGCGTGCATAAGATCACTTGCCTAACGTATATTATATACTGTTTTTGTCCCGATTTCAATATGCAGATGAAAAGATGCGGCGGTTTTTGCAATTTTCGGATGCGGTATTTGCCTGTGCGAATGGAAAGTTCACATTTTGTCAATATATCCTTCGCCGCATAGCGGTATAATATTATCGGAAAAAACATAATGCGACAAGTACACATGCGCTGCGGCACCGCAGTATAGGCTCGGGAGAAAAGATTCCGACGGTATACGCGCACAGCCGCAAGCTCGACCGAAAGGATGCCGCCTATCGGCGGCGAGTAAAGAATATGAAATCGAAAATGCTTATAACGACCCTGCTGCTCGCGCTCTCACTGCTTGCACTGCCTTGCGCAGCGGAGGATGAGACCGAGGAGCAGCCCGATCCGCCGCTCACCGGAGAGACACTTATAGTGCACGAGCGCGAGCCCTCGGTAATAAGGCGTGTTCCGCTCGATGAGGTTGAAGAGCCGGTGACTGCGGCAGACGGCGAGAACAGCCCGTCTGCCGATGCGGACGGCGGCGGAGATGCAGTCGACAGCAGCGAAAATGCAGGTACTGCCGCCGACGGCGCTGCCGGTGAAGGCTCGGCGGATGCAGAGACGGCAGAGACCGAGGAAACGCTCGTTACCGAGCTCGGTGCGATAGATCCCGGACCGGAGTCCGACGGACGCGGCGGCGCGGCGGTGCTTGTCGGTGCTGTAATAGCTGCGGCAGCTGCTGTCGGAGCGATTGTTGTGTTCAGACGCGGAGGAGTGCTTGACCGCAAGACCGCAGCGGACGTTGAGGCTGACGGTGAGATCGACGGAGACGGCTATGCGGACGACGCGGCTGCTTCCGAGACCGATGATTCGCATACCGTGGATGACGGAAGCGACGGCGTGACCTATCCTGAGGATAAGACGGACTGCGTAGAAAATAACGGTGCGGAGACAGCCGACAACGGTAAGACCGATCACGAGAGCGAATCCGACGACGGCTCATCCGGCGGCACGGCTTCGGCTGATGATCCCGACTGCGCTGCGGAGAATAGGGCATGAGGATAGAACAGGTCGGATCGGATATCGAGCTGCGAGGAGTAGAGAACTACCGTATAGCGCAGATATTCGACTGCGGGCAAACCTTTCGATTTGATCCGGCAGTGCACGAGGACGGCTCGGTCACTGTCGGCGGCATTGCGCTCGGACGGGTGCTCGAGCTTGAACAGCGCGGGGATAATGTGACTATTCGGAATATGGGTATGGGCGAGCTTGACGCATCGTTTCGCAGATATCTTGCGCTCGACGATGATTATGATGCTATTCGCCGAGAGCTTGTCGAAGGTCACGGGTATGACCGCATTATGGAGGCGGCAATGAGCTGCGGCTCGGGAATACGTATATTGCATCAGGAGCCGTGGGAGGCACTCTGCTCGTTTATCGTTTCGCAGAATAATAATATCCCGAGAATAAAGGGGATAATATCGAGAATGTGCGAGCGCTTCGGCGGGAGCATTGACGGCGTGAACTATGCTTTTCCCACCGCGCAGAGCCTCGCGCGGGCGGGAGTGGATGCGGTCTTTGCCTGCGGCACCGGCTTTCGGGCAAAGTACATAATCGACGCTGCCGAGCGGGTCGCCGACGGCGATATCGACCTCGACGTGATAGCCGAGCTGCCGACGGCAGAGGCTGCGGAGCAGCTGATGCGTATTAAGGGTGTGGGGCCGAAGGTCGCCGCGTGCGCGCTGCTGTTCGGCTTCGGAAAGACAGATGCTTTTCCGATAGATGTGTGGGTCAAGCGCGTGCTTGCCAAATATTATCCGCCGGATTTCGATCCGTCGGTTTTCGGCAGATACGCGGGACTTGCTCAGCAGTACCTTTTCTATTACGAGCGCTACGGCGGCTCGGGGGACGCGGGGAACGAGGAGAACGCGGGGAACGAGGAGAACGCGGGGAACGAGGAGAACGCGGCCTTTTGAAAAAG
>URAP01000031.1 GCA_900545935.1 uncultured Eubacteriales bacterium
GCGTGGTCTTGCCGCTGCCGGAGGGGCCGACGATGGCGACAGTCGTTTTCTCCGGAATGGTCAGGGATACATCGTGCAGAATGGGCTTGCTGCCGTAGGAGAAATCTACATGGAAAAGTGTGATGTCTTCGCGTTCCGGCGAAAGCTCCTCCCCGTCAATGTCCATGGGCTCTACGCTCAGAATTGCGCTTGCCTTATCTACGCCGATGTCGATGGAGCGGAACAAAGCCGAAAAGCTCCCGGCAGAATCCAGCTGTTCAAAGAGAATGAAGGAGCAGATGAGCATCAAAAGGCAATTCGTCAGCTCCATTGTGCCGCCGAAATAGAATACGATGGAAGCGGTGCAGACGGCAACGCCGGTGAGTTTGTTGACGATGAACTGCGCCAGCATATAGAGCACCGACGGGAGTTCCATGGCAAACGACGCCCTGCACGATTCCTCCACAGCGCCGTGTACCTGCGTATGCGATCACTACACATCACGCACTCTTTTTCACGGGCGCACGTGCCGTATGACAATTCTGTAATGGAGTCTTTCTTTTCCTCAATGAAACGTGAGGAATTGTATCGGACGAAGTATCGTTCGGAATCGGACTTTCGAAAAGCAGCAGACAAATATATATTTTTCTACAATACCAAACGCCCACACCGAAAATTGCAATACAAGACTCCCGAACAGAAGGAAGAGGAATATGCCTTGAAGGACACGGGTTTATAAGGCACGTGCAATCGAACTAAGGGGTTCGAAAAGGTTTGCTTTTAAATCTTCGGATTGTAAAATTTGCGTTTTTCTGTTTTTAGTCCGGCTGACAAAAAGAAAATACGGCCTCGAAAAGCCGCATAAATACTGGATTTTATCATAAAAACACCATTGAGTCCGAACTTAGTGGTTCAGATTTCAATGGTGTCTTTATATGGTGGAGGCGAGGGGAGTCGAACCCCTGTCCGAAAAACATTCCTATACGCTTTCTCCGGGTGCAGACGGTTTTTAATAACGCATATGATGCCAAAAAGCCGACAAAAGCAGCATCTATGCGGTCTTTTTATCCGCGACTGTTATAAAGACTAACTCTCAGTTCGCGTTCACCGCTGAATGACGCCCAAGCCGATGCCGCGGTATTCATCGGGAGGACGAGCCGCACTTAGGCAGCTACTGCTAAATCGTTATTGTTAGCGTTTAATTTTAATCGGTGTATTTTTATGAGACAGACACCATTCTCAACCCGCTTACGTATGATCGTATTCCCCGTCGAAACCTTTACGCCCCCATATTTATGCCGCCGATAGGCGGCTGTTTTCAGTCTTCATAGCTGCGCGAGCGGCTTTTCATATATCGCTCGACCTCACGGTTTGCCTGCGCCTGCGCTGCGCTGTCACGCTTATCATACAGCTTTTTGCCTCGGCACAGCCCGACCGTCATTTTAACATTTGATCCGGAAAAATGCAGATCGAGCGGGACAAGCGTGTAGCCCTGCTGCGTGGTAAGACCGAGCAGCTTATTTATCTCACGGCGGTGAAGCAGCAGCTTTCGGTCACGCAGAGGGTCATGATTAAATATATTTCCCTTCTCATACGGACTTATATGCATGCCGTGCACAAACAGCTCGCCGCGGCGCACCGAGCAGAATGAATCCTTGAGATTTACATGTCCGGCACGAATGCTCTTGACCTCGGTACCTACAAGGGCAATACCAGCCTCATACGTATCCTCGACAAAATAGTCATGACGCGCCTTTCTGTTATCGGTGATCAGCTTTCCGCCGCGCTTTTTTTCAGGCATAGTATCCCCCTCCTTTCATACCGAATCGTCTGTATATTGTACCACATCCGCGCCGCATCGTCAAGATATTATGCTCTGCCGTGCGGAATACTCTCGGATTTTTTGTCGCGCGTCATAAGCGAATAGACCATCTCCGCCGGGCTCGCGCCTTCATTTACTATCGCGTTCACTCCCGAAACAATCGGCATCTCAACACCGTAATGCCGAGACAGCTCCATTGCGGCAGGAAGCGCGTTGATGCCCTCAACAACCATTCCTATGCTGCGTACAGCCTCATCCGGCGGTGTGCCCTGACCGATAAGCCTGCCGGCCTTATTATTGCGGCTGTGACGGCTCATAGCCGTAACTATCATATCTCCGAAGCCGGCAAGTCCGCAGAAGGTGTCTATCCTACACCCCATAGCCATTCCGAGCCGGATTATCTCCGCCATTCCCCGTGTGATGAGCGCAGCGCGTGTGTTATCTCCGTAGCCGAGACCTGCGCTGATTCCCGAAGCAAGTGCGACGATGTTTTTCAGCGCGCCGCAAAGCTCTACACCCTTAACGTCGTTATTCGTATATATGCGCATACAGGTGTTCATAAATGCATCCTGCACTGCAAGCGCGGCCTCGTCGTCCTTGCTCGCCGAAACTATCGAGGACGGCATGTCCTTTGCGACCTCCTCGGCGTGCGTCGGACCGGAGAGCGCAACGAGCCGCGCAGAGTGACCGGTCGCGCGAACAAGAGCGTCTGCAATGACCTCGGTCATTGTAAAAAGAGTTCCCTCCTCGATGCCCTTGGCAACGTCTACGATTATCTGATCCTCCGCGATAAGCGGTGCCGCTTTGTCCGCCGTGCTGCGGACAAATACAGACGGGACCGCAAACAGGATAATATCCTTGTGTCTGCATGCCTCAGCCATGCTTGTTGTATATCCGATCTCCGCCGGCAGGACAATCCCGGGCAGATTAGGGTGACTGCGGGTCGCCTCAAGCTGCTCGATCTCGCGCGGAAGCACCGACCACACGGTAACATTATGCCCGTTCAGCTCAAGCATCCTTGCAAGCGCAATGCCCCATGTTCCGGCGCCGAGAATTCCTATATTCATCTCTTCAGTCCTCAATCACACCGTTTTCGCGCAGTGTACCTATAAAATCGGCGACGGCTTCTGCCACCTCGGCTCTGTCAGCCTTATATTTTTCGGTAAGAGCATCGACGATCTGATCCTCGGCAGTCGGCACGGCAAGCATCTCCATTATCTCGGCACCGGTGGAATTCAGCTTTATCATACCGTTAAAGGCAGAAGTACCGTCCCCGACAGCAACAGCGACCATCGAGCCGCAGACGTTTTTTACAACAAACTCATATTTCAGCTTCATAATTTTCTCCTATTGCATTTTCTAAAAGCACCGTTAATGCTAAATCTGCACCGCCGAGAACACAGCGGAAAAATTCACGTAAAGTCACTGTTTCTTTGCAAATATCGCCTTATATGCCGTTTCGGCAGCCTCGAGCGAGATATTACAGCCTATACGCCAGCAGTTCACCGATGACAGTATCTTGTCAGCAGTGTCCAGCGTTGCAAGCGCGGTTATCGGATCTGTCGGATGCAGCAGCTGACGCATAAACTCGTCAATACACACGGTCGGTTCAATCGGTACGGTATAGTTGCGCTCGCTGCGGGTGAGTACACATACATCTGTCAGACGCGCGACTGTGTCGCTCTCGTCCCCCTCCTTGCCGGTCCACGGCGAGCTGTATATTATCGGCTCTCCGCCGCGCATACGAACTATCGGCTTGTCCCCGTTTATTATAGTCAGCTCGTCTCCGAGGTACTCCTGCCACAGCCGCGTATGCGTTGTTTTTCCGACACCCGAGTCGGCAATAAAAACTACCGCCCGCCCGCCTGTATATACCGCCGAGCCGTGCAGCAGCACCGCTCCGTGCTTCGGCAGCTCAAGTCCGACACGGTTGCATGCCGCTATACGCTCGATATACTCTCTCGAATACATCTGCAGCATATTTGAGCCGAACACCTTAAAATCGTCGTCTGTAATTGTAACGGATATATCCGGTGCAGCAGCGGAACAGTTATCTGTCTTGAAGCGCTCCTTTATAAGCAGCACCTCATCCGAATTTATCTCAACGAGAAAATCGGCTATTCTGTAAAATGCCATAATACTCTCCGATGCAATTTATCGTCTTTTAAAAGGTTCGGCGGCTTACCGGAGCAAGCCGCCGAAAATTAAGTAATTAAAAATTTTTAATTACTCCTCTTCAGGACCCTCAATAGGAGCCTTAGGATCACGAGTAGTTGTAGTGGGGCTGGTTGTAACAAACAGCTCCTCAGCGAAAAGAACTACTTCTGCTTCAGGACGTACAAACATCTCAGGTATCTCCTTTCAATAACATTTTATCCGACAAACCGGATATTATGTAATGTTCCACACCACAGGACACATTTACACGATGTTAGTTTATCACAAATCCTATAATCTGTCAAGTGTAAACAGGTAAAAAATTAATACAAGAAAAGAAGATTTGTTACAAACCTCGCAAAATTATTTTTCAATAACTATACTCTCTATCACCGGCTGATCGGCTGCGGCGATAGAACCGTTATTGTCGGTTGGCTTTGCATTCTCACAGATTGCATCGACAACATCCATTCCGTCGGTCACATATCCGAATGCAGCATACTGACCGTCAAGGAAGGTACTGTCCTTATGAACGATAAAAAACTGGCTCGAGGCACTGTCCATAGAGATCGAATTGCGTGCCATAGAAATAGCGCCGCGTGTATGCGAGAGCGGATTTTTCACGCCGTTTGCAGAGAATTCACCCTTTATCGTATCTGCGGTAGCCATCTTAGACTCGCCGCCCTGCATCATAAAGTCCTCGATAATGCGGTGAAAGGTAAGACCGTTGTAGAAGCCGCTCTCTGCGAGCTTAACAAAATTTGCAACGGTGATCGGCGCAGCGTCCGAATCAAGCGCTACGGTGATCTTACCGTAATCGCGTACGGTAATTACTGCGGTGCAATCCCCGACGCTATCGGCGGTTTTACCGCAGCCGCAGAGCATCGAAACAGCTCCGATAAGGACGGCGATAACAAGCGCACAGCGCCTTACAAGCTTAGAATTCTTCATTTTTAAACCATAGCTCCCGCGTGCGGAAGCATCCTTTCCGTATATCCCTGCCGTGCGGTACGTGACGGCAGGCAAGCATAATTCATTTGTTTCTGCCGACTTCGAAGATACAGATCGCAGTCGGGGCTGTTTATTTCCTCCGTCTTCTGCCTCCGGCAGCAGCTTTTGTCTTGCGTTTTGAGGTACTCACGCAGCTCTTTCGGTGCTTTTCACCGGCTGTACCGGAAGATTTGCGTGCAGGGCTATGCTTATACTGTCCGGCAGGTGCAGGAGTCTCCCGAGCCGCATCGACCGGCTCTTTGGCTTCCGAGCCTCTTCGGCTGATGCTGCGGGCAGCATCCGATGTATCCTTCTCGGAAATAGACATATCCGTGTGTAGCTTTGCTCCGGAGGGACGCTTGCCGTACCCATCCGATTTTCTTCGTCTGACAGAAAAGCCGAAATCACCTATCCGCTCTCCGAGTCGATAATAATCGCCGTGAGCATACGCAATCAGCCCCGCCCTCTCGAGCATTAGCCGACCGTGCTCGTCGAGCAGCGACTCATCCACATCAACCGCTGCGATATCGGCAAGAAACATATCATGACTGCCGAGCGGCATAATGTCGCACACACGGCATTCAAGGCAGACAGGACTCTCTGCGAGCAGCGGTGCCGACAGCTCGGAGGCAGGCTCGGTATGCAGACCGACGGCTGCGAGCTTATCCTCGTCTCTGCCGCTGCGAACACCGAGATAATCCGCAGCCCGTGAGAGCGACTCGGTCGTGAGATTGATAACAAACTCGCGACTGTGCTTGATCATATCATACGAATATCGCGACGGACGCAGCGAGATATAGGTCTTTGGAGGATGCGAGCACAAAACGCCGCACCACCCGACGGTGAGTGCGTTCACGCGTTCCCCTCCGTCCTCAGTTATATCCCTGCACGTTACGATAGCGGCAGGGACCGGCGCGAGAAGCACAGTTCCCTTCCAGCTTACCTTAGACATTTATAACCTCGCCTCCCGCCGTCGAGAAATCCTCGCCGCAGCGGTAAATGCCGGCGGCACACATGAAAAACGAGCATTGCAGAGCGTCATTATGCTCATACCGTACGCGCTCCGAAGCGAACAAACGCATATCTGTCTCTATACTCGGGGCAGCTGTCTCCCTTCCATTCGCCCTCAAACGAAAAGGTTCCGGGACTTACAACAAGCGGTTCCGGATCAATGCAGTGATGCGGTCCGATGAGATTGCGCACGGCATTCGTTATTCTGATGCCGACGGTATTTTCACCGTCATGCAGATACGGTGCAAGCTCGAGCGTATCGTTAAACATCAGCGTTCCGGCGTTCCTGCCGTTTACCGAAACACAGGCAAGAGCATATCTGCCGTCAAGGCGCAGCACAGTAGGCTCGCCCTCGTGCCATGTATAACTGCATTCTGCCGTTACGGTACCGCCGTAAAAAGGATATCCGTCGCCGGTTATATCAGACAGCAGTACTGTGTCACGCTGTTCGGTAAGGGTAAAGTCACCGTCAGCAAGCAGAGTTTCTCGCTCACCTTTCTTATATCCGCTGTCAGAACGAACACAGAACGATCCGGTTAAATATATATTCTCTATCTCAGTGTCAAATACAAGGCAGTTGCGTAATGTTTCGGAAACGCCTCCGAAAAGCACATAATATACATGCTCACTCTGAAAATAATCAAAAGAAACAATGATCTCTGTCCTGCCGGGCTGCGCGCTGTTTCCGATGGGGTAGCATTTGAAGGTACGATCATACCACCAGTCGCCGTCGGCAGAAAGCTCGTTGCCGCCGACCGAAACGCCGAGTCCGCGCATAGGCTCGACAACGCAGGTAAGATCCTGCGGCAGATACTCCGCATTGAACTCATACTTCATCCAAAGTCTGCCCTCATACCGCTCGCGGTACAGCCGCTCCTTAATGCACGGAACGGGCAGCAGCTCGGTATAGCTGACACCGTCATAGGACAGCCGCGCATAGTCGAGGGTCATCATATTTTTCGGCTTTTCGGTAAGCCTCCAACGCTCGGGCAGACCGACCGTAGCACCGTCATAGCGCTTAACGGGAAGCGTATCACCGCAGCTCTGAGCGGCAGCTCCGCTGCGCTCAACAATGACGACAGAGCCCGCCTTTTCAAGCGCAAAGCGAAGCTGAAGCCCGCCCTCTCCGCGCGCTGTCACAAGGGCGTGCTCGGTAAGGTCGTTCATATCGAGCATGACCGCACCGTCCGCGCCGTCAAGCTCCAGCATAATATTATCTATGGCATCATCGCTGCGATTAATTATATAAACGATCCTGCCCTGTTCGGTCAGGCGCACTGCCATGCGCAGACGCACGTCATAGCCCGAGCCGACCGTCAGACGTGCGGCAGCAGTCTCACGTATCTCGTCGAGCGTGACATTCGAGCGCAGCCACGAGCAGTCCGCAATCCTGCCGTCTATTGCATACGGCGGTTCTGCATAGAGGCAGAGTCTTCCGCCCGACTCGGTAAACTCGCGCAAAAGCGCAGCAGTCGAAGAATCGAGCGTATATACAAGAGGCAGGACAACATTTTCATATCGGCATCTGCCGATGCGTATATATACCTTACCGTCCTCGCGCTCGACCGACGCGAGACGCTCCATCATGCACTCATCTCCGAAGTGATACGGGATCTGAGAGCCGGACAAGCGCTCTACAAGCCCGAAAAGACTGTCTTGCAGCTCTGCGATGGAATCCGCATCCTGCAGGCGCTTGTAGCGCATCCACGCACTGTGTATCGGATGTATGACAAGCGTAGTTGCATACTCCTCTCCGAGCGAAAGCGTATAGCCGAGATTGTTAAAGTATCTGTCAAAATCGGCAAGTGCGAACTGCCATGGATTATGCTCCGAAAAATGAACCGGATAGTCACGCTTACGCTGTCCGCGCTCGGTATACGAATACAGATGCTGGCACATCATATTTACGCCGTTTACATACTGTATCTCGGCGATGCGTCGCAGCTCGAGCGGGGTAACATCCCATCCGCAGCAGGCAAACATCTCGGATATCGCCTTCTTCTTACCGAGCTGAGCGCAAACCGAACCGAGCTGCTTGGACGCAAGGTCGCCCGCGAGTCCTCTTCCAAGATAATCTATGCCGGGAATATCCTCATATTCGTAAAAAGGCATAACACCGCCGCAGCACCACATCTGTCCCGAAATAGAAGCCTCCTCGATGGCATGGCCGGTTATACGGCAGCCGTTTTCCTCGCTCCATTCGTGAATAGGCTTTATAAAATTATTTATGAACATTCTGTGCGCAAGACGATAGTAGTCATGGCGAAGCTGCTCTGCACCGTCAAAATCAACGAAGAGCGCAGGCAGAGCATCGAACACGCTGTATCCGTACTCACTCTCGAACGCCTCGGGAAGCAGCTTTGAATACGGCGGTGCGAGTCTGAAATACTGCGGCTCGTCGGTAAAGAAGCCCGGCATTACCGTGCCGAAATTCTCCGGTGCGATACGTGCCTTATATTCCTCATGAGTAGAGCGGAGAAATTTTTTTGTAACCGTGGGGTCGAACGCGTCGATATACGACGGATCCCTCTCCTCATAAATAACAAGATATTCTCCGCCGTCCGATGCATCAAGACGGCGAAGCGCGCCGTTTTCTATTCGGTAAACACCGAGTACATTTTCACCGCACGGATACTCTGAGGTCGACTCCATGCGAAGGAAGCCGGCAAGATTATCGCGCTCCTCGAGCAATGCACCGCCGGCAAAGCCGGACGGCCAGCCGTTCTCATCGTAAGACCATGCCTCCATACCGAGCTTTTTAGCCTCGTCTATGCAGGCACCGACACACTCAAACCACTCGTCCGACAGGTAGTCGGTCACAAGTCCGCAGCGGGCATGCATGAAAAAGCCGTTCATTCCGAGCTCCTTCATCACGCGTATCTGTCTGCGCAGCTCCTCCGGCTCGAGCTTATCGTTCCAGCTCCAAAAAGGCAGACTGCCGTGTGTTATCGCATTCTTTTTTATATCGGCGACAAGCGCCTCCATCTTGTCCATCTACAGATACCTTTCTTTTTAAGAGCCGCCGTGCAGCCCTGCTCCGATGCGCCGCGAGGCGGCACGATCGTACGCCAATATGGTATCACATGCGAGCCGCTCAGTCAAGACTTTTTTCACATTTGCACACCGCCGCGCATACAATATGACGAAAGCGACAGCTGCACGGAAGGCATAATGCCGCATAACCGAAAAGGAGATATCATGAACGGAAAAATTCAGAGACCGAGACCGACTCCGGCATCGTTATCAACCGGCTCAGGTCAAGAAAACAGAAATACGCTGAAAGCGCCGACGGTAAAAACGAATACATATACTCCCCGCAGAGTTGGTGTAAATACAGCTCAGCTTACTCAAAGCGTCTCGCCAAGCACAAGCGATCACACCGCACGAGCTGTAATGGCACGCGGATATCGCGCAGAGACAATCGGAATCGACGGTGAGGCGCGAACGGCAGAAGAAGTAAGTCGCGGCAGCACCGAAGCGATCACAGCTTCGGCTACACCGGACGATACAGCTGTCGACGGCGACAAGAATAATAATGCAGCATCAAGAGTTCGGAGCATTTCAGCCGAGAATGGCGATCCGAGCAGCACAGCCTCGAAATATGCCGCACCCGCAAGCATAAGCACCGTCTCCGGAGGCGATACAGCCGCAAGCGTCAGCGCAAGCATGAATACGGTCTATGCCGTGCATGCCGCAGCGAACGCCGCGGAGGTCGTCAAAGCCGATAATAACGGCAGCAGCACGATAAACCGAGCCGATGATAACGGCGATCGAGCCGGAAATAATGCCGCGGAAAACGAAGCTCGGCGCAGCAGCGATGCAGGCAGCGACGACGAGCCCGCTGCCGGGACGGGCGCCAGCGTGGACAGCGGCGACGGAGCTGCGGAGGACGGCTACACCGGACGCTTGCGCGTTCAGGTCTTTACAGCCTCCGGCGCATATCCCGTATCGAATGCACTCGTTACCGTGTCAAACCCTGCGCGCGGGCTGATAAACGCCGCCATAACAAACTCCGGCGGTCAGACCGATATGTTCGTACTCCCCGCCCCCGCGCCGAGCGAGAGCTTCCGTCCCGGAGAAGGCATCCCGTATGAGCTGTACAGCATCGACACCTCCGCGCCCGGCTTCTACGGGGTTAAGAACCTCGGTGTTGCTGTCTATCCGGAAATAACCACAATTCAGCGGGTCGAGCTGATACCGGTCTCGGCTATCGGCGGAGGTGAGGTAATTATTTATGAGCCTAACGCAGAGCTTTAACGGAGTGCGCTGCATTTCCGACAGAAAAACAGCGAAAGGAGAGCGCATATGCCGGAGGAATATACAGTTAGACCGAGTCCGATAGAGACGTACATACCCGAGAATATAACCGTACATCTCGGTCCTCCCGGGACATACGCACCGAATGTTACGGTCACATTTCTTGATTATATAAAGAATGTCGCCTCAAGTGAGATCTACCCGACATGGCCTGAGACGGCAATCGCCGCAAACATTATCGCGCAGATATCGTTTGCTCTGAATCGTGTCTTTACCGAATACTACCGCAGCCGCGGCTTCGACTTTGACATCACCTCTCTTCCCGCATACGACCAGACGTTTGTAAACGGACGCGATACCTTCGAAAACGTAGGCGAGCTTGCCGAACAGCTATGGACAACGTATATAAGGCGCAAGGGCAGCATTGAGCCGCTGTATGCTCAATACTGCAACGGAACTACTACCACCTGCAGCGGGCTCTCTCAATGGGGCACGGTCGCGCTCGCCGAGCAGGGGCTGTCGCCTATCGAGATACTGCGCAGCTATTACGGGGACAATATCGAGCTGGTTGAAAATGCGCCGGTAGTCGGATTTGAAACAAGCGTTCCGCCGTATGTGCTCCGGCTCGGCGCTGCGAGCAACGATGTCGCTATTCTGCAAGCGCGCCTAAACCGCATATCGAGCAACTATCCGAATATTCCGAAGATCGCAAACGTCAACGGGATATACGACCTCTCGACCCGCGATGCCGTGACCGAATTTCAGCGCACATTTTCGCTGACAACGGACGGTATAACCGGGCGTTCAACATGGTATGAGGTTCTGAGGGTCTACACGGCGGTAAAGAAGCTCAGTGAGCTGAACTCCGAACAGATAACCTACGATGAGATACCTATCGTATTCCCTCTCGAGATCGCGCCCGGCAGCACGGGAAACGAGGTACGGGTAATACAGTATTATCTCAATTTCATCTCGAGCTACTACGACACCGTACCTTCGATCGAAATCGACGGAATATACGGTCCTCTGACCGAGGCGTCGGTATCAGCATTTCAGACGACGATGGGCCTGCCTGCGACCGGCGTTATCGACGAGCCGACCTTTGACCTTATGTACGAAAACTATCTCGCATTCGTCCGCTCCTTGCCGGACGAGAGCGGCGCAGCAGCAGTTCCGTTTCCCGGCAATAACCTGCTGCTCGGCTCCGAGGGAGAGGATGTAAGACTGCTGCAGACGTATCTCTCCGTTATACGGCAGGACTATCCGAGTATAACCGAGCTGACGCCGGACGGCATATTCGGTGCGCAGACCGAGCAGGCGGTAAAGGACTATCAAGAGCTTTTCGGGCTGAATGTCAACGGCGTTGTTGGACCGGTAGTCTGGTACTCGATAGCAAACACATACAACAATATCGCCGGGACCGAAAACCGGCAGGAGGGACAGTGGGCAACATGAACAAAGAAAACATCACAGCAGAGCCCGACAGAAGCATCACAGATCGACCGAGCGTTGTACGCGAGACGCAGATAATGCTGACGCGGCTGTCGCTGCATTCGGAGAAGCATGCCGAGCTGTCGCCGCTGCACGTCGGCGGCAGCCTTGACGATCCAACAAGAAAGGAAATAGAAAAGTTTCAGCGGATAGAGGGAATGAACGCAGACGGCGAGCTTGACATAGACACCTACAACACGCTCAAGAGCAGCTATGCAGCCGTTCACGAGAAGCTATCTCCGCCGCACGGCGTTGCACCTGTTCAGAGCTCTCTGCAAAACGGCATCTCAGCGGGCGAGGAGAGCGTAGATGTGTTGATGGTGCAGCTTATGCTGAACTCGCTGTCCGCCGTTATGGAAACTGCGTCACTCGTCGAGCTATCCGGAATCTACGACGAGCCGACGGAAAACGCGATACGAGAGCTGCAGCAGATATATAGGATAGAAGAGGACGGCATCGTCGACACACTCACATGGAATCGTCTCGCACGGCTTTACGGACGGTACGGAGACGGCGAGGAGATATAAGCGAGGCAAGCGGTGTAGCTCTCGCTCGGCACAAATGCTCTTTTCAGATACAAAAAGCGGGATGCCGACAATTTGACATCCCGTAGTTTTTTCTTTAATTGATCATTGACCGGACAGCCGACATACCTATGCAGGATGAATAGTACGCTGCCAAGCGCTTATTTTCTGCGTAAGATACGACCTGCGGCAGCACCGAGCATACGCCGACACCAGCACGCGGGCAGCAAGACCGGCGCGGAATACAGCACCGGATAATAATTCTGCATAACCGACAGCGGCGGAAATATCCGTCCGAGCGGCGTTGACATTCTTGCAGCTATCCGCTTCTCGTTCTCGCTCGGCGCATCAGATGTCGGTATTCCGGCATAACCGAACGCAGCACATAGCGCCTTATAATCCGGGTACGGCTCGGCAAACATATCGCTCTCGAGCGTTTTTTTCGCCGTGTCATACATATGCTCCGTTTCATTATTTTCCGAACCATTCGACAATTCGCCTCGCCATAGCGCGGCGACAAGGGAGGTAACTATGGGCAGATATCGACCGACATATCCCGCACACATAAGCTCAAGAAGGTCGCGCTTCTGCGGCAGGATCAGCTTTTCGCCGCCCGGGGAGCAGTCATCGCTTCCGATCCGGCGGCACTCCGTACCGCCGTCGTCGCAGCGCGTGTCGACAGCATCGCGGCGCTCGTCGGCATCGACAGAGCCGACACGTCCGACAACGCCCGATAAATCGCAGCGTGAATAGCCGCATTTGCGAGCCCTGTCGATAATTGCAGAAAGCGAAAAACAGGACGGAAGAGCGGCATCCGAATAGATAACAAATGCCTCCGCCGCATCGCAGTATGATCCGCTCACGGCTCCGCTCGATACTTTTCTCTCCGGGACCTTTCTATCCTGCGCATTTCCGTTAGTATCGGTACGATGACAGACAATACCTCCGTCCCGTGCTCTTTTGCACTCATATCCGAGCGAGCGCATGACCGTCTCTGCTCGCTCTGCATCGGATGCCGACACAAGCGCCGAACCGAGTCCGGCACCGCCGCAAACGCCATCCAAACGCGAATCGGCATGCCAAAGATCGAGAGACACGAGCGAAATGTCCGCTCCGGCAAGCGCTGCAAGTATGCGACGCTCCTCCGCTCTGAGAGCCGCCGTTTCGTCGTGCAGCGACTGTACCTCCCGCCCGAGCTTTTCCGAGACCGTTTCGGGGAAACACGGTGCAAGAGCCGATGCGAGAGATAGCTTGCGCAGTATCTGCATAAGTCTCGGCGGATAGCAGTCCTCGTATATTTTTGACCTGCCTCTGCCGAGCAGCGCCGAACAAAGCGAAAGCACGGTATACCACTCATTGAGAATCTTGCGACGTACCCGACGTGTCTCCGGTACAACTCCGACAACATTCTCCTCGAGATATTGCTTATATTCCTCACTGTCGGCGGCAATATATCGACCGTCGCGAATAACACCGGTAGACACAGCGACGACCCAGTCATACGGAACATTTTCGCGGAAGCTGCGGTTGTCGCCGCATATAACATAATAGCCGCGATGTACCTCGATTATCCGATGCAGGACGAGCTTTCCGCTCGGACGGCGATAGAGCGGCAGATCGTACGGAGCAAGCACGCCGTGTGGCTTCTCGAGCCGGACAAAGTCTCTGTCCTCATTAATAAACGGATACATACTGTCGCCGTGGACGGGACATATGATAAACGGCTCAGTCTCGAGCAGCTTTTCAATGCCGGCATATTCTCTTGCTCCGCTCTCCATAGCGCCTCTCCTTAAATAATAATTTCGGGCTCCGACCCTCTCGGCTTTTGGATCTCACCGCTTCGACTGCGTTCTATCGGCTTCGGCTCCCATCTAAGCTTCGACTCCGAGCCGCAGACTGTCGACCGTTTAATACTTTCGGCATCCGGTGCAGGCTCTGCGCAAATAGCTACGGTTGCCGAAGGGTCATTTTCCGATAACAAAGCTTTTGAAATTCTCACCGAGTATCCGCTCGGCATCCGCGTCAGAAAGTCCGAGCGCTTCAAATCTCTGCAGCTCATCCTCCGCGCGCTTGACCGGGTAATCGGTGCCGAACATGACACGCTCGGTTCCGAAATATGAGATCAGCCCAAGCGCCCGTTCACGGTCTATAAGCCATAGCGATGATGAAAGATCGACATGCACGTTCTCGCAGGAAAAAAGCGTACCTACGTCATCGAACACGGTATATCCGCCGAAATGCGCCGCATTTATCCTCAGGTGCGGAAAAAGCCGTGCCACACGTGCGATCTTCGGAGGTTCCGAATTGCGAAATTGAGGACGATGATCCCCCGCATGGAAGCAGATCGGCAGATCACGAGCCTGAAGCAGCTCGTACAGCTCAAGCATGCGCGGATCAAGAATGTCCACGCCCTGAATATCGGGATGTATCTTAACGCCGCAAAGACCGTCCGCGCACGAGACATTTACCTCTGACTCAAAATCGTCAATATCCTGACTTATTCCCATAAAGCCGTAAGCATGAAAGCCCTCGGCTATCGCGCGTCGCACCGATTCGGCAACAAAAGCATTGACCGAACGGTTCTGATGTGCGTTCGTAGCAACTCCGAGCAGAAGAAATCCCTCGACTCCGCCCTTACGGCAGGCGGCGGTGTAATCATCATAGGTTCCGTCGCCGTCGCAGACAAAATCGTAAAAGCCGTTCAGCGCCGCTACGGCACGCGCAGCGAGCTTATCGGGATATATGTGAGCATGGGCATCAAAGATCATAGCAGAAAAAGTCCTTTTGCCGTCGACGCATTGCTTCGGTACGGCTTATTCGTAATTATAAAATACCTCGAGTATGATATCATACAACGCGTCGGTGTCGACATTGTACTCACTGTGGTCGCCGCCGACCGTCATTGCTCCGGGGACGGTATACGTTTTCATCTCGGTAACACCGCCGATATAGTTCGTCACAAGAAACGCAAGCTGCGACGCGGAAATATCGGTAACGGCGTAGTTTTTCGCGATACCGTAGAGCGAGAGCGTACCGGTTATATCCTCACGCGCCATCGTCTGTATCTTGGAGAGAAAGGCGCTTATAAAATCGTTCTGATGCCCGAGGCGCAGTGAGCTCGAGTCGATATTCGACTTGTCACGGCTTCTCAGATAAAGCTGAGCGTTGTAGCCGTCAAGCGTAATGTAACGCCCGGTCTTTTCGGTTCCGTCAGCGGTATATTCGGGAACGGTCACGCCGCCGACAGCATCAACGATGCGGGAAACACCCTCCATGTCGATAGCAGCATAGCAATGCACCGGAATATTATAGAACAGGCGCGACACCGAACGGACGACATTTTTACAGCTCGTCTCCCTGCCGTCTCCGTATGCATATGCAAGGCAGAGCTGCATACGATCGGTCTTGACAAAGCCGCCGAGACGCGTATAAACATTAACATCGACCATCGCATCACGCGAGACGGATATCATACTTATCTTTCCGGTTTTCGTATCGAGTGCAACAAGAAAATTCGCATCCGACTGACCGTTAAAGCCGATCTCGCCATTGCTGTCCATAGTCTCGCGGTCAACCCCCATAACGAGGATCGTTACGATATTCGTATTGTAAACATAATGCTTATCATTATATGTTACGCCGCTCTCGTCGGTAACTGCGCCGTCCGGTGCGTCTATCGGCACAGTCTCGCTCGGATCTACCGCAAATCTGCCGCGGCCGGAATGATACATATAAACAAATACACCCGCACCGGCAAGGCAGATAACCATTATCACCGCCCAGATAGTGATCAGAACCCGTGCAAGAGTGTTTTTCTTTTCGCTTTTCCTGCCCTCAGCGTGTCGCTTCATCATTACGCAATACTCCCTGAACTAAGAATCTTTTATTGTCAGCACCGCTCACAAGGCAGGTGCTGAGCGTTATTATACGGTCGTCCCGCCCGAGTGTAACGCCGTCACGAATATTAGGCTCGATCGAGCTCGGATGCAGACAGGAATCAAGATATTCCTTAAATACCTCCGGGTCATGCATATTAAACGATTTGAGAATATGGCGCGAATCGTATTCGTATGCAGCAAAAATTTCGTATGTCAGAACATGCTCCGGAATATACACCGTTATCTCGGTATTCTCATCAAAAAATGTACGGTCACGGAAATTATGCAGCGCTCCGAAAAAGCTGCCGTCCGGCATGTAGTGACCGTAAAGAACGGTATTCGGGTCGGTGAAATCGCGCTCGTTCAAGCTCTGCATAAAGATGCAGCCGGAGACACTGTATGAGCCCGCCGCGTCCCTGCGCAGATAGTACAGCTCGCTCTCGTCCGAGCAAACGACCGGATAATCTATCGGTGTTCCCGCAACCTTTATCCATGCGACCGCATCCGGATAATCGGAGCGCAGTGCATCAAAATTTATCGGATTCTCAGGCAGCGCAGGATCTGTCGACGCGGTGGTCTCATCCGACGCACTTGTATCGGCAGATTCGGCAGTGGTCTCATTTTTATAATCGTCGTAGTTCTGCTCGCGGCCACGCGTTGTCAGAACAAGCACGATACACGCGGCAATAAATACCGCACCGAACACGATCGACACCACCGTCCATGCGGTCACTTTACCGTTCCGAGCCATACCGAGCCTCCTTATCTATCCATTAAAACTACTTAAAAATTACCATTCAAACGTGCAGCTATATTCTTAACCGTCTGTCGTCGAAACAAAATATTTTTTCAAAAAAATTGTATAAGCGCCTTAAAAGGATCACGCAAAAGCGAATATACGTCCGAGCCGAGCCGATACATATCAAGAGCATCAAAATATCCGAGAGACAAACGCGTATCAGAAATGCAGAATATATATCATAAAAAATGCGTACGCATCCGAAAGACAGCTTTCAAAGACCGCTCGCATGCAGCACATCACACGGCGAAAAAAAGAGCAGCACCCGACCCGAGAACCGGGTGGATGCTGCACGTTATGACGATTCTCAGTTATGAGCGGCTACTGCACGCTTGGTAGCGTACGCTGCGCCTGCAAGAGAGATGAGAGCAACGGTTGCGATAAGAGCGGAATTATAACCGGTCTTAGGCGAATCGGAGCTCGAGGAAGCAGTATCACGAACGATAACAAAGGGATCAGCAGATGCAAAAGCAACAGTGACCTTGCCGTTTGCTACGGTTGCGTCGAGACGCTTCCAACCGTCAGCGGTCTTCTGAAGAACGTAGAGGGTATCACCGCTCTTTGCGCTCTTGTACTCAAAGGTTACGCTAAGAGGAAAACTGCTTCCGGTGTAATCAAGATCATACGCTGCGTCAACAGCGAGAGAAGCCTTGTAATCCTTACCGAGTACATCGGAGAGAACCTTCTGAGAAGCATCCTCCTTTGCCTTCTTGGATTCGTCGTTTTCAACGACCTTGACCTGATCCTTAATGTCTGCGCCATCCTTATCCTTGGCATCTATAATAACAAGCTTGCCGGGATCCTCGGCGCTGTCGCCCTGCGCTGCGAAAGAAGCAACGCCAAGCGAAAGAATCATCAGACCGGAAAGAACTAATGCTGCAATCTTTTTCATTACAATCACTCCTAAAAAAAGATATTCTGTGAGTATATTGTAGCACAGAAACAGGAAAATGTCAATACTATTTTCCATTGACAGAAAAAAATTTTTATGGTAAATTATTTCTAAACGAACTAATGTGTATCAGTAATGTTAAAAAGTAAAGGAAATTCGCAAATGCCTGATATAAAAGCACTCTACACCGACAGAGATATTATAATTGTAGAAAAACAGCCGGGAATGTCATCGGAGATCGACGACAACGAAACGGATGCTCCGACCGCGGCAGGCAAGCTGTGCGGATGCACATGCTATCCGGTACATAGGCTCGACAAGGGAACCGGAGGGGTTCTCGTGCTGGCGAAAAACGAACGCGCGGCAGCAATGCTGTCAGCAGTGTTTTCACAGCATAAAGCAGAAAAGCACTATCTCGCCGTAGTTTCGGGGACACCGGATCCGACAAAGGGCGAAATGCGCGATCTGCTGTTTCATGACAGACGCTGCAACAAATCATTCATCGTCCGCCGCGCACGCAGAGGAGCAAAGGAAGCTCTGCTCGAATATTCCCTGCAAAGCACAGCAACCTCGCACAGCGGAGCACCGATATCGCTTGTGTCGGTGAGACTGCATACAGGCAGAACACATCAAATTAGAGTTCAATTCGCATCGAGAAAGCTGCCGCTGCTCGGAGATAGAAAATACGGAAGCAGGGAGAACGACTGCAAGACGGCGCTGTGGTGCAACGATATTTCATTTATTCATCCGTTAAACGGCAGCAGGATAGAGGTGCATTCCTCGCCGCCGCAGACATATCCGTGGAGCTGCTTTGACGGCACAGCCTCCTATCCGGATTCCGAACTTATATACTAAGCTGCGACGCGAGGATGTAAAATCAATCTCGACAGCATCTCTCATAGCTCGAAAACGATTTATAAAATACCCGAGGCAACGGACACATATATCCGTTTTCTCGGGTAAATTACTCTATATTGAAACAGAAGCTGAATAACTATGCAATATCAGGTAGCAGCTGCGATCATTTCACATCACCGGTCGGAATTGAACCACTCGATTTTTTCGGAGTGATCTGCGAGAGAATTATTCCCGCAAAAATAAGCACACATCCGATATAGCCGCGCGGCTGCATACGTTCACCGAGAATGATCGCGCCGCCGATAGCACCGAAAACCGACTCGGTAGAGAGAATTATTGCCGCAGGCGCAGGGTCTGCATATTTCTGTCCGACAGCCTGGCATGTATATGCAACACCGACAGACATAAAGCCGCCGTAGATTATCGGAAGCGCCGCCGCCGTGATGCTCGAAAATGTAATATCCTCAAAAATCAGCGCACATATAACACTAAGGAAGCCGCACACGAAGAACTGCACCATCGAAAAACGGATAGGCGGGATCGACTCGGTCGAATAATCGATAAAAACTATATGCGCCGTCCAAAAGCAGGTTGCTATAAGTGTCAGAACATCGCCGAAGCCGAAGGATTCCCCGCCGTTCATGCACACAAAGTACAGTCCGACCACGGCAAAAACAACACCCACCCACGTAAAAGGACTGACCTTCTTGTGGAGTATAAAGAACGCCGCAACCGGAACAAGCACTGTGTAAAAACCGGTTATAAAGCTTGCCTTGCCGGCATTTCCGGTCAGCTGAATTCCGAACTGCTGAAGTGTAGATGCAGAAAAAAGGAACACACCGGCAATACTGCCGCAGATAAGCGTTTTCTTCTTAAGCTCGGGAGTCATATCGGTCTTTTCAAAGAAATGAATAACCGGTATCAGCGACAGAGCACCGAGCAGAAAGCGAATACCGTTAAAGGTGAATGCGCCGATATAATCCGCGCCGACAGTCTGTGCGACAAAGGCAAAGCCCCATATTATTGCGGTAGCAAGCAGAATAGCTGATGAGCCGAGTTTTTTAAGGCGATTTTTTTCCACGATGTGCCTCCGAGCAGTAATGCCGAAATTAATAGAATATGACGGTATTATAATACTTTTGAGCGAAAAAGTAAAGCGGTTAAATAAATAGAGTCATATGCATAATTCGGTGATATTCTGTATATTTATCACAATATTACGAATATGTATACGGTCGGATATAAAATAAAGGCAGTGACCGTCGGCGGGCGCACCGCAGAACAGCGTCTGCCCGGCGTATCCGCAATGACGTGATCACTACCGTATTTAATATGACAAGAAATAACTCACTTGTCAATAATAAAAAGCGGTCGAATCCTCGGCTGACGCCAATGCGGAATTAGCCGCAATGACGGCTCAACAATGAGGTACCCGACCGCAAATATAAGATAACATACAAATATATTTTTGTCAAGCAAATAACGTCTGCTTAAAGTAAAAAAGAAGAGATACCGCCAACCGACCAAACGGTTTGGGGCGGCTTCGGGAGTTTCGCCCTGGAAACGGCATCTCATCTAAGAATTATTATAAGACAATTATACTACAATGTCAAGACATAAGCATATGTTTGCTTTAAACGGCATGAGAGAAATTGTCGTGCACCAGCATTGCGGGTGGTTGTCTGTTTCGAACTTCCAGTCCTCAACCGGATAAAGTAATAATACAAAAAAAGGACGGCGCAGCCGTCCTTCAGGATGTCCATTGAAAACCGAATAAAGCAATCGAAACAAGGAATCGCTTGAAAAGT
>URAP01000032.1 GCA_900545935.1 uncultured Eubacteriales bacterium
GTCGATCAGATCCAGGTGCCCCACGCCGGTACGGGCCAAAGCCTCGCACACATAGCCACCTACGCCGCCAATGCCGAATACCGCCACCCGCGAGGCGGCCAGCCGCTCCAGAGCGCTGCTGCCCAAGAGTAATTCTGTTCTGGAAAATGCCTGTTCCATAGCGAATACCTACCTTTTTAATAGATTTATTATACGGCAAGGGTTCGGCGCTGTCAACCGACTTGAAAAATAGACAAAATCTTAATATGTTCTATACTGACAAAGTATATTAAAAAGTTCGATAAAATTATAACAAAAAAATGCACACTGCGTGCAGGCACGGCCTTTTTTAGTTGCGCCGGGGCAGGGCGGTATGTTATAATAAAGGTATAAAATAGAGGGGGTTCTATATATGAAACGGATTTTTTGCGCACTGCTGGCCGGTGCACTGACCTTGGGCGCCGCCTTGCCGGTGCAGGCAGCGGATAAGGCAGTGCTGCGTGTGGCGGCAGACGCCAAGCAAACCGCCATCTCGGATCATTTGTACGGTGCGTTTATCGAGGACATCAGCTACGCCTGCGACGGGGGCTTGGTGTCCAATTTGGTGAATAACGACAGCTTTGAGTACGCCTCTGCGCCTACCACCGGCTGGGTGGCGGATGGGTTGGAGCTGACCACCGAGGGCAACCTGCCCCTAAATAAGAACAATCCCACCTACGCCAAGGTGACGGTGGACGGCAAGGGCAGCCTGACGAACCTGGGCTTTACGGAGATTTATAAATACAAGACGGATAAATATGATAAAAAGAAAGCCAACACGGCGGATATGGGCTTTGTGGCGGATCAGGTGTATGATCTCAGCTGCTATGTGCGCTCCGGCGGCTTTACTGGCACCGCGCAGGTGTATTTGGACTGCGGCGACGGCAAGCAGACGGCGGTGCAGCTGGACTTGAGCAAAACCGGCGGCGCCTGGAACAAGCTGACTGTACCGCTGACCGCCAGTGCCAGCAAGGATGGCGCCTTAGTATTTCAGCTGGAGGGTGAGGGAACTTTATACCTGGATTTTGTCACCCTGGTGCCCCAGGGCAGCTACGGTTACGGCAGCGACAGCTGGAAATATACCACCCTGCGCAGCGACCTGTTTGCAGCGCTGCAAAATCTGCACCCGCGGTTTATTCGCTTTCCCGGCGGGTGCCTGGCAGAGGGCGGCAGCCTGGATCAGCTGTATAATTGGAAAGATACCATCGGTCCCCTGGAGGAGCGCAAGCAAAGTGAGAACCTGTGGAAGGACGACAACGGCCGGGACTATAACAACACCAACGCCATGGGTTACCACGAGTATTTCCAGCTGTGCGCGGATCTGAACGCGTTGGCGCTGCCCATTGTGAATGTGGGGCTCAGCTGCCAGCCGCGGGCGGCCTATGATGACCACGCGGCAGCGTATGCCAAACTGGGCATGACCGACGCGCAGTGGGAGGCGTATTTGACGGAAAAGGTGGGCCTGGACGAAAAGGATACCGACGCCCGCACGGAATATACGGACAAAATCAAAAAGCTGAACATCAACAGCGCCGCCGACTGGGAGGCGTATTTGGACACCATCGCTCTGCGCCCGGGCACGGATGCGTGGGACAATTATGTGCAGGATGTACTGGATCTGATTGAGTACGCCAACGGCGACGCCACCACCAGCTACTGGGGCGCACTGCGGGCGGCCAACGGCCACGCCAAGCCCTTTAATCTACAATATATCGGTCTGGGAAATGAGAACTGGGGCGCCGTGTATGAACGCAACTTCAAGGCGCTTTACAAGGCGGTAAAAGAGAAATACCCGCAGATCACTGTGATCTCCTCTGCCGGTACTTACCTGGAGGGGGACGCTTACGACGGCAATATGGCGTGGATTGACCGGGAATTTAAGGACACGGTGGTGGACGAGCATTATTATACCTATGACGGCTACCTGTTTGACCACAATGATCGGTACGACAGCTTTGACCGCTCCGGTGCCCATGTGTTTGTGGGCGAGTACGCCGCCACCTCTGCCGGGATCGGCACCATAGAGACCAAGAGCAACATTTGGGAAGCGGTGGAAGAAGCCAGCTACCTGACCGGCTTGGAACGCAACGGCGATGTGGTGGATATGGCATCCTACGCCCCCACCTTTGCCAAGGTCAATGCCCAAAGCTGGAATGTGAATCTCATTTGGTTTGACAGCCGCCAAACGGTGCTCACTCCCTCTTATTATGTGCAAATGCTTTTTGCCAACAATGTGGGTACGCAGTATGTGCACGCCACTTTTGACGGCGGCAGTACCGTACAGGACGGGGTGTACCAGTCCGTTACCTGTGACCCGGAGAACCAGGTGCTGTATATTAAGCTGGTGAATACCTCCGGCAAGGATCGGACGGTGAATGTGCAGCTGGACGGCTACAAACCGAATGCGGTGTCCGTCCAAAGCCTGCAAGGCAAATTTAAGTCCGCCTGCAATGAACTGGACAGCAATACCACTGCGCCTACCCAAACGGAGCTGACCCCTGGTACGGACCTTCAGGTGGAGCTGAGCAAGTACCAGGTGAGCGTGGTGCAGGTGGCCTATGGCAAAAACAGCGGTGCGGATTTGTATAAATTGCCGGAAAAGGCGACCCCCACTTTGTCGGACGGTGGTAAGTTATATCTGCCTCCGGCTACTGCGGGCATTGCTTTTGGCGCGGTTTTCGGCGCTGCCGCTGTGTTTGCGGCCGTGGTGCTGCTGATACACTATAAGAAGAAAAAGCAGGGGAAATCATAAGTAAAAGCGGTAAAAAGACAAAAAAATAAGGCTCCCGTGCAAACTTCCTCAAAAAACGGCAAAAAATAAGGCTCCCTTGTAAAGGGAGCTGGCAAGCCGTTAGGCTTGACTGAGGGATTTTTGAACCACATAGTCCAAATATGTGCAAACGCCGTCAAAATTGGACAGAACCTCATTGTTTGGTATGCGGATCACAGTAAGTCCGCAGTTTTCTAAATATTTTGTTCTTGCTGCGTCTTGGGCGGCTTTATCGGCTTCATAGTGCTGGGAACCGTCCAATTCTATGACTAATTTTGCCTTTGCGCAATAAAAATCCACAATATATTTGCCGATGATTTTTTGGCGAACAAAGCGCACTTCTTGTTTTCGTAAATAATCGTACCAAAGGCGGCGCTCTTCTTTTGTCATATTCTTGCGCAAGTCTTTGGCGTTCGGCACAAGGGTTTTATTATGATTATATCTCAATAAAAATCCCTCCGAGTTTGCCGGAGGCAAACCCACCTCCCTTTACAAGGGAGGCTTTTTTTATGATACCTCTTATATATTAGATATGAAAAAACGGAAAGCGGCTTTTGCTGGTGTCGCGGCCTTTCAGGTACACGACTTCCACCGAGGCGGTAGGGTCCTTGAGAATGTTTTTGTCCAAGACGGCAAAGTCGGCACTTTCGCCCACAGCCAGTACGGCGCAGCCGGCGTCCTTGCAGTCCACCGGGATCAGGTCGTTTACTGCCGGCAGTACCGCCTTGCCCTCCAGATCTACCACCTTGGCGTCTCGGTAACACAGGGGCGTATTGTAGCCGATATAGGCAATCTTGCCCTTGTCCTCTACCAGCACACTGTAAGTGAGATTCTCCTCATTCAGGGAGATAAAATCTGCGTTTGTATATACAACCATGGTCTGCTCCTTACTGCGCCAGCGCGTCTGCCAGTGCGGCCAGCGCGGTGCGGTCTGCGTCCTTTAAGGCGGCGCGCACGGTGACGGTGCCCGACAGCAGGGTGATGGCTTTCATCTCCTCCAACTGGGCGGTCATGGTGCGGGCGGCGCTGGGCGCCCAGCTGCCGTTTTCAATCAAGGCCACGGTGCGGTTTTGGTAACTCTTGCTCTTTAAGTGGTGCAAAAAGTCCGCCATTACCGGGAACACCCCGCCATCATAGCTGGGGGCGGCGCATACCATTTGGCTGTACTGAAATGCTTTTGCTACTGCCTGTGCCAAATCCGTGCGGCTTAAGTCCGCGATTTCTACCGTTACGCCACGGCTTTTCAGTTCCTCCGCCAGCAGCAGAGCAGCCGTCTTCGTGTTGCCGTAAATGGAGGCATAGGCAATGAACACACCCCGGGTTTCCGGCTGATAGCTGCTCCAAGTGTTATACAGGTGCAGATAGGGGGTCAGGTCCCCTTGCAGTACCGGACCGTGCAGCGGGCAAATGGTGGCAATATCCAGGGCGGCGGCTTTCTTCAACAGGGTCTGCACCGGCGCACCGTATTTGCCCACGATATTGATAAAGTAGCGGCGGGCTTCCTCCGGCCAAGGCTCGTCCGTGCCTACGGCGCCGAATTTGCCAAAGGCATCTGCGCTAAAGAGCACCTTTTCCGTTTGTTCGTAGCTGACCATCACCTCCGGCCAGTGCACCATGGGTGCCATCACAAAGGTCAAGGTGTGGTGACCCAGCTCCAGCGTGTCGCCCTCTTTCACCGACAGGGTCTTGGTGCCTGCCGGCAGGTCAAAAAACTGGGGCAGCATAGCCAGCGCCTTGGCGCTGAGCACCAGGGTGGCTTCGGGATATTTCTCTATGGTCATTTGCAGACTGCCGGCGTGGTCCGGCTCTAAGTGGTGCACCACAATGTAGTCCGGGGTGCGCCCGTCCAGAACAGCGTCCACCTTTGCGGCCCAGTCGTCATATTTGCGCTTGTCCACCGTGTCCAGCAGGGCAATCTTGTCGTCCAGCAGCAGATAGCTGTTGTAGGACACGCCGTGGGGCACCGGGTACTGGCTTTCAAACAAATCAATGTCTGTATCGTTGACGCCAACATAGCGAATTGCGTCAGAAATGGTCAATGTAGATCACCTTTCTTCCTCACATTGCCTTTAGCATAGCATAAATGATCGGGAAATACAATGCCGGGGCGCAAAAAAAGCCGCACTGCTCATGGTGAAGCGGTGCGGCTGTCTTGCAAAAAAGATTTACATCAGGGAGAGATACAACTGCTTGATCTCCTCTACGCTGGTGTCTCTGGGATTGCCGGGACGGCAGGCGTCGTCATAAGCGCTCTGCGCCAGGAAGTCCACATCCTCCGGCTTTACAATGTCTTTCAGGTCGGCGGGGATACCCACATCCTGGGACAGCTGCTTTACAGCGTCCACGGCAGCGGCACGCGCCTGGTCCAAAGTCATATCGTCCACGCCCTTAACGCCCATGGCCTTGGCAATATCCCGGTATTTCTCACCGGTGGCAGGTGCGTTGTAGGCCATCACGGTGGGCAGGATAATGGCGTTGGCTACGCCGTGGGGGGTGTCATACACAGCGCCCAGCGGGTGCGCCATGGAGTGCACAATGCCCAGGCCCACATTGGAAAAGCCCATGCCGGCAATGTACTGGCCCAGCGCCATGCCCTCGCGGCCCTCCGGGGTGTTGGCTACGGCACCGCGCAGGTTCTTGCTGATGATCTCAATGGCTTTCAGGTGGAACATATCGCTCATTTCCCAGGCGGCCTTGGTAATGTAGCCCTCAATGGCGTGGGTCAGTGCGTCCATACCGGTGGCGGCGGTCAGCCCCTTGGGCATGGATGCCATCATCTCCGGGTCCACAACAGCCACTACGGGAATGTCGTGCACATCTACGCACACCATTTTGCGGTTTTTCTCCGTGTCGGTGATCACATAGTTGATGGTGACCTCGGCGGCTGTACCGGCAGTGGTGGGAACGGCGATGATCGGCACGGCCTTCTTGGTGGTGGGTGCCACGCCCTCCAGGGAGATTACATCGCTGAATTCCGGGTTCTCAATGATAATACCGATGGCTTTGGCGGTGTCCATGACGGAGCCGCCGCCGCAAGCCACGATGAGGTCAGCGCCGGAAGCCTTGAACTCCTCAACACCGTGCTTTACGTTCTCAATGGTCGGGTTGGGCTTGATATCGGAATAAAGAGTATATTCAATGCCGGCAGCCTCAAGGAGGTCAGTTACCTTCTTGGATACGCCGAACTTGACAAGATCGGGGTCGGACGCGACAAATGCTTTCTTAAAGCCGCGATTCTTGATCTCCTCAGGTACAGCCTTGATGGCGCCTGCGCCATGGTAAGACGTTTCGTTGAGCGTAAACTTGTACATTTTATACACCAAACCTTTCTTTTTTTGCTCTGTTCCTTTTCGGAATCAGAACACCTTGCCTTCAGCTCGGAAGATGTCAGCTTTGCCTACTTCTTCCGCAAAGTGCAATTATATTATAGCCAACATGTCGCAAAATGTCTTTAACATATTGTTAATAGACAGTGACTAAATATTTAATAAGTTGGCGAATACACACCATCACTGTCCCGTGTAAACTTTATTTGTAAAAAAGTGCGATTTGACTTTACAAAGCCTGCCTTTTATGGTATAATAGTTTTATATCAATATCTGCCCGTAGCTCAGCTGGATAGAGTACCGGATTCCGATTCCGATGGTCGCAGGTTCGAATCCTGTCGGGCAGGCCATGATTGTGCGACGAAAAAGCACAAAAGCCGAAAGTCCTTGATTAATCAGGGACTTTTTGCTTTTTCGGGGCAAGTTTTAAAATGCGATTTCAGGGCACAAAAAAACAATAAATCCTCGACTGCCGGGACTTGAACCGGTGTTGGTTTGTCAATGATATGTTACACTAAGACTCAAGAAATTATCAAGAGTAGCCTTAGGAGATATTCAGTTAAGCGGGCGCATAGGAAAGTTATTGTATTTGCAAAGATGGACGGCAAGCTGAGCTTTGAAGTCATTGAAGGAGTAAAAAGAATGAGTTGCGTAAAAGTACTCATTATCCTTTACTGCAACACATTTGACTCTCAATTGCTATTCTTTTTTTCTTGCTATAACGCTTTTATTGTAATTCTACAATGCTTATCGAGGCGAAATTGAACAATTCTCTTGACTAAAGCAAGTATATATTATATAATAATATCAACAAATAATTATATTCTATGAAAATATTAAATATTGATTTGCATAGAATTTAAGTGTGATAAATATTTACAAAGATTAATTATACTCAGGCACAATGGATTTATAAAGGTTATTACCGGAATACGCAAAAACGGATAATCTTATTTACTCTACACTTATTTAATATCTAAAACGAATTATAACCGAAGTTCTTTTAGTCATCATACATGAACTTCGGTTATAGTTCTAAATAAATGCCAACAGTTAACACAAGAATAATCCAAATTTCGGAGCGTATATGAAAAAACAATTCTCATGCTTTTTGTTCTATATTAAAACTATATTCAAACGAGAAAAATTGATTTTCGTTAATGTCGGAATATCGGTTTTGATAAATATATTCAGCTCATACATAAATATATTTTTCCTTAAATACCTTCTTGACTTTCTTGAGGCGGGCAAATATACGCAGTCGATTCTTTGGACACTGGGCTGTTTGGTAGTAATGAGTCTGACATCAAATATATCAAGCCTATTGAATATGGCTGTCTCAAATGCGTATTACCGTATAAATGCCTATCTTCGTTCTCAGATTTTGAATATCAGCACTTCGGTAAGATTTGAGGAGGTCGAAAATCCGGATACGCTCAATAATTTCGAGCTTGCGCAGAAATGCGTCAATCAGAACATACTTTCAAACTACACGCAGGTGCTCATCAGCATAGTATCCTCCGTTTTTGTAATAGCGGGGACAATATATATAACGTTTGATATCAAATGGTGGATGTCGCTTCTGGCGCTCGGAATAACGGCTGTCAACACCGCCTGCAATGTCCTTATCTCAAAAAACGAAATAGAGCGCTTCCATGAGGAGACCGCGGTAAGTAAACAGCTGGAATACAGCAGATTTTGGCTTACAGATGTCAGCCGCGCCAAAGAGGTGCGTACATATACGCTTCAAAGATATATTGTCGGCAAGCTTCGTGAATATAACGATAAACTGTTTACATCACTTCACAAATTCACGAAAAAACGAAAGAAGACTTATCTTGTCATTGAAATAGCAAACGCCGTCCAGTTGTTCGCCGTGTATGCATTCTGTGCATATCAAATGATATCGGAGGGGATCAGTGCGGGAGATTTCATGCTGTATTCGTCGGCGGTGTTTACCTTCGGAGGGGCGCTCGGCGGCGTTACGAACAGTATTGTCAGTTTGTTTAAAACAAGTAATCTTATGACGACGTTGATCGGTGTATTGAATTTAAAGAAGAATCTCGAAAAGAAGAAACTGTTTGACGAAGAACTCAAAACCATCGAATTCAGAAATGTTTATTTTTCATACAACGGAAGCGACGAATATGTACTTGAGGATATATCCTTCACCGTAAATTCAAATGAAAAGTTCTCTGTCATCGGCGAAAACGGCGCAGGAAAAAGTACGCTTGTCAAATTGCTTCTCGGAATGTACAATCCGACAAAGGGCGATATATATATCAACGGAAAGCTAATGGATACAGAGCGTTTTGACTACACGCCCCTGTTCAGCGCTGTCTTTCAGGACTATAAGATATTCAGCTTCACCGTTGAAGATAATATCAAAATGAGCGACAAGAAGCTACGTAAGGATGAAGAAGAAAAGATTCGTGCCTTGCTCGACGCTATGGGACTGCAGAGCGTGAGTACAGACTCCTTCGTGACACAGACATTTTCCGACGACGGGATAAACTATTCGGGAGGAGAGCTGCAAAAGCTCGCAATAATTCGCGCGCTTTACAAGGATGCACCGGTAATGGTCCTTGACGAACCTACATCTGCGCTCTCTCCGCAGAGCGAATATGAGATATACCGTAGCTTCAACACGCTTACACGGGACAAGACTGTTTTATTCATATCTCATCGGCTGTCAAGCTGTCGAATATGCGATAAAATTCTTCTGCTGCACGGCGGCAGACTCGAGGCCATAGGCTCTCACGATGAACTTTTCGGCTCGAACGCACTGTATACGGAAATGTTCTCTGCTCAGGCAGGGCTTTTCGGTTAATCTGAATATAAAAGGAGGGATGAACCGTGGCATTGACAGATAAAATTAAAAAAGTTTTCACGGTCTCGTTTGAAGTGTCTGCAATGTTCATACGAAACTGCAAGAAGCTCTTGTTTCTCGATGTTTTTATCGGGATAAGTCAAGAACTCAGACAGCTTATCATAACCGTTCTGCCGTCGGTAGTTATCTGGCTTTGCGCGGGATATAAGTATTCCGCAGTTACTCTCGTTATTGCAACGATGGTCGGAGTAATTGCCGTTCTCGGGATACTTATCGAAAACAGCCGATGTGACCTATCGGACAAATCATTGCATGCGACAAATACTCTGTACTATTATCTGAACGGCAAAAATGCCCGCCTTGATTTAAAGGACATCGAAGACGGTACAATGACCGATCAGTATTATAAGGCATTTGATAACATTTATAATTTCAGCGATGTACATTACAGCATTTTCTGCGTACTTATCGGTAACTTAGTTTCATTTGCTATAATGAGCGCTTTCATTATTTCGGTCGATATCAGATTGTACCCGATAGTGCTTGCACAAAACATCATTGTTTTGATAATCAGAGCAAAGAAGGATAAGATTGACCACGCATTTGAGGAGGAAATCTCAAAAAACACAAAGAAGATCAAGTACCTCTCCGAGCTGTTCTATGATTTTGAAGCCGGACGTGATATCAGAATCTATAACGGAAACGGCATGATAAGTAACAGATACATGGATGAGATACTCTATGCAAGAAAAATAGAGATAAAAAAGCAGCGAAAGGATTTTCTTATAGATCTTATTATCGGCATATGCAATCTCGGAGAGCTGTTTCTTATATATCTTCTGGCAATCAATAAATACGCCGCCGGCGGACTCATGCTTGTGAACTTTATATTGTATGTAAACGCATCCAATCAGATAGCTTCATCTATTTCAGAAATCGTTTGGACCTTCAGTGTTCTTTATACCGCGTCGATATATTATGAAGACTTCAATAAGTACATGAAGCTCGAAGAGACGATACGTAATGAAGGCAGCACACCCCTGCCTTCCGGAAATTCTGTGCCGTTCATAGAGTTTAGAAATGTCTCTTTCAAATATCCGCATCAGGATGTCTTTTCACTGGAAAATTTCTCATGTAAGATAGAGTATGGCGATCATATCTCCGTGGTCGGTGACAACGGCGCAGGAAAATCGACCTTTGTAAAGCTGCTTCTCAGACTTTATGAGCCTACGGAAGGTACTATCTATTACAATGGAAAGAATATCAGAGAATACGATTTTGACTCCTATCAGGCTGTATTTGCTCCCGTATTTCAAGATTATGTTCTGAATGCTTTTTCGATTCGCGAGAATTTGATTTTCGATTATGACGAAAGAAATGATCTGATAAAACCCTCGCTTGAAAAAACGGGAATGTACGAAAAGATAAGCGATATCGGTCTTGACAGACCGTACAGCAAAAAGTTTTTCGAGAACGGCGTTGAGCTTTCGGGCGGAGAGCAGCAGCGTCTGGTTATCTCACGCGCATACTGCAAGAACTCAAAGGTGCTCATCCTTGACGAGCCGACCTCCGCAATCGACCCGCTTTCGGAACGCAGACTGTTTGAGGATATCCTCGGCATTCTCGGAGAAAAGACAAGCATAATGATATCACACAGAATGTCCTGCTCGAAATTTGCAAACAGAATATTCGTGATGGAGCACGGAAAACTTGTCGAGCAAGGCACACACAGTGAGCTTATGGAGTTAAATGGGCTGTATGCGACAATGTATCGTCGGCAGGCACAGTATTATCTGTAAAAGCAAGATTTCTTCTATTACGAGGCACATTTCTGACCTGCGCCGCTCTATGATCATATCAAACGGCTTCCGTATGACTGCGGGAGCCGTTTTTTTCGCCGTACGGTTAAAACCTCTCAACGTAGCGCAAATTGACCGTTTATTTTTCAAGCAAAAGCTGTTATAACAAATATAATCAGTCGCACTCGACCCCGTCGATGTACTGCGGGAGGTCAGATTCGAGGTGCGAACGAACAACTTTCCCGCTCAGCTGTCCGGCGGTGAACAGATGCGTTTCGTGATAGCCTGCGCGGCCGCAAAGCAATAAGCGGCAGGAAGCGACTCCGAGCGCGGAATAACGATGTAAACAATCCGATTTTCCGGCGCTCTCGCATAATATTTTCACAGAAAAAATCCCCCTCGCACAAGGGACGGTCGGGACGAAAGCCTCGACCTCCCGCAGCGGGGGGATTTTTATTTGAATTATTACGACAGACATTAAATTACGCAAGGCGCGTGCGAAAATCATCATAGCTTTTCACTCCGCGCAGCGCTTGTCACTTTTTATCGCCGAGCTTGAGTACGGAAATCGCATCCGCAATGGTCTTTTCAAGGCCCTCTCTGCCGTATTTGTCGACCTCAGCCTTATTCTTTTCTCCGTGAGTAAGGCATCCGGCTCCGCCGATACAGCCGCCGACGCACGCCATACCCTCGATAAAGTTGGCATCGAGCAGATTCTTCGACTTCTTGAGCAGAGCGACCTTGCACTGCTCGATACCGTCGCAGGCACACGCCTTAAGCTCAAAATCGGTATCGCCGTGCTCGCGCAGTCCCTCTGCGACAGCATCCGACAGACCGCCGCTACGGGCAAAAATTCTGCCGTAGTAGGAGGCATTATCAAGAACACCATCCTCGAGCGAGGTGATGTCGATATCCTTGGAATCGAACAGAGCCTGAAGCTCCTCAAAGGTCATAGCTACATCTACATACTCGCGGACGGAGTCCTTCTGAACCTCACCCTTCTTAGCGGTGCACGGTCCGATAAATACGGTCTTGCAGCCCGGCTCGGTCTCCTTGAGATACTTGGCAAGCGTAGCCATAGGCGAAAGGTTATGCGACACATACTGAACCATATCCGGGAAGCTCTTCTCGATATAGCTTACAAACGCAGGGCAGCAGGAGCTGGTCAGGAAGCCCTTTTCGACGAGCTCGCGGCTCTCAGCATCTGCGACCATATCCGCGCCGAGCGCCGCCTCGATAACGGTATGGAAGCCGAGCGCCTTGAGTCCGGTGATGACCTGTCCGAGCTTGGCATACGAGAACTGGCTCGAGATAGAGGGTGCGACAAGCGCATAGACCTTGTACTTTTCGTTGTTCTCACTCTTCTTGATAAGATCAATGGCATCAAGAATGAACGACTTGTCCATGATAGCGCCGAACGGGCACTGATATACGCACGCACCGCAGGAGATGCACTTCTCGTTGTCGATGGATGCAGCCTTATCCTCGTTCATATGTATAGCCTTGATCTTGCAGGCATTCTCGCAGGGACGCTTACGGCTGATGATAGCGGTGTAGGGGCAGACCTTTGCACAAGCACCGCACTCCTTGCACTTACTCTTGTCGATGTGAGCGACATGATGCTCGTCCGACGTGATGGCGCCGAAACGGCAGGCATCCTCGCAGCGGTGTGCAAGACAGCCGCGGCATGCATTGGTGACCTCATATCCGCCCATCGGGCACTCGTCGCAGGCGCTCTCGATGACCTCGATGATGTTGGGGTTATCCTTGTTTCCGCCCATAGCGAGCTTTACTCTCTCTCCGAGAATGGCCCTCTCCTTATAGACGCAGCAGCGCATTGTGGGAGTGTTTCCGGGTACGATCATTTTCGGAATGTCCATGACGTTCTCCATCAAGCGATCATTCCAAGCGAGACGCGCGACCTCGCGGAGGACCTTGTATTTCAGATGCTGTACCTTTGTGTCAAACTTATATGATTTCTGCATTTCTGTTGCCATAGCTTCGCTCTGCGATAGCTTTCCTTTCAGTGGTTCTTATATATCCGCAACGCTGCACGCCGCTGATGCAGTGTTTGTTCCTTTTGTCCGGTCACGCCGCAGCGCGCCGGATCATGAAAACCGCAGCACTAACGCAATATGCGGGAGAGATCAAAAATAGCTGACCTTTATCCGCTTGCCCATCTGTCTCAGACACTCCGAGAGCTCCTTGACGAGGTTCATTTTTATATTAAAGTTGATCGGGAGATCGGGATTCTGATGCGCGGGGTTGACCGCTCTGCCGACATAAAAATTAATGTCGGTAGCCTCCTCAAACAGCAGGCGGCAGATGAGCGATGCTCCGTCCCGACGATAGCCCCACTCCGAATAAAGCTCGTTTCCCGCGAGCGCGTCGCGGGCATACTCAATGACCTTGTTCACGGTGATAACTCCCTCCGTAACGAGGTCAACGCCCTCTATCTCCGCGGTCGGGGGAATATCCCCGCTCTCGAAATTCAAGCTCGGTACGAGCGGCTTTCCGAGATATGCCGCTGCGATGGATGCGGTGGTTCCGCCGCATACGATGTGCTTTCCCTCCTTGGAGAAGAAGAGCGACATCATCCTTTCGCAATCGTCACGGTTGCGCGGAGGACCGAAAAGTATGTTCATCGGCTCCCGTCGTCGTATCTTGACCACACATGCGGTGGCATCGTCTCCCGGCTTATACCGATACTGCTTGTCGCACTCGTCCACAAGCATGGTTGCGAGCGTCTTAGCGGTATACCCGGCCGCATAGATAGTCCGCATAAAATCCGCGATATCTTCCCACTTCCAGCCGAAGTTGAAGGCTATTCCGATACCGGCATGCGGACATCCGTCGCTCATGGCGACTATGCAGTCGCCCTCCTGGAGCTTTATCACCGATTTCAGCACCTTTTTCCCGTCGATATTAAGCTCCTGCTTCGGATAATCGTATACCGAATCGCCGCGAATAAAAATAACATTCGGATTATCGTACTGTATTATCTCTACCGTCTCATTCTCGATAAGATGAATGATAGTAAAGGTGGAATACGCAACGCCGCGCACCGAACAGATGGGAAGCGTTGCCGCAATGGTCGAAACGCAGTCCTCGAGCTTCATATCCTCCGACATCATGGTGGAGATTATCTTCGAGGTCAGGGTCGAGAGAATGCTCGCCTTTACCCCGCTGCCGAGACCGTCCGCAAGCACGACGACCGTCGAATTATCACCCTGCTCCACTATGTCGACGTGATCGCCGCACAGCTGCTCTCCGTCGTGATTTATACTCTTATAGCCTACTTCCGCACACAGATTATTCATCGCTGATAGACTCCTTCAGCTTAGTCAATGCGATCTTGGTCTCCGCAGCCGTTTCACCGAGCAGCGAGGCGATCTCCTGAACTATACGCATCTGCTTATCTACGACCTTGTCCGCTATCTCGACCGTCTGGCGGCTGATATCCTCTTTCTTCTGTCTCTGATTCTCCTCCTCGGTAACATCGCGGAGGATACAGAGTATCAGGTGATATTCGCGGTCGTAGACAACCGTTTTTTCGACGTATTTCTCATATTCGGCAAGATATTCACGCTTTCCGTGAACGCCGCGCAGCGTCTTGGCAGCCGACTGAAAATCGGAGGGATCGAGTACGCGGACAACGCTGTCTCCGAGAATATCCGATGCAGAGCGAAGATTGAGTATCCTCTGTGCCGCACGGTTTATCTGCTGCACCTCGAGCTTTTCGTTCAGAACGATAAGCCCGTTCGGTGTATTGCGTGCGATGGTATCCGAAAAATTCTCAGCCTTATCCTTTAGGTACGGCAGGCACATCGATATCTCGGCCTTACCGTGCAGGATGGCGATCGCCTTTTCGCGGCAGGTATCGTAGCCGCAGGAGCCGCAGTTCAGCTCGTCTGTCGGCTTTATCTTGCCCATCTGACGCAGCGTCTCGGTTATCTCGGTCTCGGTAGGGTCGGTCAGCCGCTGCGTGATTATCTCAAACTCCTTATGAAGTCCGGTGCTATCCGGCTGCTCGACCTCAAAATCCTCTTGTCCTGCATAGCGCGAGACGGCAGCATAGTCACGCACCGGCGCGCTGTGGAATTTTTCCATTACCGGGCCGCCGATACAGCTGCCGACGCAGGCGGACATTTCTATAAAGCATCCGCGCAGCGAGCCTCTCTCGATATCCCGCAGCGCCGCCATGCAATTCTCTGTACCGTCTATCGCCATATAGGCATAATCCGGATTGTCGAGCGCCATGGTTTTCAGTATACCGCCGGTAGTCGGGAAGAAGCGCGCACGGCTGTGCACCTCCGAATCCATCCGCTGCTCCGGTGCTATTCCCTCTCGCTCAAGCCATGCCGTCAGCTCATCAAAGGTCAGTACGGCATCGACAATGCCCTCATAATGTTGTGCCTCATCCTTTTTCGCAACGCACGGTCCTACAAATACCGTCTTTGCATTCGGGATGCGCCGCTTGATATCAAGACAGTGCGCCTGCATCGGCGATACCACATCCGCAAGATACGGCAGCAGCTTCGGAAAATGCTTCTGTATCAGCAGGTTGACCGAGTGGCAGCAGGAGGTAATGATAACATCCCTGCCCTCCTCACGAATCAGATGCTCGTATTCGCGCTTTACGATGGTCGCGCCGATCGCCGTCTCCTCAACATCGTAAAAGCCGAGCTTCTTGATCGCGTCGCGCATCGCCTCGATACCGACGCCGTCGTAGTTTGCGACAAATGACGGTGCAAGACTTACCACCACCGGATCGCCGCTCTGTAACAGAACCTTCACCTTCTCGGTCTCATCTACAATCTGCTTTGCGTCCTGAGGGCATACGACAAAGCACTGACCGCACATGATGCATTCGTTTCCGATTATAAATGCCTGATTTCCCGAGAAGCGAATTGATTTGACGGGGCAATGGCGGATACACTTATAACAATTTTTGCAGTTTGATTTTTTGAGCGTAAGGCACTCCATCTGATATCAGTCCCTTTCGTTTAATATAGGTGTTAATATCTTATCTGTAAAAAACTCCTTGAAGCTCTCCGTTGTAATACCTGTATAAACATTGTCGTCGACCGTGACCGTAACACCGACGCGGTTGCACTTGCCGGCGCAGAAGCTACCCGCAAGTGTGATGTCGCCCTCGAGCCCGTGCTCGGTTATTGCCTTTTGAAACAGCTCTACGAGCTGCTCAGCGCCTCGAAGATGGCAGGAGGAGCCGACACAGATCTGTACAATCATTATTCCTCATACATTCCTTTCATGTCATTAGCTGAAATGCGGCAATGCGTGATATCCTCACGCGCCGAGCTTTCCAAGCACATTTTCGATAAAAAATTCGTCCACCGTATCCGGTGAGACCGAAAAAAGCTCGCCGTCTGCAAGAACGCAGACCCCCTCGGCGCACCGTCCGAGGCAGAATGTGCCGGACAGGTCAACCTTATCACCGACGCCGTGCTCGGCTACAAGCACCTGAAGCCGCTCCACCACAAGTCTCGAACCCTTGATATGGCAGGAGGAGCCTATGCATACTACAACCTTCATTTTTGCCGTCCTGTTCCTTTCGTATTTTATATAACAGCTCCGCTGTCTTGACAGTATCATAGCCGATACTCAAAACGCGCCGAAGCGTCTCGCAGATATTATCAGACGCTCGGTGACGGCGCTCCGCCTCAATCGTATTCTGCCGAAATAAAGGGTCGCAGATACTCGCGCTCCGCCTCATTTGCCTGCGGCAGTCTTGCCGCCGCAACTATGGGGAGCCAACGCCTGACATAGCACTGCTCGGCACCGCTGCGCTCACAGTAGAAATCGAGATAAAGCTCGGCACTCTCGTTGTCTCCGTCGCACCATAACAAGAGATAGGTTCGCGCCGCATCGGCTGCGCCGTTTCCCTGCGAGGCGTGCGACCAGTCGAGTATGTAATGCTCTCCGCTCTCGGTTATCATAATATTTGACGGACCGAGATCGCCGTGACACAGCTTACTGTGCTTCGGCATTGCGTCAAGCCGCGAATAGAGGTCATACCGCTCGGTGGCAGACAGCTCGCTCTCGATTATATGCCGTATCATCTTATCGCGCTGACGAACAAGCTCCGGACAGCGCTTTGCGTGTATTTCGAGCTGAATATCAACGAGCCGCGAGATATACTCTCCGCGCCGCTGCGGCTGCTCCGCCATAAGCGCTCCGAGCGTTTTTCCCTTGATATATTCGGTGACGATAGTCCACCTCCCGTCGGTCAAGGTGACCTCTCTGACCGACGGTACCGGGAGTCCGGTCTCCTCGACACGCGCCTGATTCAGTGCCTCGCTGAGCACCTCAGATTCCTTAAAGCTGCCGTCAAAAACCTTGAGAACCTTATCGCCGTCGCGAAAAACTGTCTTATTATTGCGCAGCGCTATTATACGGTCATGCCCCATGCCGTTGTCCTTTCATCATCGTACAGCCAAACCGCATATGCCGCGTGCGCTCACCGACGGACGATGCGCCGGTCGATATCCGCAGCTTGGCAGCATTCTGCCGTTTTCAGCCGTCCTCATCATATTTTATTATTATAACAAAGGTAAGGTAAAATCGGAATTGCTATTTAATCATATTCGTATTGCCTTAACAGCAACGCACATACGCATGTGTGCCGTTCGACAATGCGCTTCGGATACCTTACATCACAGAGTCGCGAAACACCTTGCGCTTCGAGCGTACAAGCTCCTCGACAAACATATTGTCAAGGTCGGTGAGACGGTAGTCCTCGCGCCGTATAAGCACATCGCGGTAGCTTCTGCCGTTGTGGTCACAAGCCCTCTCGACAAGCCCGTAACGGTCGAGCATATCCCGCGGGATATTCGATACCCACATATAGGTATCGGGATTGTCGGACAGCAGCTCGAGCTGACTTGCACGCTCGAAAACGAATATCCGACAGCCGCCGTTTTCCGGCAGCTCGTCCTTCTTGACCTCAGAGAGTGGCAGCGACGGGACATACGGATCGGCGTGCGCTATCTCGATATAGCCTCCAAGGTCCGAGCACGATATCTCCGGCAGCCTATTCAGACGGCAGTGCTTATTCATAACAAGCACATAGCGAAACTCGGTGATAAGCTCATACGAAAGATGCTTTTCATCCATCATATCCTTATAATAGCTGTCGTAGCGGTCACTGTACCGCAGGATGCCGAGCTTGTAATCCTCGCGCAGCACATTCTTTATAGCGCAGGAAGCGTTGGTCTCCTTATAGAAAACCTCGATATTCGCCGCGGGATCGAGCTTTTTCGAGAACTCCGCAAAAGCGGAGGATATGTAGCTCGAGCGCGGAACGGATATGGAAAAATGCTGCTTTCCCGTCGGTCCGTTACGAAAGATATTTTCGATATCGTTTATCTGCTTCAATGCCTTTTTAGCATACATGACGAACAGCTCGCCGTCCGGTGTAAGCGTCATTCCCTTTACACTGCGCTCGAACAGAATAACGCCGAGACTGTTCTCGAGTTCCTTTACCGCGCGAGAGAGCGCAGGCGCACCGACTATCAGCTGCTGAGCAGCCTTGTTTATCGAATGCTTCTCGGCTACGACGAGTGCGTATTTCATATGAAGCAGATTCATTCGCGTTGTCTCCTTTTTTATCTATGACTATATTATATCACATTTTCGCGAAATTTCAATTATTAATAAGCAATTCGCCGCCTTTGCGGCGATTTTTTATTGCATAAATTGCAGAAAAATGCTATAATGGGCTGAAAACAGCAATATGCGAGCCGATCGCACACGAAAAACGGCATTCGATCGGCGGTGCTAATTGCATTCTACGGGGACTCGATGCAGAAACACAGATCTTATACGGATACAACGCTTAATTCTGCCGAGGCAGAGCTGATGCCGAGCGGATACCGAGCCCGATGAGCAATCCCCTCTCGGAATACCGAGCGGCGGAAGAAAAAACAGAATACGGAGGAAGTCCGAATGAATATTTTGGTGATAGACGGTCAGGGCGGTCAGCTCGGCGGAGGAATAATAAAGGCGCTGCGCGAACGCGGAGCCGCTGCGAAAATAACCGCCGTAGGAACAAATGCATCCGCCACCGCCGCAATGCTGCGAGCAGGTGCGGATGCCGCCGCCACCGGCGAAAACTCGGTACGTGTTGCATGCCGGAGCGCCGATATAATCGTAGGTCCGGTAGGAATAGTTATCGCCGATTCACTGCTCGGCGAGGTCACTCCGGATATGGCGGTAGCGGTCGGTCAGGCACGCGCCGTGCGTATACTTATTCCGATCAATCGCTGCGATAATATAGTTGCGGGCGTGGCTGATGTCGGTATGAGCTCACTTATCGACGACGCGGTTCAGAAGATAGCGGCGCTCGCCGCGAAATGACGGGTTTTCGATAGAAAGCTGCCTATGAAAGCTGCCTATGATAAAATTCACGACCGACTTAATTTTTGCTTGACACAAGCGATCCGTTATGATATAATTCTTATGTAAAAGCGGTGCAGTATGTACCGCAGGCGCACGCACACGAAGTGCCGCGCGGGAGCAGAGGTTTCCAAATCATTTAAATATACGGGTAAGTATCGTCGCGGAGGTGTGGCTTCGGTTGTTGTTCGCACTCCGACGCATTCCTTTTAGCGTGTGTGCCGATCTGCCCGAAAAAACAAAATTATAATAATGCCGAATTTACACCGGGAAGGTGCCGATATCCCCGAAAGGATATGGTACCCTCCCGTTTTTTTCGGCGAAAGGAAAGACATGAACAACACAAAAAATCAAAAGCTGCTTACCCTCGTTCTCGCCGCGATGTTTTTCGCACTCGGCTACTTGTTGCCGTACGCAACGGGTCAGATAAAGGAAATAGGCAAGATGCTATGTCCCATGCACCTGCCCGTGCTGCTCTGCGGCTTTGTCTGCGGTCCCGTATGGGGACTCGCCGTCGGCGCAGTGTTGCCGCTGCTCCGTTCGCTAACGACCAGTATGCCCCCTCTCTTTCCCAGCGCGCTCTGCATGGCATTTGAGCTTGCCGCATACGGTCTGCTTGCCGGCATCTTCCGCCGTGCGCTGCCGAAAAAAAAAGGCTTCATTTATGTGTCGCTCGTCGCGAGCATGCTCCTCGGCAGACTTGTATGGGGACTGGCGATGTTTATATTCACCGGTATTGCCGGAACAGAGTTTTCGTTCGCCGCATTCATTGCAGGTGCGTTTACCGGATCTATTCCCGGCATAATCGCGCAGATCGTGCTCATTCCGCCGATCGTTATGATAGTCGAGCGTGTGTGGAATAATTCTTCCGCGACCGCTCCCGCGGTACAGTAATCTTCTTTTATATCCACAAAGCAAATCGCCGCAGCACCGGGTCTGTCCGACCTATTGCTGCGGCATTTTTTTCGTTCCTGTTGAATTCTGTTCGTTTCCGTTATTTTGTCATACCACTCGCGAGATACAATGCTCGAGATGTCATTCTGCTTCGGGCGCGGTCTGCACCTGCGCTTCTGCGCCATGTAAGTCAATGTTCAAGTTCTGCGTATGCATTTCTGCGCCGGGCATACCGACTGCCGGGTCTTGCAGATGCGCTTCTTCGCTCGGCATACCGGCGG
>URAP01000033.1 GCA_900545935.1 uncultured Eubacteriales bacterium
CTGAAAAAGAAAGCGTAGGAAAGAAAAGCAGGCATAAGGGGGATTGCGCCGCGATACGCTTCGCTCCTATTCGGCGCAGTTTCCCCCTTATGTATCCCCCTTTGGACTGCTCAGCCGATAGCGCAAAGGCGAGTTATCGTCCGAAACGCTCGGCAGGCATTACGCCTCGCGTTTCTTATCGGGGGAATGCACGTATAGCGCTTTAGTTTTTCACGCTCCCAGAGCGTGTACACCCGATTTTTCGATTATTGTCGGGTGATTTGTTTTCCCGCTGCGATAGTTTGTATACCTACCGTTGAAGTTCAAGCAAAAAAGCGAGGTTCGGCAAGTTTGAGGAGTTAGACAGTGCGGTGGATGCGGCAGAAGGGTTAATTCTCGTGAGGCGAGCGCAAAAAAGCAGTACAGCCATCGGGAAATACGATGTATGTACTGCTTTTTAGTTTATTAACGCAAAGTGATGGTTAAATAATTGCTCCGTATGGTCGCGGGTAAATTTGGAGTTAAGGCTTTGACTCGTGCAGCCGCAGACATGGGTGCGCTTTAGGGTTATATTCTACGGAGCGGAGTTTTTTGCGGGGGGTAGTGATGGAGCTGCAGATTGCGGTTTTATTCCGCATCATGTGCCGCTCAGCCCTGCATCAGCTCGTCCGCCATTGCGTCGATCGCTGCGCGGGACTCCTCGGAGAGAGCCGAGAGGATGCGAACGGTTGTATCGGTAAAGGTGATATCCTTGCAGCCTTCGAGCATGCCGCGCATGACCTTTGCCGCCATCGGGGCCCACGAGCCGTTCTCGACAAGTCCGACCTTTCTGCCGCGGTAGCCGCGCTCGGTCAGCTCGGAGATGAACTCGCGCATGAACGGGAAAAGCTCCGCATTATAGGTCGTTGTGGCGAGGACAAGGCGGTCATAGCGGAAGGCATCCTCCACCGCCTCTGCCATATCGGAGCGGGCAAGGTCGGTCAGCACTACCTTTTCGCAGCCGCGCTCTCTCAGGCGCTCGGCAAGAAGCTCGGCAGCAGCCTTTGTGTTGCCGTAGACCGATGTATAGGCGATGAGCACGCCGCAGTTCTCGGGCGTGTAGCTCGACCATGTATTATAAAGGCCGAGGTAGTAGCCGAGGTTTTCGGTCAGAACGGGACCGTGCAGCGGGCATATCATGGCGATATCGAGTGCCGATGCTTTGCGGAGCAGCGCCTGCACCTGCGCACCGTACTTTCCGACGATGCCGAAATAGTATCTGCGCGCCTCGCAAGTCCAGTCCTCCTCAGTATCGAGTGCGCCGAATTTACCGAACCCGTCGGCGGAGAACAGTACCTTATCGCGGCTATCGTATGTGACGATGACCTCGGGCCAATGCACCATAGGCGCGGTGACGAAGGTCAGGGTATGCTCGCCGAGCGGGAGGGTATCGCCGTCGCCGACGACGGTGCGGCGCTCTGCGTAATCGGTGCCGAAAAAGTTTTTCATCATGGTGAACGCTTTAGCCGAAGCTACTATTGTCGCGTCGGGATAAGCCTGTGCAAATGCGGCGATGTTCGCCGAATGGTCGGGCTCCATGTGCTGTACTACGAGATAATCGGGCGCCCTGCCGTCAAGCGCGTCGCGCAGATTAGCGAGCCACTGCTCGCCGAAGTGTGCATCCACCGTGTCCATAACGGCTATCTTTTCATCCTTGATAACATACGAGTTGTATGCCATTCCTGCGGGAACGGCGTACTGTCCCTCGAACAGGTCGATATCGTGATCGTTTACTCCGATGTAGATTATATCCTTTGTGATCTCCATGTTTGTCTCCTCTTGATGTATTGTTTTTTACAGCAGGCTGTTCTCACCGCGGCGCATGTATTCCTCGCCGTCGAGGTCCTTCCAGATGAATATGCCGTCCTCGAGCATCATGTAGCTGCGGCGGCTGCCCTCCTTCGGGATCGAGACCGAGCCGGGGTTGACGTAGGTATAGCCGTCATGCATCGTGTATTTCGGCACGTGCGTGTGACCGCAGAGCAGAATGCTGCCGTCGCCGAGCGGCGGGGGATTATCCTCTCCGTAGACATGTCCGTGTGTCGCGTATATCAGCCGCTCCCCGTCGAGGATTACGGCGTAATCCGCGAGCAGCGGGAACGGCAGAACCATCTGGTCTACCTCGGTGTCGCAGTTTCCGCGGACGCAGAGAATCTCGTTCTTCAGCTCGGAGAGCTGCGCGATGACCTCCTTCGGCGCATAGCCGTCGGGCAGATCGTTGCGCGGTCCGTGGTAGAGCAGGTCGCCGAGCAGCAGGAGCTTATCCGCCCCCTCCGCACGGTATCTCTCGAGCAGTGCGCGGCAGCAGGGTGCGCTGCCGTGTATATCGGATGCTATCATCAGCTTCATTTGCTTTCCTCCCCGTGTTTTATATCCTCGAGCATGGCGCGTACGGTGGGGGCGTTCCGCGTCAGCCGTTTTATGCTCAGTTCGTCCGCCTTGTTGTTCGCTATCCGCAGATTGTTCTCGGAGGAGAGCAGCGCATCCTTTGTCTTTTGCAGATGCAGTATGGTCTTGTCTATCTCCTCTATCGCGGTCTTAAAGCGGTCGCTTGCGATGCGATAGTTGCGGGCAAAGCTCTCCTTGAAGGTGTTTATATTGTCCTCGAAATTCGTCAGATCGCATTCGCGGTCGCGTATGATGCTCAGCTCGCGGCGGTACGAGAGTGAGCTCAGTGCCGCATTGCGCAGCAGCGAAATCAGCGGAATAAAGAACTGCGGACGAATAACGAACATCTTCGGATAGCGGTACGAAACATCGACGATACCGCCGTTATACAGCTCGCTGTCGCTCTCGAGAAGTGAGACGAGAACGGCGTATTCGCATTTTTTCTCGCAGCGGTCCTTGTCCAGCTCCTTAAAGAAGTCCTCGTTTTTATGCTTGGTGGAGGTGGTGTCGGTCTCGTTCTTCATCTCGAACATGATGGAGATGAATTCAACTCCGTCCGCCGACTCGCGGAATATAAAGTCGCCCTTACTGCCCGTGCGCGCGTCGTTGTCCTTTTCAAAGTAGGCGTTCGGGAAGGACATCATTCTCACCGAGTTGAACTGTGTCAGACAGTGCTGCTCGAGGCTCTCGCCGACCATCTTTGTCGACTGCCGCGTCTTGAAGTCCTTCAGCCGCTCTATTTCCTCGTCGCGAACCCGCAGCTCGTTGCGCTGCCGCTCTATGAGGGTGTTTTCGTTCAGCTTGCTCTGCTGTGCCTGAAGCTCAAGCTCGGCGCGCAGCCGATCCGTCTCGGCTCTGCTGTCCGCGAGCTGCTTTTCCCGATCCTGCATCGCGCGTATGACAGCCAGCTCCTGCGCCTGCTGTGCTCGGTCGAGCTCCGCGCGCAGCTCGGTCAGCTCCTGCCTGCTCCTTTCGGCAGCCTCGCGCTGTTCCCGTTCGCGTTTCTCGGTTTCCTCTCGCAGCTCGCGTTCCCGCTTTTCGGCTTCCTCGCGCAGCCTGCGCTCGCGCTCCGCAGACTCTTCCTTTTGCTCAAGCTCGCGCTTTGACGCAGCCTCTTTCTGCTCGGCGAGCCGAGCCTCGAGCACTCGCTCCTGCTCCGCGCGTACCAGGCGCAGCTCCGAGTCTTTCTTTTCGGTAAGCTCGGTCTCGCGGCGCTCGAGCTCCTGACGGAATTCCTTATCCCGTACCTGCCGCACTATCTCGGCATAGCCGGATTCGTCTACCTGAAATATCTCGCCGCATTTCGGGCATTTTATTTCCTGCATATTGCCTCGTCCTCTCACTGTTGTACGGAGCTGCCCGTGTTAGCGTGCGAAAGCTCCGCCGAATGTCAGATAAATAATAACACTCTGCGGAGCTTTTTTCAATAGCTATTTGTAAAATCCGATAAGCTCGGTATATTTTTGCGGGAGTGCGGTCTGTGACCGACGAGGCTCAGCCGTTCATACCGCCGACTCGATCAGCCCTTGAAGAAGCGGACAGCCGACTCGAACATGCGGATATCGTAGCAGCCCGGGACGTTCTTGTACAGACCGTTGCCGATGCGCTCGCTGTGTCCCATCTTTCCGAACACTCTGCCGTCCGGCGAGGTGATACCCTCGACTGCAAGGAGAGAGCCGTTCGGATTATAGCGGATATCGTAGGTCGCGTATCCGTCGAGGTCGACATACTGTGTTGCGACCTGACCGTTCTCAATGAGGCTCTGCATAAGCTCGTCGCTTGCGATAAAGCGTCCCTCGCCGTGCGAGATCGGAACGTTGACGACATCTCCGACGTTCATCAGCGACAGCCACGGCGAGCTGTTCGACACGATGCGCGTGCGGACGATACGGGACTGGTGGCGGGCGATGGTGTTGTACGTCAGGGTCGGGCAGCTCTCGTCGGTGTCGATGATCTTGCCGTACGGCACGAGTCCGAGCTTGATGAGTGCCTGAAAACCGTTGCATATGCCGCACATAAGCCCGCCTCTGCGGTCGAGCAGGTCGGTAACGGCATCGCGTACCTCCGCGCCGCGGAAGAATGCGGTTATGAACTTACCCGAGCCGTCGGGCTCGTCGCCGCCCGAGAAGCCGCCGGGGATGAATATCGCCTGCGACTCGCCTACCGCGTGCGAAAATGCCTCGGAGCTGAAGCTGATGCCGTCTGCTGTGCGGTTGTTTATGACCACGATGCGTGCGTTTGCGCCTGCATCCTCGACAGCCTTTGCCGAGTCGTACTCGCAGTTAGTACCCGGGAATACGGGGATGAGCACGGTTGGACGCGTCGTGCGTACGGCGGGTGCGCAGCTTTTGCGGAGTGCGCCTGAGAGAGTCTCGGGTGCTGATCTGCGTTCGTCCGTGCGGGTGGGGAATACCGGCTCGAGCTTTTCCTCATATGCCTTATGCAGCTCGGAAAGCTCTATACGGTCGCTGCCGCGCGAGATCATGCGCTCCGCCGTCACCTTACCGACAACGCGCTCGCCGCCCTCGGCGTGCTCTACCTCGAGCAGGAAGCCCGCATAGCAGTAGCCGAACAGCTCCTCATCTGTCACATCAGGTGCGAATTCAAAGCCGAGACCGTTTCCGAGGCACATCTTCATCACAGCCTCGGCGATGCCGCCGAGACCGGGGGTGTAGCATGCGCGTACCCTGCCGCTGTCGATCATGCCCTCGACTCTTGCGATGAGCGCGAGCAGCGACTTCGGCTCGGGCAGACCGCTCTCGTCCGTTTCGGGGGTGAGCAGAATAACGCTGCTGCCCGCGGACTTGAACTCGGGGGAGACGATGCGTCCGACCTTCGAGGTCGTTACGGCGAACGAGACGAGCGTCGGGGGAACGTCGATATTCTCAAAGCTGCCGCTCATCGAGTCCTTACCGCCTATCGCGGCGATGCCGAGACCGAGCTGTGCGTGCAGCGCGCCGAGCAGTGCGCAGAGCGGCTGACTCCAGCGCTTGCCGTCCTTACCGGGGTGCTTGAAATATTCCTGGAAGGTCAGATAGACCTCGGACATCTTTCCGCCCGATGCTATCAGCTTGCATATCGACTCGACCACCGCGAGGTATGCGCCGTGATACGGGCTGTGCTCGGTGATAAAGGGATTGTAGCCCCATGCCATGAGCGAGCAGTCGTCGGTGTGTCCGTGCTCGACCGAGATTTTCTGAACCATAGCCTGAGCGGGGGTCAGCTGATATTTTCCGCCGAACGGCATGAGCACCGTTCCCGCGCCGATGGTTGAGTCAAAGCGCTCGGAGAGTCCCTGCTTCGAGCAGATATTCAGGTCTGAGGCGAGCGCAAGGTACGCCTCGCGGAAGCTGCCGCTCACCCTGCGCGTCCACTCCTCGGGGCTTTCCGTTTCGATGGTGATGTGCTTGGGCGCGCCGTTTGACGAGAGAAATTCGCGGCTGACATCGACGATGCGGCTGCCCTGCCAGTTCATGACGAGACGCGGCTCGGCGGTCACGCGCGCGACCGGGGTCGCGGAAAGGTTCTCGGAGTCCGCGAGCGCGAGGAATGCGGCGACATCCTCGGGGGCTACTACCACCGCCATGCGCTCCTGACTCTCGCTTATTGCAAGCTCGGTGCCGTCAAGTCCCTCGTACTTCTTCGGTACTGCGTCGAGGTCGATGTCAAGTCCGTCAGCGAGCTCGCCGATTGCAACCGAAACGCCGCCCGCGCCGAAGTCGTTGCAGCGCTTTATCATGCGGCAGGCGCTCGGATTGCGGAAGAGGCGCTGGAGCTTGCGCTCCTCGGGCGCGTTGCCCTTCTGCACCTCCGCGCCGCAGGTCTCGAGCGACTGCGTGTTGTGTGATTTGGAAGAGCCGGTCGCGCCGCCGCAGCCGTCGCGTCCCGTTGCGCCGCCGAGCAGGATAACGACATCGCCCGGGAGCGGGGTCTCGCGTCTTACGCAGTCTGCGGGTGTTGCGGCTATGACAGCGCCTATTTCCATACGCTTTGCGGCGTAGCCGGGATGGTAGAGCTCGTCGACTATGCCCGTAGCGAGTCCTATCTGATTGCCGTAGGAGGAGTAGCCCGCCGCTGCGGTGGTGACTATCTTGCGCTGCGGCAGCTTGCCCTCTATGGTCTCGGATATGGGAGTTAGCGGATCCGCAGCGCCGGTCACGCGCATTGCTCCGTAGACATATGAGCGCCCGGAGAGGGGGTCTCTTATCGCGCCGCCGATGCAGGTAGCCGCACCGCCGAAGGGCTCTATCTCGGTCGGGTGATTGTGTGTCTCGTTCTTAAAGAGCAGCAGCCACGGCTCGTCTCTGCAGTCAACGTTTACGGTTATCCTGACCGTGCAGGCGTTTATCTCCTCGCTCTCGTCGAGGCGGTCGAGCATCCCGCGCTGCTTCAGCACACGCGCGGCGACGGTGGCGATGTCCATCAGACATACGGGCTTTGTTCTGCCTATCTCGCGTCTTGCAGCAAGATATTCGTCATATGCCGCGCGGAGCAGCGGATCGTCAAATCTCACGCCGTCTATCTCGGTAAGAAAGGTGGTGTGACGGCAGTGATCCGACCAGTAGGTATCTATCATTCTCAGCTCGGTGAGGGTCGGGTCGCGGTGCTCGCTGCGGAAATACTCGCGGCAGAATGCAATGTCCGCCTCGTCCATTGCGAGTCCGTACTCGGCTATCACATCGCGCAGCCCCTCGTCGGAGAGCTCGGTAAAGCCGTCAAGAGTGGGTACACTGTGCGGCGGCTCGGTCTTGCTTGCGAGCGACTCGGGCAGCGAGAGACCGCACTCTCTTGCCTCGACGGGGTTGATAACGTATTTCTTTATCTTTTCAAGATCGCTCTTGCCGAGCGCGCCGCCGAGCAGATATACCTTTGCCGTGCGTACTGTAGGTCTGCCTCCGTGCGAGATGAGCTGGATGCACTGTGCGGCGCTGTCCGCACGCTGATCGAACTGTCCGGGCAGATACTCGACGGCAAATACCGAGCAGTCGCCGGTGTCAAGCTCGTCGCTGACAATATCGAGCTGCGGCTCGGAAAAGACGGTGCGGGTCGCATAGTCGAACAGCTCTGCGTCGATATCCTCCGCGTCGTAGCGGCAGATGATGCGTACGCCCTCGAGTGCGGTTATTCCGAGCAGTCCGCGCAGCTCGGCGCAGAGGCTGCGCGCTTCGTTTGCAAACTCCGGCTTCTTTTCTACATATACTCTGTAAACCATCTATGCTTCCTCCGTTTTACTGTCGGTCGGTCTTTGCAGCCGCGAGTGCGCGCTGTCCTATATCACGGCGGCAGAAGCCGTTTTCAAAATCCACCTTATCTGTCAGTGCGTATGCGGCATCTATCGCCTCGGCGAGGGTGTCACGCACCGCAGTAATACCGAGAACACGCCCGCCCGCGCTGAGCAGACAGTCTCCGTCGAGCTTTGCGCCCGCAACATATATCTGCTCATCCGTACCGGTCTCGGGCAGGGTAATAGGGCAGCCGCTCTCGTACTTTACTGGATAGCCCTTGGATGCAAGAATGACGCAGCACGCGCTGCGGTCACCGAAGCGGACCTCGGTCTCGGCGAGTCTGCCCTCGGTCGTTGCCCGCATAACTGTGTATAGATCGCTCTCGAGCAGTGGGAGCACGACCTGCGTTTCGGGGTCGCCGAAGCGGCAGTTGTATTCAATAACGCGCGGACCGCGCGGTGTCAGCATCAGCCCGAAGTAGAGACAGCCGCGGAACTCTCTGCCCTCCGCCTTCATTGCGCGGACGGTGGGGAGGAATATTGTATCCATGCACTCGCGCGCGATCTCGGGAGTGTAGTAGGGGTTGGGCGCGACAGTGCCCATGCCGCCCGTGTTGAGCCCCGTATCGCCGTCGCCTGCACGCTTGTGATCCATTGACGATACCATCGGACACACGGTCGTGCCGTCGGTAAATGCGAGCACCGAGACCTCGGGACCCGTTAAAAATTCCTCGATAACAACAGTGCTGCCGCTGCTGCCGAATCTGCCGTCTATCATCATTTCACGCACGGCAGCCTCAGCCTCGGGCAGCGTCTGCGCGATGATAACGCCCTTGCCGAGCGCGAGCCCGTCTGCCTTTATGACGATGGGCATCGGCTGCGTGCCGAGATAGGCTATCGCCTCCGCGGGGTCGCTAAAGGTACGGTATGCGGCGGTCGGAATGCCGTACTTGCTCATCAGCTCCTTGGCAAAAGCCTTGCTGCCCTCGATGGCAGCAGCCGCCTTGCGCGGTCCGAAGCATGGGATGCCGACAGCCTCGAGCGCGTCGACGCAGCCGAGCACGAGCGGGTCGTCGGGCGCGACTACGGCATAGTCTATCGCATTCTCCGATGCAAAGGCGGTTATCGCGTGGATATCGGTCGCGCCTATCGGTACGCACTCGGCGTCGGCAGCTATACCGCCGTTCCCGGGCAGCGCATATATCTTTTCTATCTCGCTGTTTTCTTTCAGCTTCTTTATGATGGCGTGCTCTCTGCCGCCGCTTCCGACAACAAGAATTTTCATATCATTATACATGCTTTCGTTCGGCGAAAGCGTCCTTTCTTTTCTCGGTTTTGACCGACATAATTATCTCTGCGGGAAAACTTAACGGTGGGCTTGCGCTTTTTTCAGCCCCGCCGATACGGTGGGATGTAATGTGATTTGGCAGCAGATTTTTCAGTTTCGAACAGCCCCTCCGTCGCCCCTTGCACAAGTGCAATTTTGCGGTCTTGCAAAGCAAGATTGCTGCCGTCGGCAGCAAAGCAAAATTCCATATTAAACCGCGCAGCGATTTAATGAGGGAGGCTTTCACGTGCCGACTTTTTGGTATGTATTATCAGCTTAATTTCAGGCAGATCAAGGTATAGCAAAATCCAAGTCGATCTTATAACCCCATGCACAAGAAAAATTTTGCAATCTTGCAATTCATGAGCCCGTCACATCATCAGCTGAAACAGTCTGCCGAGTCTCTGCCATTCCCGGAAACGTCCGGTGCGCAGCGAGTGTGCGCAGAGGCGCAGCGAGAGCGGCAGCCCTCTCAAAACCGCGCCCGTACCCGTCACAAGACGCGCATACAGCTCGCAGCACAGTCGAAACACCGCCCGCTGTGTGCTCTCGTCGAGTCCCGCGACATTTGAATACAGAAAGCCGGAGAGCTGCATTACGAGGCTGCGCAGAAACAGCTCATCCCTCGGCAGTCCGAGGCGTACATCCGCGTCGAGCAGCTCCTCCATAATCCAGTAGCTCTGCAGCGCGCGCGGGGTACTCTGCGACCCTGCCGTTATGCCGCTCGGGTTCCGGCGCCAAAAGTAAACATTCTCGCCGACGGAAGCGACACGCTGCGCGCGGCGGAATATAAGAAAATGAATAATAGTATCTTCACAACAGCTGTAAGCAGGCGGGAAGCGAATGTCCGAAAACAGCTCCCGCCTATACAGCTTACCCCACGGCATACCGGGCAGATCGAATCGGTCTGCCCGACATTTACCCACATACACCGCGTCGGCATAACGCTGGAAGGCACCGCGCGTGCCGCCCTCGTCGATATACTGCCACCCGCCCTGAACAACGTCCGCCTCGAGCCGCCCGACAGCCCTGAGCAGACTGTCGATCGCCCCGGGAGCGAGAACATCGTCGCTGTCGAGGAACAGTATATATCTGCCCACCGCATGCAGCAGCCCCTCGTTCCGCGCCCTCGCGGCGCTCCCGCCTCGGTGCAGTTCAAGGAGGGTAACGTCGGGAAGTCCGCAGTAACGGGAGAGCAGCTCGCCGGTACGGTCGGTAGATCTGTCGTTTACAGCAATAAGCTGTACACGGTGTCCGCCCGCCTGAGAGAGCACGCTGTCCATGCACTCGGTGATATAGCGCTCCGCATTATATGCGGGAACTATGACCGAGACATCGACTGTGGGATCCGTCGGCGGAAGCGGCGGAAATTTATCGGGCGACGGATCGGGACGCGGGAAGAGGCGTTCCGCCTCCGCCCTTGCACGAGCCGCATCGCCGACGCATATCCGCCTCTCGGGTAAAAGAGAGGCAAGTATGCCGAGGCCTAAGCCGCAGATGCGTGCGCCGACGGCAATCGGCGCGGCAAGTGCAGCATTGCCGGTCTTTGAAAGGACAAGCTGATACGGTCTCTGATTAGAGATCATAAACCGTTCTCGCTTTCCTTCTCCTCTTGTGCGTCCGTATCGAACGCTGACTTCTCTTAACCGGAGCCGCCACAGCCCTCAGCGCCGTCGGTTCGTCCGCCGGAGCCGTCGGTTCCGAAATGTCGGGGTCGCCGCTCGGTTCGCCGCTCGGTTCGCCGTCGGTCGGGATATCGGTCTGCGCGGATGCTCTTTCGGCATCATCCGCAGCGCCGTCCTTCTCCGCAGCCCCCGTGTCGTCTGCCTTAGGTGCTCCGGGAGATTCAAGCTTTGCCGTTGCAAGACGCAGCAGCTCGCGGATATCGTATACGCCGGAGACAGAGGTGGTCTCACTTGCGGCAATATATCGGATGGGATAGTCGGGGTTTATCCTATTGTACTCCGCGATCTGCTGATCGAGTATACGCAGGATGACCTTTGCCTTGCGCTCACCGCATTTCTCAAAGAAAGCAATGTAGCTTCCCACTCCGTTGTAACCGACAAAGCCCTCGGTATCGCTCATGTTACTGACAATGTCGGAGAAGTCTCTCAGAATACCGTCACCCACGGCATAGCCGTAGCGGCTCGTGATCTCTGTCAGATTGTCTATCCGCAGCGCTATGCAGGTATAGTCCTCGGGAAGAATACTCTTCGAGAGGTTGTCGATATGAATGCTAAGGCGGTCACGGTTAGGCAGACCGGTCTTTTTGTCGGTGTAGAACATGTAGTTGATAATTTCCTCAGCACGACCGAGCACCACCGCACCGCCGCAGCCGACGATGAGGAAGAGAATAAGCGCAAGCGCGATATAAAGGCCGCGGTTGATGGACGGAGCTACGCGCACGGTGCTTATCATCTTGAGATAATCGGCACTTATCGAGAGATTGAGCTCGCTGCCGGTGGCACTGACGATCTTATAATAGCTGCCGAGCTGCTGCTCATAATCGGAAATAAGCTGTTCAAGGCTTTCATGCTCGGGTTTCGAGCCGGAGGTCTTAGCTGTTAATCCGCCGAATTCATTAAGGATACCCTGACGGAAGGCTCTGTCGATCTGATCGGAATATATCTGTTTATCTATGTCCACCATATCAAGCACGAGCTTGTCATAGGTGGTCTGCGCCCCGGAGCCTGAGCCGCGCTTATATATCTCCCCGAGTATATAGTCGGAGGATACGGTATCTCCCTCCCTGTCCTCAAGCAGACCGGGCATTGTTATATTCTGTTCAACAAAATTGTCTATAATCGCCTTAAGCTTCTCACGGCGCTGCAGCTGAATCGTCTCTTGCCGCTGCGAATCTGCTATGCTGTTTTCAAGCGCGTGCAGCAGCACCTCTCCGTCACGCACCTGCGGTCCGTCGAGAACGCGCGCATACAGCTCGGGTATCTTGTAGTTCTTGAATTGCAGATAGATATTGTAGAGATCTGAGTAGCTGTACCCGGTCTTGGAGGAACGAAAATCGGGATGGTCGTCCTTCTTCGCCTTCAGGAATTCGAGCATGGCGTTCGTATCGTCCTCGAGTATACTGATACACTCGTAGTAATCGTAATAGCCGCCGAGCAAGCCGGTCGAGGGAGAAAGCGAGAGACGCTGCTCGACATAGCTTTCGGTGTAGTAAGTACAGTAGCTCTGCATGATGGCGTCGAGAACATTGCGTGCGTACGATTCGCCGTACTCGCCGTCAACGACAAGATTTACCTTGTAGGTGTCGGGGAAGTATGTGACCTCCTCGCCCTTGTCAAGCAGCGCCTGATTTATCTCCTGCTGCTCCTCGGATATCACCTCGTCAACGCTGCAGCGAGAGCGGATGATATTGAGCGGACCGTCATTTCCGAGATAATTCATCGCCTGCGAAATGACAGCCGAGGAATATATCTCACCGACATCGAGCTTTGCTCCGCTCGGAGTATAGCCGTCGGATATCTCGGAATTCGTATATCTGATGACAACCGACGCTGTATAACGCAGCTGCTTGTCGGTATAGATATAGGTTGCAGCCGAGCCGAGCAGTGCGACAAGAAGTATCAGGACTCTGAAGCGCTTCAGATATCTCAGGATCTGAAATTTTTTCATCTGTCCTTCCTCTCTTTCTTCTTTCTGCCGAGCACAGCATATGCAACGATCGCCGCTCCGACACAGAATACCGCCACCTCGACGGCAGTCTTTTTGAGTCCTATTCGCTGAATAAGCGATGGCGACGAATAGTTAAAGGTCACGTAGTCCTGAGACTTGTAGTCGATATATGCGCTGTCGAGCATCAGTGCATCCTCTGCAAGGTCGTTGAGTGCACACTCGAGCTTGTTTATCATGCGGCGTGCCGTGGTAAGCTGTTCCGGAGCCGTCTCATTCTGCGCGAGCTTTTCTATGACATACTCGGTGCCGACTATCTCGTCCCGGTGCTCGGTCGCCTCCGAGAGCGCCGCATCTGCGCTGCGCGCCATTGCATCCATCGCCGTTTTGGTGCGGGACATATAATACTGCTCCTGTGTATCCAACGTAGGTATCATGACGGCTGCGGACATCAGCTCCTCATAGGCGGATATGCCGTCGTTGTCCGCGGTATAATACGCGCGCTGCTTATCCTCCGAGACCGCCTCGATTTTGTTCTTGTATTCGAGAATGCGTGTCAGCTCCGCCTCGTTGCTCGCCACGCCGCACTCAATTATGTATGCGGTGGCATTCGGGATATCATAGTCGATTATATTCTGCAGGCGCTTGTCCAGCTCGTCAAAGCTCAGACCCGAATCGTCGTCCGAGAAGGTACGGTTTTCCGACATCCTTGCGCTCATATATTTCTCTATCTGTCTGACGCGCTGCTTTAATTCATTCATACGCAGAAACGGCTCGCTGCCGGTCGTTTCCTCGAGACGCAGCCGCAGTATCTCCTGATTGTCGCAGTGATTCTCGAGAAAATATTCGCGGTATGCGCCGCAAATATTTTTCAGCAGATCCGCCGCCGTGCGGTTCTTCATTTCCAGCCCGTCAACGCTCAGCGAGACGCGGTAGGTAGTGCTGATATATTCGTCGTCCCCACCCGCGTTACCGGTATCTACGGGGGATATGCCGATGTGCGCGGAGAGCTGCGCGGGGGTGATGCAGTCCTCGAGTCCCGCAAGCCAGATACCGCGCTCAAGCACCTCGTCCGAGATAATCTCGGAGAAGCTGAAACGGGTCTTGTTCGGATTAAGTCCCTGCGACGCCTCCGAATAATTAAAGGAAACGGTGGCGTTGCCCGCCTTTCCGCTCTTATAGTAATGCACTCCGCTCAGTGCGATAAACAGCGCCAATAGGACGCACACGCTCCTGAGCTTATACCGCCAAAAGAAGCCGAAAACACCTTTTATTCTGCTCTTTATTCTGTCCATCTTATGCATCCTTTCGCACTGTTACGCACCGCGGCTGCGGAATGTATGTTCGTTCGGTCCGTCCCGTCGGAAAGCCCGCGCCGCCGGCGCCGTCAGATAATGTCAGGTAATATCTATAACGGTCAGCTCGGGAGTATTATTTATTCTCGGCAGAAGATCTCTCGAGTCTCCCAGACCGCCGCTGACAATGAGCGGCGCGCCGTTCGAGAGCGTATATTCGCCCTTGGCATACTCGGGAAGTAAGCCCTCCTCGGCGGAGTAGAGCGGTCCGAGCTTCGGCAGGTTGATTATGCCGCCGTGCGTGTGGCCGGCAAGTCCGAGATCGAAGGAATACTCGGCGAGCCGCTCCGGGAAGTAGGTCGGAACATGTGCCATGCATATCCGGTATCCAAGGCTCTCCTTCTCGCTGCGCTCCATCGCCTCTTCGCCGCCGTAGCGCTCAAAGTCGGCAGGCTTTCCGTCGAGACCGATAAGCGTTACCGTGTTTTCGCCGATCTTGACCTGAGCGGTGTCGTTTATCAGAAGGTGCACACCCGCCGCCTCAAAGGCACCGAGCAGCTCGCTGTCCTTTTGCAGATATATCTTGACATCCTCGTGATTGCCGAGCACGCCGTATATCGGCGCGGTCTCGGAGAGACGGCTGCACAGCGAGAGCATTCCGTCGTAGTCCGATACGCTGTCAATGACCATGTCGCCGCCGAGCAGGATAAGATCGGGCGAGAGGCTCTCTATGTCCTCTGCCAGCTCGCTGTTGCCCTCGCCGTACTCGCGCAGATGCAGATCGGTCAAAAAGACGATGCGCAGGCTGCCGGATATCCGCTTCGAGCTTAGCTGATAAAATTCGACACGGTAGTTCGTCCGGTCATGCACGATATCGAGTGCAAGTCCGAGTATCAGTCCGCCCGCAAGAATCAGGCAGATGAGCAGGTCTATCAGCTTATTTCTGTTTTTTACAGGCTTTTCCCTATTCTTATTCTTTAGCATTTCCCGCTCCGTTCATATATCACAGTTTTCTTATGTAATAGCATAATGTATCGTGCCGCCGAGACCGGGTGCGCATTACAGACACACATACAGCCTCGGGCTGATCGCAAAGGCAAGCGCTCGCAGGCGGCGCTTGAAATGATATGCGCAGCGCAGCGGCAGCGTCCGGCTTATGCGGATATCGCTCTGCCGATCGAGCCGATACTGTCTGCAGCAATCCATGTACTTCCATGCAATGTCGTCACGGAGCAGTCTGCGCAGCAGCCTCGGCTCCGTGCTGCCGTATATTCCGAGCAGCTCCTCGTAGGTATCCATACGGTCGCGCGCCTTCTTCGGCGACAGCAAGGCAGAGTTCATTATCGAACCGGTGCGCGCATTATCGTAGAGATAAAATTCCGCATCGCTGAGCACCACGCTGCGCGCAGCGAGCAGCACACGCGGGGTAAACTCCTCGTCCTCGTGCGTTATACCGACCTTGAAGCGCAGCCCGCCGCCGAGCAGAAACCCGCGGCGATACAGCGAACGCCACGCCTCTATGCGCAGCGCACCGCCGCCGAGGCAGCCGATAAGGTACTCCGCTCCGGTATACACGCGGTGATACTCGAGCCGCTCCGCCGCTATTCGCTCGAATCGGTCCATGGCTGAAGACGGTCGATCGGTCTTTACCCGCCCGATAACAACGTCCGCGCCGTCGCCGACCGGGCTGCTCGCCACGCCGGTATCACTGCCTGCGGCGCTCGTTCCGTGCGAGCCGATATGAGTCTCTGAATACAGTGCGGCGAGCGCGCCGGGCGCAAGCCGATCGTCGCTGTCGACAAACAGCACATACTCGCCTGCCGCGCGGTCAAGTCCGCAGTTGCGGGCATCGGACAGCCCGCCGTTCTTCTTATGTATAACCGACACATTTCCGCAGCGCTGTGCATAATCATCGCAGATGCCCGCGCTGCCGTCGGTGCTGCCGTCGTCTACAAGTATGATCTCAAAGCCGTCAAAGCTCTGCGCGACCACCGTCTCGAGGCAGCGAACGAGATACGGCTCGACATTATAGACCGGTATGACCACCGATATTTTAACAAGGCTGTTTCCCATCGCACTCTCCCACGGCGGCTCAGCGCCTGTTTTTCCGCGCGGCTGAGCCGCAGCGGCAATTCTCTGTTTTATGCGGCATTTCCGCACCGCACTGCCGTAAATCATCTTATTGCGCGCAGCCTTGAATCAGCTTATAATGCGCAGCCGTACATCAGCTTATAATGCGCGGCAGTATATCAGCTTACGGTACGCAGCCGCAGAGCATCATATACCGCATATGCCGCGCAGATCACGCTTTCACATTGCTCGGCGGCTGCACAGACCGCCTTTTTCCGCGGTGCCGCTCCTTTTTCCCGCCCTTGCACACCCGACGGTATATCTCCATATGCTCGTCTATAACGCGGTCGTAGCCGTAGTTTTCCAAGACATACGCGGTCTGCGCCGCGCCGTCCCTCTCGGGTGCGCCGGTGCGCGGTGCATCGAGCAGCCGTGCGGCAAGCTCGTCGACATCGCTTACGCGGAACGAGCTGCCAAAATTGCCGAGCACCGTTGTATTTTCGGGAATGTCGCTGACAAGACAGCTTGCGCCGCCGGACATTGCCTCGAGCAGCGTCAGCGCCAACCCCTCGGTATGGCTCGGCAGCACATAGAGCGCGCAGCAGCAGTATAGGGCATACAGCTCCTCGCCGCTGACAAAGCCGGTGCAGACGATATCCTCACAGCCGTCGACCGCCGCGCGAACCGCGCAGCCGAACGGATCCGAGCCTATCTCGCCGGCAATGATCAGCCTTTCGTCCGGGCGAGCACGCTTATATGCCTCTATCAGCTCGTCAATTCCCTTTTCGGGCGAGATCCTGCCGACATACAGAATAAATCCGTTCTTCTCCAGACCGTATTTCTCGCGGATAATGCCGATATCGGTCGGCGGAACGGGCGAGACTGCATTTCGGATAAGTGCGGTATCGCGCCCGTAGGTGTCGAGAAAATACCGATGCATCTCGTCCGAGAGCGTTATTACCTCGTCGGCATATTTCGCCGCAATGCGCTCTCCGAGCTTTATATATTTCGAGGCAAAGCCGCGCCATTTGTCCACCCGCCAGTTGAGTCCGTGAACCGTCGCGACCGTCCGCCTGCCAAACGCATGCGCAATTACGAGCGGCACGCACGGACCTATCGCATGATAATGCATGATATCGTAGCGGCGGCGGAGCGCGCCGAGCGTCGCGGTGAACGAATAGACCATGGCATTCAGGCTCTGCCGACGAAATGTAAACGAGCGGATAACATTCACCCCCTCGACACGATAACGGTTGTGACCGCGCTGTCTGCCGCGGTTATAGACCGTAACGTCCTCGCCGCGCGCGGCAAGCCGCGTGGCAAGCTCATATACAACGACCTCGACCCCGCCGGAGCGGCAGGGAAAATCCTTGTGGCCTATCATAGCTATTTTCATTCCGCCGCCTCCTTTAAGGGTGATTTCAGCATGAAATTTAAATCCCGCCGCACGGCTCGGTATGGACACCCCCATACGTATACACCCGAGCTCGGATATGCTTGATCCGATAGCAATTCAAGCTCGGACAGAATCGGCGCGATAACATAAGCCTCACAGCGGCGTGTTTGTTTTTCCCTGTGCAGGCAGAGGCTTTCGTGCGACCTACCGTCCCTCTTTTCCTATCATAGCCATAGCCGTCTTAAACATTATCACCATGTCTCCGACGGCGGTTCGATGCTCTATGTAGTCGATATCCATCTCCACCCACTCTTCAAACGGAATATCGTTTCTGTTATCGGATATCTGCCATAGGCAGGTAAGACCCGGCGTTACGACCAGTCTCAGCCGCTCGTAATCGTCGTACTGCGCCACCTCATCCGGCAGCGGCGGACGGGGCCCGACAAGGCTCATATCGCCGCGCAGCACATTGATCAACTGCGGCAGCTCGTCGATGCTCGTTGTTCTCAAAAACTTACCGACGCGTGTTATGCGCGGATCGTCCTTTATCTTGAACACCGGACCGTCCATCTCGTTTTGCCCTCTCAGCCTGTCCTTGAGCTGCTCGGCGTTCGCCACCATTGTACGGAACTTGTACATGGAAAACTCGACTCCGTGCCTGCCGACACGCTGCTGTTTAAAAAACGGTCCGGCATGCGGGTCGTCTATCACAATAACAATACTGACAACGATAAACAGCGGTACAAGCAGCAGAAGCATTATGAGCGAAACAATGATATCAAAGGCACGCTTTCGCGCCCAATATCCGCGGCGCGGCGCGCTGAACAGTCTGTCCATACTCGCGCGTGTTTTTTCGTCTACCTTATCGTAGTCAATGTAATCAGTTTTAACACGCATACTTTCTCCCCAAACACCACTCGTTTACGGATGAAAAAAAGACCGACTACACCCATAAAAGTGCAGCCAGTCAATCATACCGCGTTGCGGGTTAGACACTAAACTTTGCGTCCCCGTTTTTCAACGGGTTTGCCGATATGCCGATCAAATCGACAGTATTATTCTTACTCTGAATCGTAATCATAAAGAATTACGACACATAACGAGAACGAACCGCCGTCACACCGACGTATTCCGCAATCCCGTTCTTATCTTATATATAATAATCCTTGTCACATTATATCATATACGTTAAAATTTGTCAAGAAGTATTTTGCAGATTAGCTTGCCCGTCTTATGGTATTTCGTGAGACGCAGAACATATGTGACCAAATATAGGACGCGGGCGAAGCAAAGACTTCATACACATCGATTTTTTCTCGTACCGTCCGTTTGATCGACGCAAAAACGCTCTGTAGATTTATCCGTATCTGTGCTTTACCATAGCTATACTTCGCCTTATCCGTGCTTTTCCGCAGCCTTGCGCATCGAAAACTCGGAAGCAAAAAAAGCCCGGGACACCACCGAGCTCTTTCAACCGTTTAAATAACAAATGCGCCGTCCGAACAGATACTCCGGCACCTTAGAAGCATATCCTCCGTCTGCATATTTCAGATGCCGTTGTTCCTGCCCGAAAATATACCGCATTCGTAATCACTGCCGCTTTATATAGTCGACCCCGTAGCCTGTTTTCTCGATAGCCTCGCGAAGCTCGCTCTCCTCTATCGGGCGGGTATATCTGACCGTCGCGCTGTGCGACGAAAGGCTGACCTTTGCGCTCACCCCGTCTATCTTGTTCAGGCACTCTTGGATCGCGACGCGGCAATGGTCACAGTGCATTCCGTCTATACCGACAATGAATGTGCCGATAGGCTCCGCCCTATGCTTTTTGCCCTCTCCGCTGCGGCGCGCCACGACCGAGCGCACGATCGAAGAAACCGCACAGGCACCGATTACCAGAGCCAATATAACAATTGCAATTATCGTTACCTTTTCCATTTTGATTCATCCTTTCCGATACGACACCCTAAGCCGTTGGCGTCATGCCGCGCAGCCGCAATTCGGGCATCGCGGTGCCCTCCGGGTCACTTTTAAATGCCTGCCGCAATTCGGGCTGAGCTTCCCGCATGGCTTTTTGCACCGTCGGGTTAGCCTGCGCTAACCGAGTGCCAAAAAGCAGACGACAAGTATCCTTGCCGTATCTGCCGTCATTTTAGCACTGCGGGCGTTCCGTGTCAATAGGATTTTCAAAATCACGCGCAGAACGGCAAAAAAGCAGACGGCGCATGTACTGCACCGCCTGCCCAGTCTGTCGAAAAAGTCACCCGAAGGGGTGGCTTTTTCGGGTTAACAGTGGTAA
>URAP01000034.1 GCA_900545935.1 uncultured Eubacteriales bacterium
ACTCCCTATTACAAAGTTTTCGCCAGGCCTTTTTCAAAAGGCCGCGTACCCCTCTTGGCGCGTACCCCTCTTGCCGCGTACCCCGCGTCTCTTTCGTTCCTTATTTCAGCAGGGCTCCGAAGCCGGCGCTTTCTGCCCATTTAGCGGCAGCGCTGCCTGCGGGTGTAACGATCGACGAGAGCTTGTCGCACTGATAGATCATCCCGTCACCGAGAGTAGTTACCGAGGCGGGAAGCTCGATGCTGTTGAGGTTCACGCATACCGCGAACGCGAGGTCTCCTACGCCCCAGACGGTATCGGGGAGCTTAACGGTATTGACTGTTGCGATATAGTAGAACACGTTAGAAACGTACTTTACGCCGCTCGGAACGGTGATTGTGCTGTCCTTGGAGTTTATCTTGATGAGCACTCCGTCGCCGACGGTGACGAAGGTATCCGTCTGTGCGGCGAGCCATTTTGTCTTACCGAGTATGGTAAGACCGACGCTCTTGACCGATGCGGGAATGGACACGCTCTCGATATTCGAGCACTCGAGGAATGCATATGTTCCGATATAGCTTACACCGTTGGGAACGGTGACGGCGGTTATCGTCTGATTGCCTCTGAAAGCAGAGGCACCGATAGCGGTGACCTTAGCGCCGCCGAGCGTCGAGGGGATGGTGATAGCGCCGCCCTTGCCGGTATAGCCGGTAACGGTAGCATTGCCCGATGCATCGAGAACGTAGGTATAATCAGCCTCAACGGGTGCGGGAGTGTTCTGCGGAGCGGTCGTTTCTGCGGCGGGAGCGTCGGTCTCTGCGGGAGCGGTGGTCTCGGGCTCATTCGCGGTGGTCTCTTTGCTGCCGTCCGCCGTATCGGTCGGCTCGGTCTCCTCTGTGTCGGTTGCTGCGGTGGTTGTGACGGCTGTCGTCTCGCCACCGTCGGAGATGAGCTGAGGTACGAATTTTATCGCGAGCGCGACTACCGCTCCGAGAACGACGACGAGCAGGGCGATGAGTACTGCGCCTGCCAAGCGTCTGCCGGTGCTGCCCTCCTCCTCTTCCTCCTCGCCGGAGGCATATGTAAAGTCATGATTCTCGGTCTGCTCGGCTGCGCCGGCGATCATTGTCATTCCGGCTGCAACGATGGTATCCGAAACGCGCTCGGGCACGCGGATAGCAGCGGCGCGCTCGGAGAGGATAGCGCCGAGCTCGGCTGCGCCGCGGAACTTAGAGAGCGCGGGGGTATCCTTTGTGCGCTTCTTGATCTCCGCACCGACGAGACCCGCACCTGAAATTATCGCGCGGCGTACGCTGCGGGGATCAGCCTGAAGATTTCTTGCTATCTGATCGGGATCAAGCCCGCAGAAGAAAAACAGCATAACGGCAAAGCGCTCAGCCTCGGGCAGTGCGCAAACAGCCTCCTCGACCGCGCGGCAGGCATCGGCATCGCCGACAAGCTCGGAGCGCGAACCGCCGAGGCTGTAAGGAAAGCTTTTTTTATCGCCGGCATCATCGGGCAGCGTTGCCGCAAGGCGTGAAAAATCAACCGTTCTTCCGCTGCCGGAAAGGTAGGAGCGGCAGCGCTTTGCGGCGGTCATGTAGCTCCATGCGGGGAAGGATGCGGGATCCTTCAGCAGTCCGAGCTTGCCGTATATATGCATAAAGGCGGACTGCAGCATACCCGCAGCGGCATCCTCGTTGCCCCCGACGAGGCGCAGACAGAGGTAGTAGACATTGTTTTTGTATGCGTCGTATATTCCTGCAGCAGCAGCCGTGTTGCCGGAAACGGCATTTCCTATCAGCTCTTGTATATTCATGACATATTTCCTTCCGTAAAAGCAGAATTAACATTCCATCGACATTCTACCACATCTTGCGCATCTTGTCAATTCGGAAAGCGGTGAGATTTTTCGTGAAAGATCTCTGAAAAAGCCGATTTGGTATGTTTTGGGCTATTATTCTATAAGTAGAGTCGACAAACGCCCTAAGGTGTTGTTGAATAGGAAAAAAGAAGAAGGAAGAAGGTCGATATACGGTAAAGAATTCAAAGAAGAGGCGATGCGACTGTAGGATGAGATCGGGAGCAAGAAGGCGGCAGCCAGGCTCTGGATTCCGTACTACACGCCGGCAGACCGTCGAATACCGCGCTCATTCCGCCGCGCCCGTCGATGCCCGAGCCGATAAGCAGGCTCACCTCGTCGAGCAATCCTGCGGCGAGAAAACCGGCGTTGATATGACCGCCGCCGACGACCGCCATCCGCTCGACTCCGAACTCATTTGCGAGCAGCTCGCAGGCGCGTGCAAGGTCGATTCTGTCATGTCCGCAGGCGATATAGCTTATGCCGCGCTCGTAGAGGTAATCGAGGTAGTCGCGTCCGACCTGCTCGCTCGTTATTATAAGTAGCGGGCGCTGTCCGCCTTCGTCGCCGTTCCAGAGCAGGGTACCGTGCGTGTCGACTACTGCCTCATATCCGTCCGCGCGGCGCGCGACCGAAAACACCTCGTGTCCTACCGGTTCTCCGCCGCTCGCGAACTCGCCCGGCTGAGCCATCTCGAGCTGCGCGGTCACTCTGCCGCTCACGCGGGTAGGCGCGCCGAGCGCATCGAGGGTATTGTAATAGTCTTGTACGCCCGGCAGGTGCTCGGTCATGGCACAGTCTATGCGCCCGTCGACCGAGGTCATCATGTGGCATATTGTGTACGGTCTGTTCATATCGGGTTCTCCTTTGCAGTGGATTATTCTGTCCGTGTGGCGCTGCGCGTGATGTCGGACTGCCTCCGCTTTGCCCTTGCTTTGCGGAACGGAGCCGCCGCCCATTCGCCTCACCGCCTGCGGATGTTTTTTGCTTGCGAGTATATTCTACAATTTGGAGTTTGCTCCAAGTCAAGGGGTTTTTCAAAAAAATCCGAAAAAATTTTTAAGCATCCGCAGAATAACGCAGCAGCGCCATATTTACCCGTGACGGATAAATACGGCGCTGTGTAAACTATTTTTTCTGACAAGGCTCAGTGCTCAGATTCTGCACAAGCAAGCATATCGCCTGCCGATTTAATTTGCCTTGCTCTGACGGATAACAAAAACGTATTCACGTGTCTCCTGAATGATCTTATATATCGGGTAAACGAGTGTGAGCGAGCCGAACAGTGTTACCATAAAGACAAGTGCCTCTTCGCCCGTACTTCTTATATCTCTGCCGAGACCGCTGAAAATTCTTCTCAGCATATACGGTACAAAAGTCAAAAATATACACTCATACCCGGCTTCGATGCTCAGTCCGATTCCTAAAATCAGACCGATCACTAACGAGACTGCCATTCCGACTATCTTACCGATAGCCCACGAGTGCATGCATTCCTTGCTGCAAAATTTTACTTTGTTGTTGTCTTTCAATACATCGCAGGCAATGTACGGCGTTGCTTCCTCGTCAAATTCTTTTCCGCAACTGCATTTTGCCATAAATATCACATCCTTTTCTTTGCAGTCCGACCGAGACGCATCCGAGGATGCGCTCGGTCGCGCCGCATTCTCAGCGGTCGTATTTTGCGATCATATCGTTTGTACGACTGCGGTCGGGTTCATAGCGACCGCACGGATCTTCATCGGCATAGACAAATGCACCGCTGACTTTTTCACATGCAAATTTCATGCTTCCCGAAAAAGTTTCATAGTTGTGTCCAAGCTCACAGTATTTGCACGAGCCGCATTTTCCGTAATAGCTTTTATCTGACATTCGTTTCACCTCCTCTCGCTTATGCACATGTATGCTCTTTAAGACTTTCCGCGGCATAGAGCCGCCTTTTTCTCGCAGTCCTTATAGCTGCCGAGTGCAGTGTAAACAATACCCGCTCTCTTGTAATCGCTGTCCTCATAGAGTATTTCTGCGGTTTCGTATTTGTCGGCATCCGTCGCGCCCTCGGGGAAATAAACGCAATTATCCAAGACCATAACCTGCTTTCCTATCTTCGGATCGTCGTATGAATAATAACGATTATCCGAGGATAAGATCAGTTTGAGTTCAACAATAGTCTCTGCTCCTCCTATTGAGTAGGCGTGATACGATGCCTCCCATCGGATATCTGCACCGTCCATCGTACCGGTTCCCGATTTATAGTCACCGGCGGGATTTTCGAGTGTTAAGGTATCGGGATAGCCGTCGGCAGGATCAATGCACTGCCATGTGTTGCACAGCTCTATTTTCTGGCGCTTGTCGCACTCGCGCAGAAGTGCGGCTGCATCCTTTCCGCTTAGATTATAGAGTATAGTCGCAGCAGTATTGTAGCACCCTTTTTCGAGCAGCTCCTTTGCGCGGTTATACTTGGCTTCGCGGACTCCCGCAGCACATTCAGAGGCAAGCGTACTGCAGTCCTTGTAGTCACCGAGCGAGGAAAGTATACTCGATGCCTCATCATAGCTTCCCTCTGCCATAAGCGCTTTTGCGCGCTCGTATTCCTCATTTTTCAGCGCATCTCTGCACAGCGCTTCGCGATCGGCACTGTCCTTAAAGTCACGGAGAGAGGAGAAAATCTTCTGAGCCTCTTCGTATTCGCCGCTGTCGTACAGCGCCACGGCTTTATCGTATTTCACACCCTTCTGTGCCTCTTTGCAGTCCTCTATGCGCTGCTCGCTGTCCTTAAAATCGTCGAGAAAGGCAAATACCAGCTGAGCCGCCTCGTAGTTTCCGTTCTTATACAGCCGCTCGGCATAGGCATAAACATCCTCGTTTTTAGAGCCCTGACGGATGTATACTCTCTCGTCGAGCAGGAGAAAACCGCCGTCGAACTTGTACTCGTAGTCATTGGAATAGCTGACGAGCTGAACGGCGTTTATGTAGAGCCGATCGTCCTTTGTATACCAGTTCATGTCAACGCCCTCGATGCTGCCCTTGCCGTCATGCTCGACGATCATTATGTCCGGGTATCCCGATTTTGCTTTTGCGCAGACCCACGTGCCCTCGAGCGAGCTGCCGCAGCCGGTGAGAAGTACGGGCAGCAGCATGATGCAGCAGAGCAAGGCTGCGATAAGTGAGTATTTTTTCGCTTTCATATACTTGTCCTTTCGTGCGTCAGTTCAGCGGCTCTATCGCAGAGAGCATGTCGGTTATATCGGCACCGTGGGTTTGACGACCGTAATCCACCTGCAACATGATGATCACTCTGCCGTCATCAATTTGTCGACCGCAAATATAAGCGTAGCCGCCTTCTATGGAGCTGTCAACATTTTCATCGTACTTGATCCTTGCGCATTTATATTGCTCCGATGCGATATAAATGTTGTAACTACCCGAGGAGTATACATAGTTATATTGAAGCTCTTTGTATAAGCTTTTTGATAAGATATCTACGTATACCGATATAAATCCGTCGATATTTCCGTATAGGGCATAATCTTCATCGGTTGGCAGGACGCATTGGATACCGAAGCGACTTCCGCCCGAATCCTCTGCAAGGAGTAAATAAGCATCATCATCCACAATTGTATCGTATGTGTCGGCGAGGTTTAGCTTTATATTAGCCCATTCGTTTATGTAGTAGTCGCTGCCGCTCCCCTTATAATTTTTTTCGATGCTGCCGTAATAATACGGATCCTTCTCTTCCGGCGCAGCCGAGGAAGTGCCGAGCATAGGCGCGGACTCGCTTTCATCGCTTCTCTGCTCGGTGGGTGGTGCGGCGGTCGTGGTGACGCTCGTTTCGTGTGTGTCGGGAACGCTGTCACCTTTGTTCATAAAGAAAAGTGCGGCGCAGACACCGCCGCCGATGAGCAGTGCCGCACATACAACAGATAGGATGATGACCGGCGCTTTGCCGGTCCTGCGCGGTGCGGGTGCGTCGGTGCGGTAGGTCGGCGCGGGAATGCTCGGGTCATATGCTGTCGGCGCATTCGCACAGTCGGGCGTGCGGGTCTGCGTCTCGGCCTGAATCTCGGCTGTCGTGTGGGGCGGTGAGCTTTCCGGTGCACTCGGCTGTCTGTCGATTACGGGTCGAGCTTCTGTGGGGCGCATTTCGGAGGTCGGCTGCGGCTGCGCTGCCTGCCGTGCGTCGGAGGCAGACTGCTGTTTTCCGCAGCCGGGGCAGAATTTCGAGTCTTGCGGAATCATGCTGCCGCATTCTGTACAATAATTTGCCATGTTTTTTGACTCCTTAAAAAATTACGTTGGATGATATCCGATGATATTTTCCGATCGGTTTATGTATAAAATATCACAAAATGAGATATTTGTCAATATCTCAAAGCGAGATTTTTTATAATATGTCCCATACTATATCCGTAGGCGCAGCCGCCGAAACGGATAAAAAAGAGGGGGATAATATGCGACTCAAAGATATAAGAGAGGATCTCGATATTACGCAAAAGGAGCTTGCGGCGCGGCTTCACATCGGACAGAATACCTATTCTCAGTACGAAAACGGACAGCGCGGACTGCCGATAGAGGTGCTGATGCAGCTGACGGTGATATTCGATACCTCTGCGGATTATATTCTCGGACTGACCGACGAGCGCCGTCCGTACCCGCGCAGCGAGCGGATGACGCTGTGAGTGCGCGGCTTTGAAAACAACTGAATAGCGGCGCATTTGCACGGCAACAATAGCTTTACCCGAGGGAAAAACATACCGAGCGCGGCGCAAACTGCGGAACTTGTCCGCACGGCTGACCGCTTATTATGCCTATTATGATGAAAGGATTTCGGAAATGAAGCTATTGGAAATATATAGAAAATGTAGAGATAACAACATAAACAAGCTGCACCATACTGATTTTTCTGCTTTTGCAGCCGAAAGAGATATGACGAGAGGCAGCATGACGGTGGAAAATGCAGCTGAAAATAACGCGGCATGGGGAGATATTACTGCGAAAAGTGCGGTCATAGAGGCTTCTGCAGCCGGGCGCAATGCGGCATGCGGCATCACGACGGGTATGCATTCACGCCGCAGAGAGGATCGCCGCTCGGGCGGGTCGACCGTCGCCGCGCGGGTCGTCTGCTGCATCTGCACACTCGTGCTGCTGTTCTCCGCTTGTACCGGAATACGCGCGCTCGGGGTCGATGCCGAGCTGTACGACCGCATTCTGCGCCTGCACGTTATAGCCGACTCGGACTCGGACACCGATCAGGCGGTCAAGCTCAAGGTGCGGGACGCGGTGCTCGAGCTGCTCGGCGACGAGATGGAGACAAGCCCCGACCTTGAGCAAGCGCGCACCGCTGCCGAGCGGCTCATGCCCGAGGCGGAGAGGGTGGCGCGGCAGGTGCTGCGGGACAGCGGCTTTTCTTACGGTGCGACCGTGACTCTCGGCTATGAGTATTACCCGACCCGTGACTACGGCGGCTTCAGGCTGCCCGCAGGGCGCTATCTCTCGTATCGCATTGTCCTTGGCTCGGGCGAGGGACACAACTGGTGGTGCGTCCTGTTTCCCGCACTCTGTACCGCGCCTGCCGAGCGTCAGGAGGATGAGTTTGTGACGGCGGGCTTTACGCCGGGGCAGATAGGAGTTCTCTCCGGCAAAAAATCGCCTAAGTATGCCGTCCGCTTCCGAATTCTCGAGCTGCTCGGCGAGCTTGAAGAAAAGCTGAAATGACAACACACGGTCGTTTCTTGAAGCATGCCGCACACATTCGGTATGCATTGTTTTCTTCACATATAGTATGCGTTACAACAGACGCAAAAAAAGCGACTGATTTGGATATGTCGGCACTTGCGCCCTGTGCGGCGGTGCAGACCGGCAGCTGCCGCGGAGCGGCTGCGGTGTCTGCCGACCGAATATGCGGCTTGTAAGCGGAATATGCCGATCAGAATGCCGCCCTACCGTATAAATCATGCCGTATATCAGAAAAGGACGGCAAAAAGCACCGACCGGGAAAGGGACATGCCTTTCGTTCGGTCGATGCTTTTTTGGCTTGAATATTATTTCATTAGCTTCATGCGGATTTTAGTGTCCGAGGCGGTACGCAGGGAGCTTTTTCGGTGATTTTTTGTGAAAAAACTCACTGCACTGCTTTTTGTTAAGAACGGAAATCACGGTCTTTGCCTGCAAAATGCTTCCGATCGTTATTAAAATGTCAGATCGCGGAGCGGGATTCCCTTTCGGCGGCCGATGCGCTTTTTGCATTCGGCTGCTTTTCCCGCAGTGCCGTCATTTTGACCTTTGCTGCTTTGTGCGGCGGAGTCGGAGCGGTTTGCGGGGGTGCTGTCTTCGGTATTTCCGTCCTCCGGGCGGCTGCGTCGGCGGGCGATGAGGCATATCGCGACAAGCGAGACTATGCCGACCGCAGACAGAATATCTCCGACGATAACGCAGGTCGGCAGATAGCGCAGCTCCACCGTGTGCTGTCCCTCGGGCAGCTCGAATGCGAGAAGAAAGTCCGAGGTCTCGAGCAGGTCGACCCGCTCGCCGTCGATATATACGCGCCACCCCTCGTCGTACGGGATGCCGGTAAACATAACGCGGTCGCCCGGCTCGGCATTCACGCTGCCCTCGATGTGCGTATCCGAAAAATGCGTGACATCGAGTCCGCTTCTGCCGAGGCGGCTCATGACCGATTCGAACAGCGTGCGGTCGAGATACCAGAAATAATCGGTCTCGTCCTGAATGTACATGGCGCTGTCCTCGGGCTTGAGCGCCACGGTCATCTCGGTATCGTCTGCGCGTGTGCCGAGCGAGAGGATGCTGTACGATTCGCCGTCGAAATATGCACCCGTGCGCTCGCCGTCGACATAGACCGACGCTTTGCGCTGATAGCTCGACGGAAAGTAAGCGTATATAGGGCAGTCCTCGCCCGCGCCGAACAGCATGTAGGTCACGCGCGCATTTGCGCTCTCGTCTGCGGGAGTGTATTTGGTGTGGGTAGGTGCGGTTTCGGTCGCGACGGTGTGCGAGACGGTCATTTTTTCGGTATCGACGGTCGCGGCGATAGGCTTCCATACCTCGACCGTTTCATCCTCGCCGAGCATGGCGGTTATCATTGCATTCATCCGTGCAAACGGATTGCTTTCGCTGCCCGATGTGTAGCCGAGGATATCCTCGTTTACTCCGTAGCAGAGCGGCAGCGCGTAGGGATTTTCAACACCGATCAGCTTGTGCTCGCTGTCCGAGGTAACTCTGTTATACAGCGGCGCATCCTCCTCGCTCTCGCATATGAGATATCGGATGGAAAAGAGCGAATCGAATACCGGATTGCCGCCGTAATAGCGTGTCCAGTTTGATGCCGATCCGATACCGAGCTTGCCGAGCTCGGAGATAACGCTGCGGTTGAGCAGTGAAGAGGAGCTCGAAATACCGTAAATACCGAGCGCCATACCGTCGTTCGTCTTGCGGAAAACGGTCTTTTCGGTGCGGTAGAAATCGTCCTCGCCGTATTTTTCGGAGCTGTATTCCTTTAACATATCCGCGCTCGGCTTTACGCGGTCGATGAACGAGCGGTAGGAGGTGCGCGAGGTGAACGAAACGTCGGTGTTCATCTGATCCTCGGTATATATGCCCGCAAAGAGCAGCTCTCCGCAGACGGCAAGAATCAGCAGCACAGAGCTGCTCCACACCATGCGCCGGCTGCGCATAGCATAGATAACGCCGAGCCATACGAGTATCAGCAGCACCGAGAGCATTACGCCGAGCAGATTGCCGAACCAATCGTATCCGAGCTTCTGCGAGACCGCGAGGAGCAGTATATATGCCGCTGCCGTGCAGCCGATCACGCGGATATCCAGCTCGCGCAGCTCCGAAAAAGCACGGTAGGCAAGCACCGTCAGTACGAAGATGAGCATGAAGGAGTAGCGGTAGTTGAGCCAGTTCGGCTTTTGGAAGCCGTGCCAAACGATATCGACGCTCGACATCACAAAGCTGAAAACAAATACGCAGATCAGCCCGCCTGCGGCGACCTTTTCGCGCCCTCCGATCTTTCGCGAGGCGAAGAATGCGGGCACCGTCAATGCGGTGAGAACGCCGCAGTAGATAAACGGCAGACCGATCGGGCGAACGGTGTCATATGAGGCGGGGAAGAGCCGTGCGAAGAGGTCGAACAGATCGAATTTTGAGGTCAGGGTGTAGTCGGGGGTGGAGAATTCGTTCTTTCCGAAGGCGAGTGAGACATATGCGGGACAGATCACCGCAGCTGCGATGAGCAGTCCTATCGCGGAGAAGAGCAGCATACGTCCGAGCGAGCGGAGCAGATGGAGGCGCTCGCCGGTGAGGTTATTCTCGCCGTTTCCGCTCTTTGCAAAGTAATAGTAGAAAAAGTAGAGGAACGTGAAGATACACACCATGTAGCCGATATAAAAGTTGCTCATTGCGCAGTAGGCGAGCGACACGGTGTAGAGGAGAAATTTCTTTTCTTTTATCAGCCGTTCGATGCCGAGCACGAGCAGCGGCAGGAAGATCAGCTCATCTATCCACATGGTGTTGTGAGCCTGAACGACAGCATAAGACGAGAGAGCGTAGAGGGTGGAGAATGCGACGGTAACGACCTTTCTGCCCGGGTGAGCGGAGCGGAGGTACAGCGCCATTGTAAAGCCGCAGGCACCAGCCTTGAGCATGAACATCAGCAGCAGCGCCTCGGTGATGAAGCGTGCCGGAAAGAGGCAGACAATGAGCGAAAACGGGCTGGCGAGGTAGTAGGCAAAGATGCCGAGAAATTCACCGCCGAGAGTCCTCGACCACGAGTACAGCAGGCTGCCGCCGCCGAGCAGCTTGTTTCTCAGTTCCTCGAAGAATGAAACGTACTGACCGTTGAGGTCGAGGATGAGGACAGAGCCCTCGCCGATGGGGAATACGGCGCGGGAGATGTAAAAGAGGAGGAGAAGCCCTGCGGGAATGAGAAACGCCCATAGGAGGAAAAGATTTCTCCCGTCGCGCAGGGACTCGAAGTACTCGGAGAACGCAGAGGACAGCATGCGGCGCTTTTTCGGGGGAGCTGTCTGCACGTCGGGCACATGCGAAGAGGCTGTTTGTGTTTCGGCGGCGGGCGATGAGGATGCTGTTTGAATATCTGCGGACGCCGCAGTCTGACGGTCGGTTGAAGATGTGTTCGGATTCATTGGTTTACTTTCCTTTTCAGAAGTAAATTGAGGGGGTGAACGGAGAGGAAGAAGCGAGATTTTTAATAGGCTGTTAGGGTGAGAAAAGCTACGGATGTGAAATATGCAGTTGAGTAAGGAGAAGAAATATTGACTTTTGATTGGAAAAACTTGATTTGGCATGGGACAGAGTTGATATCGCGAGCGGCGATTGCGGACGTGAGAGCCTCTCCGTTTAACCGCCGCACGGTTAAATATGAAATTTTGCTTTGCCGCCGACGGCAAGCGGCCTTGCTTTGCAAGACCGCAAAATTGTGCTCGTGCAGGGGGGAGCGCTATCAACTTAAGTTTAGTCGTACTAAGGTGTATTATAGAATTAAGTTGATAATGCATACTGAAAAGTCGGTGCGTGAAAGCCTCCCCCGTGTAGGGGGTAGGTGCTCATTGAGCCGCATAGCGGCTCAATCGACGGAGGGGCTGTTGGAGACTGAAAAGTCTGCAGCCAAATTATGAATTCGTGACGTTTTTTATGCTGTATAAAAAAATACAAAAACTATTATGTTTGATATAGCATAAAAAACGTCACGAGCCAAGTTTGATTAAAGTTTACTCAGTTTCCAACATCCCCTCCGCTTCGCTGCGCTCAGCACTTCTCGCTGCGGCTCGAGTGAAATTTTGCTGTTATTGCCGCATTTTGCGGCAATGCAAAATTTCATATTGAACCGCAATGCGGTTCAATAGCCATTCGCGGCTCTGACAGCAACATCCGAAATATAGTCGCAGCACTCGCTGCTGCTTCATGCTGCTCCTTATTTCTTCACTTCAGCGGCAAGCCTGCATCTGCCACCGGCAGCGGCTTGCCGCTTCACCACCGGGCTGTCATTCACTACCGCTCGCTCGGCTGCGGCTTCGCCTTGCCTACCCCCTACACGGAGGAGGCTTTCACGTCAGCAAATTTCACATGTATTATCAACCGAATTTTAAACAAATTTAAAGTAAAATCGAGTCTTAGTCTGCCTTATTCTTGCCGTGCGTGTCGTCAGCGTGCATTATCAACATTTATCCGCACACACTCCTCCGCATCAGCGCGGCGCACATTAAAGCCCCGCAGCATACCAAAATAGCTTTTCAATGGTTTTTCACGAAAAATCCCCCCACGTTTGCTATTGACTTATCCTCAGATATATATTATAATAAGTATTATATTTCACAGAAAAGGAATGATCACTGCTATGAACAGAGTCTACAATTTTTCCGCAGGACCGTCTATGCTTCCGCTTTCGGTTCTCGAGCGTGCCGCATCCGAGCTTATTTGCTACGGCGACTCCGGTATGTCCGTAATGGAGATGAGTCATCGATCTCCGGACTACGAGGAAATAATTAAGACCGCTGAGGCTGATCTCCGCGAGATCATGAGCATTCCCGATAACTATAAGGTCCTCTTCCTCCAGGGCGGAGCCTCCACACAGTTTGCCTCGGTAGCATATAACCTGCTCACCGGCTCCGGCAAGGCTGACTACGTTGTTACCGGTCAGTTCTCCAAGAAGGCAGCCAAGGAGGCTGCAAAGTACGGCGACATCAAGATCGTCGCCTCCTCCGAGGATAAGAACAACACCTATATCCCGCGCCTGACGAGAAACGACTTCCGTCCCGATGCGGACTATGTCCACATCTGCTTCAACAACACCATCTACGGAACAAAGTGGAATTACATCCCCGATACCGGTGATATCCCGCTCGTTGCCGATATGTCCTCCTGCATCCTCTCCGAGCCGGTCGACGTTACCCGCTTCGGCGTTATCTATGCGGGCGCGCAGAAGAACATGGCACCCGCAGGTCTTACCGTCGTTATCGTCCGCGAGGATCTGCTCGGGCATTGCCGTCCCGACACCCCCGCAATGTTCGACTGGAAGCTGATGGCGGATAACGGCTCTATGTATAATACTCCCCCCTGCTATCCTATCTATGTTGCGGGACTTGTGTATAAGTGGATAAAGAACGACATCGGCGGTCTCGAGGAGATGAAGCGCATCAACGAGGGCAAGGCTAACCTGCTCTACGATTACCTTGATACGCAGTCCTACTATATCGCTCCCGTTGAGCCCGAAGCTCGCTCGATGATGAACGTCACCTTCGTAACGGGCGATCCCGAGCTCGATAAGAAGTTTGCCGCCGAGGCAGGCAAGGCGGGCTTTAAGAACATCAAGGGTCACCGCAGCGTCGGCGGTATGCGCGCTTCTATCTATAACGCGATGCCTACCGAGGGCGTTGCAAAGCTCGTACAGTTTATGAAAAATTTTGCCGCAGAGAACCCCAAGGCATAAGCTCAAAAAAAGAAAGAGAATTATCATGAAAAATATAAAGCTGATGAATAAGATCGCCCCTGTCGGCATCGAGGTGTTCGATAAGAACGAATACAATGTCGGCGAGGATGTCGAATCGCCCATAGGTATCATGGTCCGCTCCGCAGACCTTCAGAATGCGGAATTCGGGCACGAGCTTCGCGCTATCGCAAGAGCCGGCGCAGGTGTTAATAACATCCCGGTTGCGCGCTGCGCGGAAAACGGCATTGTTGTTTTCAATACTCCCGGAGCTAATGCAAACGGCGTTAAGGAGTTGACCGTCTGCGCGCTGCTGCTCGCTTCGCGCGGCATCGTCGAGGGTGTAAAGTGGGCGCAGTCGCTCGCAGGCACCGAGGGCATTGCAAAGGCTGTCGAGAAGGGTAAGAGCGCATTCGCAGGCTGCGAGATCACCGGCAAAAAGCTCGGTGTAATCGGTCTCGGCGCTATCGGCGGCATGGTCGCAAACACCATGCGTCACCTCGGCATGAATGTTATCGGTCATGACCCCTATCTCTCGGTCGACGCTGCATGGAACATCTCCCGCGATGTTGAGAAGGCTGCAAGCTACGACGATATATACAAGGTAGCCGACTATATCACCCTGCATGTTCCCTCCACCCCCGACACAAAGGGTATGATAAATGCGGAGACTATCGCCAAGATGAAGGACGGCGTTCGCATCGTCAACCTCGCGCGCGGCGACCTCGTCAATATGGCTGATATGAAGGCGGCTCTCGAGTCCGGTAAGGTTGCGGCATATGTGACCGACTTCCCGACCGAGGAGAGCGTCGGAGTTCCCGGTGTGATAACTATCCCCCACCTCGGAGCGTCCACCGCAGAGGCTGAGGAAAACTGTGCTGTTATGGCTGCAAAGGAGCTGACCGAGTTCCTCGAAAACGGCAATATCAAGAACAGCGTCAACTTCCCGAATGCGTCTATGCCGCACATCGGTGATGCGCGTATCTGCATCATGCACACAAATACGCCTAACATGCTCGCGTCCATCTCGGCAGTCGTCGCTTCCGAGAATCTCAACATCGAGAACCTGCTCAACCGCTCCAAGGGTGAGTACGCATACACGATGATCGAGCTGAACGGCAATATCCCCGCAAGCGTCGAGGCTGAGCTTAATAAGGTTCCCGGCGTTATCCGCGTAAATCTCTATACAAAGTGATCACTTCCCGCCGATGTGACGGATAGCGACACATAAATATTTCGCTGCGGTCGATCGACCGCAGCGTTTTTTTAAAACACATGTTCATACCCGTGCTCAGCACTTACGGAAGTATTTACGCCCTGCTTTTGCAGCGGTCGGAATAACTTTTGATCTGATCCAAGTCCTCGTCTGTTCGCCTCGAAAAAGCTCCTCAATTTAAAACTTTTGAAATGGTGCACCCACCCCGTTCCGAATAACGCTTTTCGATTTTTTCAGAGCATCGGCATGCCCTATCTCCCTATTTTTAAGTTTTGAAAGGGGGCTGCGGGGGAAAAACTTTTTCAAAAGTTTTCCCCCGCGCTCTCCCGTGTGCCACGCACTCTCCATGCGCCCCGCGTTCTCCGTGTACCCCTCGTTCTCCGTGTGCCCCACGTTCTCCGTGTACCCCGCGCTCTCTCCGCATCTCCCCACCGCGTATGATTGACAAACGACGGGGTGTGTGATATAATTTTGAAGATAGCACGGCGGGCAGCGACATTGCCGAAAAACGTAAAAGCGCCGCATACCGTCGGAAATCGGAGGAAAAATAATGCTATACGGAAATGCAATAGTCGGTCAATCGGGCGGTCCGACCGCCGCAATAAACGCTACGCTTGCGGGTGTTATAAGGGGATTGTTCGAGTGCGAGTACATCAAGAACGCGTACGGCGCCTTCAACGGAGTCGAGGGCATGCTCGAGGAGCGGATGTGCGATCTGCGCAAGGTATTTGACAGCGAGGAGAAGCTCGTCACACTCGAGAATACACCGTCGTCCGCGCTCGGCTCCTGCCGCATGAAGCTGCCGGCGCTTCCGCCCGAGGGCGAGCGCGACGAAAAGTACGAGCAGCTGTTCGAGATATTCAAGAAATACGATATTCGCTACTTTTTCTACATCGGCGGAAATGATTCGATGGACACGGTGGCAAAGCTGTCGGCATATGCCGCGCGCACCGATTTTCCCATCCGCGTGATGGGCGTACCTAAGACCATCGACAATGACGTTGCCGGTACCGACCACACCCCGGGCTACGGCTCTGCGGCAAAGTACATCGCCGCATCCATGCAGGAGATACTGCGTGACTGCGCCGTATACACCGTGCGCGCCGTGACAATTGTCGAGATAATGGGACGCGACGCAGGATGGCTCACCGCGGCTGCGGCTCTTCCCCGTCTCTACTGCGGCTGCGAGCCCGACCTCGTATATCTGCCGGAGCGCAGCTTTGATTTCGACCGCTTCTATGAGGATGTCGGCGCGGCGCTCGAGCGTCACCCGAATGTCGTTATTGCGGTATCCGAGGGACTGCGCTGCGCAGACGGACACTATGTCGGCGAGGGCGCGCAAAGCGGTGCTGCGGATGTTTTCGGGCACAAGTACCTCTCCGGCACCGGAAAGGCGCTTGAGCTTGCTGTCAAGGAGCATTTCGGCTGCAAGGTTCGCTCGGTAGAGCTGAATATCCTTCAGCGCTGCGCGTCGCATATTGCATCACTCACCGATATCACCGAGTCGGTCATGGTCGGAAAAGCCGCCGTTTCGGCAGCGGCTGCCGGCGAGAGCGGAAAGATGATGACGCTCGACCGCACATCAAACGATCCATACACCTGCCGTGCAGGCATGGGCGAGATAGACAAGATAGCAAACCTTGTCCGCACCGTTCCCGATGAGTACATCAACGAGCGCGGAAACGGCATCACCGACGAGGGACTTCGCTATATCCTCCCGCTCATCGAGGGCGAGGTAACACAGCGCTACGAGCACGGTCTGCCCGTTCACATCGAGATCAAAAGATAAGAATCACGAAAATATTCCGACAAAAATTTCGAAATAGATTCTGAGAAAAATTCCGAAAAGATACCGAAATAATCAATCGAAAAGGAAAAAAACGAAATGAAAAAGATCATATCCGCCGCGCTTTGCGCGACAATGCTGCTCGGCACAGCGGCGCTGACCTCTTGCGACAGCTACAAGAAAACACCGAGCGACTTCAAGCTACCCTATTCCGATTATAACCTTGCCGACTACGTGACCCTCGGCGAGTACAAAGGGCTTGAATACACCGAGATCGACACCACCGTCACGAGCGATCAGATCGACGCTAAGATAAAGGAGCTGCTCAGCGACTACACCACCGAGGAGCTCATCACCGACCGCGGCGCGCAGTACGGCGATACCCTGAGCATCAAGTACACCGGCTTTGTCGACGGCGAGCAGCTCGAGAACGGCAGCGGCTCCGACACCATTACCCTCGGTTCGAGCGGCTACATCGACGGCTTTGACGCGGGTCTTGTCGGCGTAAAGGCAGAGGAGACCACCACGCTCCACCTCACCTTCCCCGATCCCTATCCGAATAACACCGATCTCTCGGGCAAGGCAGTTGAGTTCATCGTCCGCGTAAACTCCATCCGCGGCGCAAGCGACATCGACCTTACCGACGAGTTTATAGCAGGACTCGAAAAAGAGGAATACACCACGGTAGACGGATTGCGCGCATATGCCGAGAAGCTCGCGCTCGAGGATAACAAGGAGAGCGCACGCGACAAGGCTGTCTCCGAGCTCTGGAACAAGGTCATGAACAGCTGCACCTTTACCTCCGTACCCGAAAAGGAGGTCAGCGACTACGCGGACAACATGATGTCCCAGTACAAGGCATACGCAGACAATTACAGCCTGACTATGGAAGAGTTCTGCGAGCAGATGATGGGCATGGACTACGACACCTTCAGCAGTCAGGTCAAAGCCTATGCAGAGGCTAATATCAAGCAGGAGATCGTACTGATGTCGATCGTTAACGCAGAAAAGCTGCGCCTGACCGACAAGGAATACGATGCCGGCATGGAGAAGATCGCAGAGCAGCAGAGCACGACCGTCGAGCAGCTCGAGAGCAACTATGACTTCGAGATCCTCTGGAAGAGCATAATGTGGGATAAGATCCTCGACTTTATCGTTGACAACGGCAAGCCGGTAGCGGCTGCCGAGACCACCACGTCTGCCGATACGACCGAGGCAGATACAGCTGCGTAAGAATAAGATATCGGTAACTATAAAAACGACATGGCGAAGGCATAGATCACTTTCGCCATGTCGTTTTTTGTACTTATATTCAGCCGCAGCGCGGCATGCTCAGGCTCCGCGCAGGATATCTCCGCGCTTTACCTCAAACGGCACGCGCAGACGGAAGGTCATATACGGATGCGGCGCGGACGGCAGCTCGGCACCGCTCTCGTCATATATAGCATCGGCGATAAACTCGCGCGCGGGAACACCGGGCGATATCAGCGCTACACGGTCGCCGCGCGTGAGCTTGTTACGCTGAACAAAGGTCGCCGTGCCGCTCCCGGCGTCGTAGCTCTCCGCGATCGCGAGGTATGCCTTTTCTCTTATGTAGCCCATGCTGACATTTCCGATGAGCTGCGGGTCGGAGCTAGGCGGCGTGAAGAAGTAGCCGGTAGAGTACTCGCGGTGGCTGACGCTCTCGAGCTCGCGAAGCCATGCGGGATCGAAGGTATATCCCTCACCGTCGCGAGCATAGTTGTCTATCGCCATGCGGTATGCGTTAGCGGTAACGGCGGCATAATAGGCACTCTTCATTCTGCCCTCGATTTTAAACGAGTCGATACCCGCCTCGCACAGCTCGGGCACGTGCTCTATCATGCATAGGTCACGCGAGCTCATAATATATGTTCCGAGCTCGTCCTCCTCGATGGGAAAACGCTGTCCAGGGCGCGCCTCCTCCTCAATCTCGAAGCGGATCGGCTCGGCGCCGCAGTCCGAGCAGCCGGTACATTCGGGATATGCTCCGGAGGGCGCATTATCGGCATTCCCGACACTCGCGGTACCGGATGCGCTGCCCACGCACTCCGCAGCATCGTTTGCCGCCGTCGGTGATTCGCTGTCGCGAAGCTCCGCCCGATGCAGCGTGTAGTTCCAGCGGCAGGGCTGAGCGCACATTCCGCGATTCGAGTCCCTGCCGGTAAGCGCAGCGGAGAGCAAACATCTGCCGCTCCACGAAACACACATCGAGCCGTGTACAAAAGCCTCAAGCTCAAGCTCCGGCGGGATCTTTTCTCTTATTCGGCGCATATCATCAAGACTGAGCTCGCGAGCCAGCACAACACGGGAAGCTCCGAGACGATGCCACTCATTGCAATCGGCATAGCTGACCGCACCCGCCTGTGTCGAAATGTGATATTCGGTGTGCTTTGCACGCTCGCGGGCGAGCGCAAGAACGCCGAGATCGGCTATTATCAGCGCGTCCGCCCCGATGCGGTCAAGCTCCTCGAGATAGTCCCCGAGTGCGGGATACTCGTCCGAGCGCGGCATGGTGTTGACGGTGACATACACCCGCACTCCCGCAGCATGCGCCGCGCCGACAGCCCGCTCCATCTCCTCGAGAGAGAAATTGTCGGCTGCGGCACGCATGCCGAAGCGTCTGCCTGAGAGGTAGACGGCGTCGGCACCGTATCGTACGGCAGCCTCAAATTTTGCATAGTTTCCTGCAGGAACAAGCAGTTCAGGTTTCTTTTTCATGTTCTTTTTCCTTGATGTTGTATTGATTTTGTAACGAGACGCGGCACGCTCGGGGGGGAACGCTCGGGGAGGACTTTCGAGAAAGTCCTCCCCGAACCCCTCTCAAAGCTTTAAATCTGAGCACTTGTCATGGGACGTTCTGAATCTCGAAGTGATTCCATCAGCGAAATGTATGCGAAATTGACGGGCAGACTGAAATAAGCAAACTGCCGACATTGATTAGACTACGTTTTTTTGAGTTAACTGCGATATAGGATGTACGTACTTTAGTCAGGGAAAACTGTGTCTTTATCTCAATTACAGTGTAGGGTGTACACGCTTAGCGGATAGAAAAAATTGAACGGTATACGTGCATCTAAAACTTTAGAAACGGGAGGCTTAACGCTTGCCGACCGTTTCGGGTATAAACTGATACTGTCGCTATCGGCTGAGCAGTCATAGGGGGAGATACATAAGAGGGGGACCGGCGCGGCCATATGCTCGCGTATGCGAGCATCCTTAGCGCCGCCCCCTCTTATGCGCGCTTTTCTTTCCGCCACTTTCTTTTTCGCG
>URAP01000035.1 GCA_900545935.1 uncultured Eubacteriales bacterium
CCCCGCCGTTTTTGTCTCCCGCAGTGCTGCGGAGAAGTGACGATGTGCGTACGGCGTTATATTTCCGGCACGCTTTTGTGCCGCACATGGTTAACGGTCGGTGTCGATGTTTGGAATACGCAGATACTTCGACGATGTTGACGCGAGCTGTCGCAACTGTGTGCGCCTTGCGTTTTATGACTCGCACGCTTTTGTGCCGCGCAGCGTCTGCGTGGCAGCGTGGTCGTTTTCCCGTACGGCATCGTCAAGGCTATGCCTATCGCAGAGTGATTCGTACAGAAAAATAATAAAAAATCGCGATTTTTTTTAAAAAGGGGGTTGACAAACGATATGTTCGGGCGTATAATACCACCAACATACCAAGTAGGTGGGTAAAACACCGGGTATCAAAATAATCGCAGCGGCAGTGCCGCGCACCGAAAAAAGGAGATATTTATCATGGCAAACATCTATACATCCGCAGATCAGCTTATAGGCAAAACTCCGCTTCTCGAGCTCAGTGGTATCGAAAAGAAATTCGGGCTCAAGGCAAAGCTGCTTGCAAAGCTCGAGTACTTCAATCCCGCAGGATCGGTCAAGGACAGAATTGCCAAGGCTATGATCGACGACGCTGAGAAGAGCGGCAAGCTGGTGGAGGGCTCGGTCATCATCGAGCCGACCTCGGGCAACACGGGTATCGGTCTTGCATCGGTCGCTGCGGCACGCGGCTACCGCATCATTATCGTAATGCCCGAAACTATGTCGGTAGAGCGCCGCCAGTTGATGAAGGCATACGGTGCCGAGCTTGTTCTCACCGACGGCAGCAAGGGAATGAAGGGCGCTATCGAGCGTGCAAACGAGCTCGCAGCAGAGACTCCGAATTCGTTTATCCCCGGTCAGTTCGTCAACCCGGCAAACCCTAAGGCCCACTTTGAGACAACCGGCCCCGAGATCTACGAGGACACCGACGGTCGGGTCGACTGGTTCGTTGCAGGCGTAGGCACCGGCGGGACCGTTACCGGCGTAGGCCAGTATCTGCGCTCTAAGATTCCCGGCGTGAAGATCGCAGCCGTCGAGCCTGCTTCTTCTCCCGTTCTTTCCGAGGGTAAATCCGGACCGCACAAGATTCAGGGTGTCGGTGCGGGATTTGTACCGGATGTCCTTGATACAAAGGTTTATGACGAGATAATCCCCGTCACTAACGAGGATGCTTTTGCGACCGGTAAGGAGATAGGCAGAAGCGAGGGTGTGCTCGTCGGAATTTCGTCCGGTGCCGCTATCTATGCGGCAATTCAGCTCGCAAAGCGCCCGGAGAACGAGGGCAAAACTATCGTTGCACTTCTCCCCGACACCGGAGACCGTTACCTCTCTACACCCCTCTTCGCTGACTGAGAGGCGTGCGGTGATACCGACAAGAGAGCAGGCTCGCGAGCTGCTTCTGCGCTATAACAGCGAGCCGTTTCATATAAAGCACGCGGATATCGTCTGCGGTGTGATGGAGTATTTTGCCTGTGAGCGCGGCTACGGCGACGAGGCGGAATTTTGGGGCACAGTCGGACTTCTCCATGATCTTGACTTTGAAAAATATCCCGAGCAGCATTGTATAAAGGTCAGGGAGATAATGGAGTCCGAAGGCATAGACGAGCGCTTGATACATGCGGTAGTCAGCCACGGCTACGGAATAACCGTAGATACCGCGCCCGAGCATGAGATGGAAAAGGTGCTTTACGCAGTCGATGAGCTTACGGGTCTTATCGGTGCTGTCGCGATAATGCGCCCGTCGCGCAGTGTTGAAGATCTCGAGCTGAAATCGGTTAAAAAGAAGTATAAGAGCCACGGCTTTGCGGCAGGCTGCTCGCGCGAGGTCATCGAGCGCGGCGCGGAGATGCTCGGCATAAGCCTTGACGAGCTTATAATCGAGACCATACTTGCAATGCGGGCTACGCCTGCGGCGGTATTTAATTGATATGAGAGTACTTGCGGCATTGAGCGGCGGCGTTGATTCAAGCGTCGCCGCCCTCCTGCTGCGCAGGGAGGGGAACGATTGCATCGGCTGTACCATGCGTCTCTATGACAATGAGGATGCGGGTATATCACGTGCGCATACCTGCTGTACTCTTGAAGATACGGAGGATGCTCGCAGCGTTTCTCTGCGGCTCGGAATGCGGTACTATGTCTTTAATTTCGCGGAGGAATTTCACCGCGAGGTCATTGATCGCTTTACCCGCAGCTATGCGAGCGGAATAACTCCGAATCCGTGCATCGATTGCAACCGATATTTGAAATTCGGAAAGCTGTATGACCGTGCAAAGCTGCTCGGCTGTGATATCGCTTGGCTAATGATATCAAGCGGTGGTAAGCCGGAACGATTGTGGCATGAGCGGCTGTGAGATAGAGCTGACGAGTATAGGTGGATGTGGACTCCGGCGGCTGTGAAGCAGACATGAATTTTCGGGCGTATGCCCGACGGGAGGGATAGATATGATTTCCACGAAGGGCAGATATGCACTGCGTATTATGATAGATCTTGCGGAGCACCGCGGCGGAGATTGGATCCCGCTGAAGGCTGTAGCGGAGCGTCAGGAGATATCTCAGAAATATATTGAGAGAATAATGCCCTCACTCACCGGCGCGGGGCTTGTCGAGGGGCTGCACGGAAAGGGCGGCGGCTACCGCCTTACTCGTTCGCCCGAGGAATATACAGCACTTCAGGTGCTTACCGCAGCTGAGGGAGAGCTTGCTCCGGTCGCATGTCTCGGCAGCGGAGCGCCTGTCTGCAGCCGCGCGTCGGAATGCCGAACGCTTGAGCTTTGGCGCGGTTTTTACAAGCTGACCGAGGAATATTTCGGCTCAGTTACGCTCGCCTCGCTGACTGCTGCGGGCGGTGCGGCGGATTACGTCATATAATTCTATCTTCGGTTATCGGAGTGTGAAAGCAAAACGTTGCGGCAGCCGATATGCACGCCATGCATATCGGCTGCCGCAATATGTAACTACTTTGTTCAGATTTGATCTTATCCGCAGCTGCGGATCACTGTTCATGCAGCATGGGAGTGACTCCGACAGCTTTACTTATACAGAATAGCATCCGGCAGATACTCGTCCGGTATCGAGCGGCGCACATATCCGTACAGCTCGGTAAGTGTAAAGCTGCCGTATTTCTGTCCTCCGTGTTCGTTACACAGCTCCTCGGTATAGTCGGAGAGCGGCATAACGCGAAAGGCACTGCGGGAGGAGTTGTAGTGGCAAACGGTCGGCAGAAACGAGATATTATCTATGCTGACCGAAGGTCCGTTTTCTGTGCTGCGGACGGTGAGATCGAAGCCGAGCAGTCCGCCGACGGCATTCTTGGCATAGTACATTCCTGCCATAAAGTTGCCGAGCGAATAGGCGACGAGCGTTGTCCCGCCGTCGGGGCGAGGCAGTGTCTCGATGCTTTGCAGTACGTGCGGACCGTAGCCTATAACGACATCGGCGCCGCATTCGGCGAGCATTGCGGCGAGTGAGCGCTGGCTATTGCCGGGATCGAGTTCGTTCTCGGTGCCCCAGTGCATCACGGCTATGATCGCATCTGCCTTCTGCTTTGCTATTTTCATCTGTGTCTTCATGTCCTGAATATTGACGTACGGAACATAGATGCCGCTTCCGTCGCTGTTGGAGACGTTTGTTTTGCCTACGAAGTAAACGAGCGCGACACGTATACCGTCGATGTCGGCTATTCTGATATTTTCAAGGTCCGAGCGGTCGGCATACTCCGCGAGCGGAAGTGCGCCGCATTTGCGGACGTAGCTCTCGGTGGCGAGAACACCCTCGACACCGCCGTCGAGCATATGGTCGTTCGATAGGTCGATGATGTTGAATCCTATGCCGGTCAGCGCGTCTATCGCGGTCGGCGGGACGATGTATTTCGGAAAATAATCGTAATCACCGCTCTCGGAAATGACTGCTTCGAAATTAACGATAGATGCATCCGAGAGACGTATGTAGTCGGCTATATCGTCATATATCGGGGTAAAGTCGTACTCACCTTCGCCGCCGCAGGCTGCGGCGTATCTTGCGACCGCCTCATGACACATGCTGTCACCCGCCGCAACTATGCGCACCGTCTGAACATCGGAAGCATAGATATTTCGCTGCGGCTCGCTCTCGTTCGGCAGCTCGGGGGTCACTATTCGTGTCTGCTCGGTCTCGTTCTCCTGCACGGCTTCGCTTCTGTATGCCCCATACGCTCCGCCTGCACCCGACGAGCAGGCACATAGCAGAGATGCAGCAGCGAGCAACAGCGCCGTCAGTGCGGTGCGGGAGGTTGCTTTGACCTTGCTCATTTTGATGTGTCGCTCCATAGGCTCTCCATGCCGAATTGTGATGTTTTTTCCTCCTCGCAGTCGTTACTGACCGTCGCTGATGCGTCGGTTTTGTCGGCTTCAGCTCTGTTAGGTGTGTCGGAGGATATATCGGATCTTTTCTCAGATGCTGCGCTGTCGGACAGCTTTTCTCCGTCGGAATCCGGCTTAGCTTTGACGGATATGATGGTACTGCCGTCGGGCTTTTCGGCGGCGCTGCCTGAACCCATGCCCGCATTGTCGGCTTTATCCTCGGCAGTCACCCGATCTCCGTCTTTGGTCTCGGGTTCTGTGCCGGAGCTGTTTTTCGCCGTGTTGTCTGTCAAGCTCTCTGCCGCGGTGCCGGGAGCGGTCGGCTCATCGTCCGGAATATCGTCGAGGGTAGGCATTATCATATCCTCGTCAAATGCCGCAGGCGCCTGAAAAGGCACGTGCTTGAGCGGGTCATATACAAATTTGCGGCAGGTATAGCGGCAGGAGACTACGCCCTTGCGCTCGCAGAGCATTGTATCGGAATCGAACAGCTTGTGCGCGCGGACGCAGTAGCGGCAGATCTCCGGCAGCTCGCGCTCCGAGCTCTTGTCATGCGCGGCTTTATATTTCGGTCTGAAGCGCGTGAGACGTGTGTCCGAATCGCTCGCGCGGTATCTGTGATCGTCTTTTCTGCGAAAAGCCATTGCTTTTACCCCCGATAAATGTTTATCGAGGGTATTATACTACATTTTTTATTATTTTTCCACTCTTTTTTTAAAATATTGTTCTCAGCCTGCAATATACAGCAGCAGAAAGGTATATCCTGCGCACAGGACAGCCATCGCAGCGCGTACCGGGATAATATATTTTCCGCTCAGACCGCAGCCGCGCATCAGCGTTTTTGTTTGCATCGTGACGCACAGCCCCGACCAGCCTATCTCCGTGCCGCACAGTACGGTGCCGAATGTACCGCCGAATGTCGCCGCGCTGCCGAGACCGCCGCTGACCTCGAGCAGCATAGACAGCAGAAGTGTGGCGATAGGCGGCAGTGCAGCGCCGGTGAGTGAGATGTAGACACGGTCGAGCAGCGCGGCAGCGAGCACGCGGAGCAGCGAAAATACGGTGACGAGCGAGACGACGGTAAGAGTCGCAGAGAGCGCCGATGCTACCGACTCCGGCAGGACACGCAGAACGGACGAATGAGTAGCTGTCGAGTCGGACAAACTTTTATCATATCGCACCCGCTGTCCGGCACAGACATTGCCGAGTCGGTTTTCTTTTTTTCTTTTTCCGATATTATGTATGCCTCCGTGCAGCGCGCCGAGCGTCAGCACAGACAGCAGCTGCGCAAGATAAATAATAATTCCGAGCCTGCGGTCTCCGAGCAGCGTCGTGCCGAGCAGGGCTACGGTCAGCCCCGGACCGGTGTTATTCAACAGTGCGCACCCTCGCTCCGCCTCATCTGCTGTGCACCGACCGCCTCTGTATGCTTCGCAAACAGCTGCAGCACCGGCAGGATAGCCCGCGCACATTCCTATTATGAACGAAAATGCAAGTGAACCCGGAAGCCCGAAAAGCATCGAAAACGGCTGCCCTATTGCCCGTCCGATGTGCTCGGTGGTACCGCAGCGTGATATCAGTGCTGTGAGCACAAGATACGGAAACAGCGACGGTATGAGCGCGGCTGCACACATTTTCAGACTCTCCCGCACCGATTCTGCCGCAGAGTCGGAGAATACAACGAGCAGAGGTATAAAATACAGCAGGGCTATATCTCTCGCTGCCGCCTTAGCATACCGCCACAGTGCTTTTGGTATATGAGCGCCGGAAACAGCGGATGCATGCATCTTTGTCATTATTATTACTCCCTCCGCATAAGGTAAGGTCGTGGAGCGAAGTGCCGTCGTGAAATACCGTTGCGGCATATCGCTGTCATCGTGATGCCTTACGTTATACTATATTTGGCGAGCGGAGGAAAGATACATAATGAATACGGAGAATAAAAGAAAAGGAGAACGGCGGCTGCTTGGCAGACTGTTTTCGATATCCGATCTACCGCAGGAGGAATGTCCGGGAACGGCTGAGACTGTCATTACTATATTCGACAGGATGCAGCTGAGACTGTCGCGGTGCAGGAGGATCATCTGCTTTCGGGACGACCTTATCATCATGCGGGCGGGTAGATATGAGCTGACCGTTGTCGGCGAGGGACTGACGCTGTGCCACCGCAGCGGCGGTTCGGTCGAGGTTGATGGCTTAGTTACCGATATATCGCTCAGATCGGCATGTGATAGGAGGAGGGAAAAATGAAGGACGGCATTACGGCGCGGGTAGGCAGATTTTTTCTCGGCTGTGATACACTGTATATCTGTGATGATGATGCGCTGAATTTGCTCGGTGCCCTGCATTATTCCGCCGTACGCCGGCAGGATGGATGGGAGCTCAGCATGTCGTCCGCCGACCGTGCGCAGGCGCAGCTTCTGCTTTCTGAGAGCGGGTCGGACTATTCCGTTCTTCGTCGCAGCGGGTTGCCTGCGCTCTGCTCGCGCTTTTCACATCGACCCGGTATACCGACGGGCGCGGTTCTCGCTTGCCTGCTTGCCGCCATGCTCTCGCGCTTTATATGGACGCTCGATGTCGCGCCGCGCGACGGTCAGGAGAGGGATGCGGAGCTTGAGCAGTCGCTGCTCGACGGCGTTCGAGCGCTCGGATGTACCGAGGGTGCGTTTATACCGACGCTCGATCTGTTCGAGGTCTGCTCTGCGTATCTTGCCGAAAATTCGCTGGTCAGCTGGATGAGCATCGACATAGAAGGAACGGCGGCGCAGCTGCGCTACACAAAGACGGCATATCGCGACGGAAAAATAGACGACAGTATGCCGTCGAATGTGATAGCCACCCGGGAGGGCGTTGTCGAATATGTAAATACCGGAGCGGGCGAGGCTGCCGTCGGTGACGGAGACAACATAGCGGCAGGGCAGCTGCTCATCTCCGGCGCACTCGAGAATAAGAATACCGGAGTCGTCCGATATACTCATGCGCGCGGTAGCGTTATAGCGCACACGCAGCATGTGCTCACGGCTGAAGCACCTCTTGCGATAAGCGTGCGCGAGTACGGCAGCATAGCGCGTGATATAAAGTTTTCGCTGTTCGGACACAGCTTGCATCTGCTCCGACATACGCCGCACACGGATGCATCCTACGAGCTTGAGCATAGCAGCGGCAGACTGACGCTGCCCGGCGGTATTGTTCTGCCGATAACGATCGATACGGACAGCTATTGTTATTATACTGTTCACAGCCGAGAGCGCTCGCTCGAAGAAGCAGCAAGGGCTGCAGAAGCGCAGATAACGGCTATGCTTCACCGCGAGATAGGCGAGAGCGAGGTGCTCTCACGCGCCGACGAGGGCTTTCTCGAGAGCAGAGCCGAGGGGGATGTTTACATACTGCGTACTACCGTTCACTGCCTCGAGGATGTTGCCGAGGTCGTACCGCTGCCGGTAATGGACGACGGGCGGTAGGACTTGCGTCGGACTGCATTATTCGCGCGAAATTTAAATGTGCCGTTGCCGTTATAATCATACATATCAGCAGCATTAGAGCGAAAAAATACTCGGGCGTTTTGTCGGTATGCACGCTCGGAATTTGACGGCGTATTTCACAGCGACGAGAATAAACCGAAAACATGCTCGTATTTCTTTCCGATGTGCGCCCGCGCTATTGACAAAACCAAGGGATAAGTATAAAATATATGATATATTGAGGGATTTGTACCGTTTTGACCGCAGCTGTATATTTTGCCGATATGTGCGGCGGAAATGCGGCTGCATAAACGGACAGAATTAAGGATGGTAAGATGGCAGATAGCTATACGAGAGAGGTGTTTACCGATTCGCCGGAGCAAACCGCTGCGGCGTTCGGAACACTTGATGCCAATATACGTGCGGTGGAGGATGCCTTCGGTGCCGTTATACGCAGCGAGGACACCGACCGTACCGACGGGAGCAGAATAGTTATTACCGCGCAGAGCGAGCACGATGCCGAGCTTGCCGCCTCTGCCGTAACGGCGCTGCTGCATTCGCCGAGCGGCGCGGATATCACCGCGCAGGAGCTCGGATATATAATTGACAGTGTGCGCGAGGGCAAGAGCGACGAGCTTGACGAGCGCGACGGCGGGGTCATATGTCTCGGCGGCAGAGGAAAACCGATACGCGCCATGACGGCGGGTCAGAAGCGCTATGTCGATGCAATACGCGGCAATACCGTGATATTCGGTGTGGGACCAGCAGGAACGGGCAAGACCTATCTTGCTGTCGCGCTTGCTGTCGACGCGCTGCGCAAAAAGTCGGTAAATAAGATCATTCTCACGCGCCCTGCGGTAGAGGCGGGAGAGCGACTCGGTTTTCTTCCGGGTGATCTGCAGAGCAAGATAGATCCTTATCTGCGTCCGCTCTATGATGCACTGTACGATATGCTCGGCGCTGAAAACTGCGCAAAATATATCGAGCGGGGAACGATAGAGGTCGCGCCGCTCGCATACATGCGCGGCAGAACACTCAGCGATTCGTTTATTATTCTCGACGAGGCGCAGAACACAACACGCGAGCAGATGAAGATGTTTCTGACACGTCTCGGATTTAATTCAAAGATGATAGTGACCGGCGACACAACGCAGATAGATCTGCCGGACGGAAAGCCCTCCGGGCTTATTCAGGCGGTGCGTATTCTCGACGGAATAAACGGAATATACATTCACCGCTTTTCGGGGCGCGACGTTGTGCGCCATAGGCTCGTTCAGGATATCGTCAATGCATATGAGCGCGGCGGTGCAAAAAATGTGCGGACGGACGGCGATGCCGGAGAGGCTGAAGCCGGTCATGACGGTGAAAGCAACGGATAAGCGGAAGCCGACGGCGAACGGAATTGACTGCCAAACGGCTTTATCGGCATTTATCTGCCGCCGCGGAGCTGCCGCAGAAATGCCGGATATTGCACGGCTCGGCTGTGAAGTACAACGGATGCAAAATAATTTGGGAGAAATATAAAGATGGACAATCTTCTTGAAAAAATCGAGCAGGCAGAGGAGAGCGCGCTTGCGCTGCTGCCCGGCTATAAGATCAGCATAACAAATAAGCAGGGAAGATATATCGTGGATATGCGCACGCGCCTGCTCATCCGCCGCGCTATAACCGCTGCACTGCGTCATGAGTATATCCCGGAGGATAGGTTCGCGCCGGAGGTCTCGGTCATGCTCGTATCCGATCGCAGGATACATATGCTCAATATCGAGACGCGCGGGATCGACCGCGCGACCGACGTGCTTTCTTTCCCGCTGCTTCAGGACGGTATCCCTACAGCCGACGACATCGACCCCGAGACCGGCAGAATACCGCTCGGCGATATCGTAATATCGCTCGACCGCGCACATGCGCAGGCGATCGAGTACGGTCACAGCTTTGAGCGCGAGCTTGCGTTTCTCTGTGTGCACTCGGTGCTTCATCTTCTCGGCTACGACCATGAGGGCGGCGGTGAGGACGAGCGTATCATGTTCGACTGTCAGAGAGAGATACTCGACGGCATGGGTCTCACCCGTTGACGGAGCTGCCGATGCTTGACAGACTTCATGATGTAGAGGCACGCTATTCCGAGATAAGCGAGCGGCTTGCCGATCCGTCGGTGATGAGCGATATCTCCGCATATTCCTCGCTTATGAAGGAATATAAGCGGCTTACGCCCGTCGTCGAAAAGTTTCGTGAGTATAAGAGCGCCGAGGCAGCCGTCGACGATGCGCTCAGCCTGCTCGCGAGCGAGAATGACCCGGACATGCTCTGCCTTGCCGACGAGGAGCTGCGGAGCGCAAGGGAGACGATAGCGCGTACCGAAGAGGAGCTGCGTGTGCTGCTGCTTCCGCGGGATGAGAACGACGATAAGAATGTTATTGTTGAGATTCGCGCGGGCGCCGGCGGCGAGGAGGCTGCGCTGTTTGCGGGCGACTTGTACCGCATGTACTCAATGTATGCCGATTCGATGGGGTGGAAGCACGAGCTTATGAGTGCGAACGAGACCGGACTCGGCGGCTTTCGAGAGGTATCTTTTCTCATCGAGGGAGAGGGCGCTTATTCGAGATTGAAATTCGAGAGCGGCGTACACCGCGTTCAGCGCGTTCCCGAGACCGAATCCTCCGGCAGGATACAGACCTCTACGGCAACCGTTGCGGTGCTGCCGGAGGCTGAGGAGGTAGAGGTCGAGCTTAATCCCGCCGACCTTAAAATAGAAACGATAAAGAGCAGCGGCGCGGGCGGACAGCATGTCAACAAGACCGAGTCTGCAATACGTCTGCTGCATATTCCGACCGGTATCGTAGTTGAATGTCAGGACGAGCGCAGTCAGTTTAAGAACCGCGACAAGGCTATGAAGATACTGCGTACCCGTCTGTACAATATGCGCCGCGAGGAGCAGGAGAGCCGCATCGCCTCCGAGCGTAAGAGTCAGGTAGGCACGGGAAACCGCTGCGAGCGTATAAGAACATACAATTTCCCGCAGGGACGTGTGACCGATCACCGCATCGGAATTACGCTTCATTCTATCGACAGCTTTATGAACGGTGATATCGGCGGTATGATAGACGCACTGATAACGGCGGATACGGCGGAAAAACTGAGATCAAGCGAGGACGTTGCAAACTGAATGAGCGATAATAACAACGCGGTGCGTGGCACGGATGCAGAGGTCGGTCATGTCACCGCCGCAAAGGTAAAAAACACACTGCTGCTCGATGCCGAGCGCGAGGAGGATATCGAGCGGGCAGCGCAGATAATAAGGCAGGGCGGACTTGTCGCATTCCCGACCGAGACCGTTTACGGACTCGGCGCATCGGCGCTCGATGCGGATGCGGCACGGCGTATATACGCCGCCAAGGGCAGACCGTCGGACAACCCTCTGATAATTCATCTCGCGCGTGCGGAGGATGCAGAGGAATACGCGGTGACGAGCGAGCTGTACTATAAGCTCGCGCAGCGCTTTATGCCGGGACCGATAACGGTGATACTGCCGAAAAAGGATATTATTCCGCTGTCGGTGACAGGCGGTCTGCCGACCGTCGCGGTCCGCGTACCGCTGAATATCCATGCGCATAAGCTGATAAGCGCGGTGGGGGTGCCGGTGGCTGCACCGTCCGCCAACATATCAGGCAGACCGAGTGCGACCTGCGCCCGCTACTGTCTTGAGGATTTCGACGGCAGGATAGATGCCGTGCTCGACGGCGGAGATGCCGCTTTCGGGCTCGAATCGACCATCGTAAAGCCGGACGGAGACGGGTTGAGACTGCTCAGACCCGGCGCGGTAACCCCCGAGGAGCTGTCGTCGCTCGGCGTTCCGGTAACGGTCGATCCGTCGGTAACGGAACGCTTCGAAGGTACGCCGGAGGCGCCGGGAATGAAGTACCGCCATTACGCGCCGCGCGCCGAGGTAATCATTCTTGACGGCGCAGACCGCGATGTGTACGACTATCTGCGCGACAAGCGCGATTGCGGAATTCTGTGCTTCTCCGAGGATACCGAGCTGCTCGGCAGACCCGGCGCGGAATCGCTCGGTTCGCGCAGCGACCCGCTCGAGCAGGCGCATCTGTTGTTTCGGCTGCTGCGCGAGTTTGACGAGCGCGGGGATGTATCGACGATATATGCGCGTATGCCGAGCCGTGACGGCGCGGGGCTTGCGGTTTTCAATCGGCTGATAAAGGCGGCGGGCTATCGTATATTGCAGCTTCCGCCTATTGACACAAAAGTGAAAAACTGATATAATATCACGTAATTGACACGAAAATTATAATAGTATAATAGAGGTTAGGACTATGGCAGAACAGAAAAAGCTCGTTGAGCAGATAACATCCATGAGCGATGATTTCGCACAGTGGTATACCGACGTTTGCACAAAGGCGGATCTCATCGGATATACAAGCATTAAGGGTTGCATGATCTATCGTCCCTACGGATACGCTATCTGGGAGAATATTCAGAAGATTCTTGATGCGCGCTTTAAGGTGACGGGACATGAGAATATTTACATGCCGCTCTTTATTCCCGAGTCGCTTCTTAATAAGGAGAAGGAGCACGTTGAGGGCTTTGCTCCCGAGGTAGCATGGGTAACATACGGCGGAAATAACGAGCTGCAGGAGCGTATGTGCGTGCGCCCGACCTCCGAGACGCTGTTCTGCGATCACTATAAGGATATAATCCATTCGTGGCGCGATCTGCCTAAGCTCTATAATCAGTGGTGCAATGTCGTTCGCTGGGAAAAGACTACCCGCCCCTTCCTGCGCAGTCGTGAATTTCTCTGGCAGGAGGGGCACACCATGCACGCGACCGCAGAGGAGGCGCGCGAGGAGACCATCCGCATGCTGAATATTTATGCGGATTTCTGCGAAAATGAGCTTGCTATGCCTGTCATCAAGGGCCCTAAGACCGACAGCGATAAGTTCGCGGGTGCTGAGGATACATACGCCATCGAGGCACTTATGCATGACGGTAAGGCGCTTCAGGCGGGCACGTCGCACTATTTCGGCGACGGCTTTGCAAGAGCCTTTGATATCAAATTTGCCGATAAGGAAAACAATCTCCGTTATCCATTCCAGACCTCGTGGGGCGTTACTACACGTCTTATCGGTGCCGTAATTATGACGCATGGTGACGACAGCGGACTTGTGCTTCCGCCGGCTGTCGCTCCCATTCAGACGGTCGTTATCCCCGTTCAGATGCACAAGGAGGGCGTGCTTGACGCTGCCCGTGCACTTGCCGACCGCCTCTCGGCTCGCTTCCGCGTAAAGCTCGACGATTCCGAGAACACCCCCGGCTGGAAGTTCTCCGAGTATGAGATGAAGGGCGTGCCGCTCCGCGTAGAGCTCGGACCGCGTGATATTGCAGAGGGCAAGTGCGTGCTTGTCTCCCGCGTTGACCGCTCCAAGACCGTCGTTTCGCTCGACGGAGTAGAGGATGCCGTTGCCGAAAAGCTCGCAGCTATCCGCGACGAGCTGTATGAAAAGGCTCTCGCCAACCGTCAGGCTCACACCTATGACTGCACCTCGCTCGACGAGATAAAGCAGAAGCTCGGCGAGAACGGCGACGGCTTTGTCCGCGCCATGTGGTGCGGCGATCCAGAGTGCGAGGATAAGGTCAAGGAGCTGACCGAGGTCGGCTCGCGCTGCATCCCCTTTGATCAGGAGCAGCTCTCGGACAAGTGCGTTTGCTGCGGCAGACCCGCGAAGAAGCTCGTTTACTGGGGCAAGGCATATTGATCTGAAAGTTGTCACGCTATTGATTTGATTGTGCGTCCGGCTGCGGCTTAACACGCACGTGCCGGAATATTATTGCGAAACGGAAATAGTACTATGAAAAATAATCGCTCCAACCAATGCCGCCCCGACAGCGGCACCGGGCGGCGCGTCGCCCGAGAGCAGAGCAGTGCCCTCGGGCATTTTTCCTCTCCGGCTGACCTGCGCAGATATAATTTCTGCCGCCGTGCGGTGATAATATCCGCGCTTCTGCTTGCGCTTATCGGGATATTTACCGTATTTGTTGCCGTGAGCACGAGCACGCTTAAGGCATCGCAGGGCATATCCAAGGTGTGGATACAAGCGGCTGCCGTTCTGCTCGGAGCGGCGGGAATGCTGCTGCTCTCGCGTATGCCGCTCTCGCGTCTGTACAGGCGGCTGTGGTGGCTGTTCCTTGTTCTTGCGCTCGGTATTCTTGCCGTTACCATCGTCTACGGAAGCGGTCCGTACGGGACAAAGAGCTGGCTCGCCATCCCGGGGACATCTCTTTCTGTTCAGACCTCTGAGTTTGTCAAGGCGCTGTTTATCGTCGCCTTTGCGGGACATATCCGCCTACTCGGCGAGCGGATGGATTCACCGCTCGGCTTTGCCTCGCTGTTGCTCCACTTCGGTGTTATTTGCGGGCTTGTCGTGCTGCAGCATGACCTCGGTTCGGCTCTTGTATATGTCTTTATCGCGCTGATGATATGCTATTCCTCCGGGCTTTCGCTGCGGTATTTTCTGTTTGGCGGTCTCGGACTTGCCGTCATGTCGCCGGTAATATGGCATTTTCTCTCCGATTATCAAAAGGCTCGGATAACGGTCGGCATCAATCCCGAATCGGATCCGCTCGGCTACGGCTATCAGGTCATTCTCTCGCGCAGTGCGGTGATCGCGGGCTATCCGTTCGGTTCACGTTTTCTCGAGCTTGAATATTCTCCGATTCTGCCCGCGAGTCATACCGATATGGCGTTTGCGGTGCTCTCGGAGCAGATCGGTGCGATAGGTGCGGCTGTTTTGTTCGTCGGGTATCTTGTGCTTGTTTTTGCACTGCTGTCACTCGGTCGGCATTCTGATCGCACCGGCGCGGCTATATGTGCGGGTGTTTCCGCCATTATTATCTGTCAGTCGGTCGAGAATATCGGCATGTGCCTCGGGATTATGCCGGTCGTCGGCATAACGCTGCCGTTTATCAGTTACGGCGGTTCGTCTGTGGTCGCACTGTTTCTCGCGCTCGGTGTTGCTCTCGGCGCATCGAAGCCGGAGCATGTGCTCTCCGAGGATTGAGCCGGCCTTCAGTCTGCTGTATGTGAAAACTGAAGATGTGTGCTGCCGCTGCGGCGCTGTGCTATAACAGCATCAAGCCTCGTTGATTATGAGAGCTTGATGCTGTATTTTTATCGGCAAGCTGTACGATTATTTTACCATAAATTGCATTTTATAAAACCGAATACCTCATACCTATATATGTCAATACTCCTTATAGCCGAAAGGCACGGAGGTGACGATGTACAGAGGCAGAGTAGAGATATGCGGTGTAAATACGGCGCAGCTGCCGCAGATGTCGGAGGAAAAAAAGGTGGAGCTGCTCGGCAGGGCGCGGCAGGGAGATGCTGATGCTCGACTTGAGCTGATAGGCGGTAATCTGCGCCTTGTGCTTAGTGTCGTTCAGCGTTTTTCCGGCAGATGCGATAGTCTTGACGATCTGTTTCAGGTGGGATGTATAGGACTTATCAAGGCGATAGATAATTTCGATCTTTCGCTCGACGTGCGTTTTTCCACCTATGCGGTGCCGATGATAATAGGAGAAGTCAGGCGATATCTGCGCGATAATAATTCGGTGCGCGTCAGTCGCTCGGTGCGTGATCTTGCGTATAAGGCGCTCGGCGCGCGTGAGGCTATTGCAAAGGCACAGGGACGCGAGGCGACAGAGGCGGAGCTTGCGGCGGCGCTGTCTGTACGCGGACTCGAGGTCACGGCCGCCGAGGTCGGTGCGGCGCTCGAGGCTATAGCTTCTCCGATATCACTTTTCGACCCGGTGTACGGCGAGGGAGGAGATGCGGTCCTCGTCATGGATCAGCTCAGTGACGGCTCGAGAGCGAGTGAGGGATGGATCGAGAGTATAGCGCTGCGTCAGGCACTGACCGAATTGCCGGAGCGGGAGCGGGAGATAATTTCGATGCGCTTTTATGCAGGCAAAACGCAGATGGAGATCGCGAGCGAGATCGGTATCTCGCAGGCGCAGGTTTCACGTCTCGAAAAGGGTGCTCTCGGCAGACTGCGCGCCGTTCTGTTATGAGCATGTCTGTCTGAATTTTATATGCTTATGCTTTATCACGGGCAAGACCCGAACAAGATCCAAGCAAAGCTGCTGCCCCGACGCACGGTGTTATCCATACGGCGGGGCAGTAATTATATTTGCGCCGGTTGTGCCGGTGTGATTCTGTTTTTTGCAGAGCGTGATTCTTTTATTATTCAAAAAAGCATTTCCACCACGGCTTTTTTTGCGGCGGCCTGCATGAACACTTTTCCTTTGAGGCAATGCTGACGAGTATCGCATCGGTTCCGACACGCTCGACGCACTCCCACGGTATCACTATTACCTCGGGGTGCAGCTGAAAGAGTGAGCCGGAGCCGGGAACACTGATAGATATTATCCTTCCCGTTGCCGAATCCACGGCGAGGTCGCAGACATAACCGAGCCTGCTACCGTCGCAGATATTTATAACTTCTTTATCCTGTAGCGAGCCGGAGCAGTAGCCGTTCATATCAGCCTCAGAGAATGATGCATATCATACCGCCGTTACCCTCGTTGATAAGACGCTCGAGCGTCTCGGAGAATTTCTTTCTCGATTCCGCCGGCATGCGGTCGAGCTTTGCGTGCAGTCCCTCGGTAACGAGCTCATACAGCGTCTTTCCGAACATATTCGACTGCCATATCTTTTTAGGATCCTCCTCAAATTCGCGCAGCATAAACTGCACCAGTTCCTTTGATTGCTCCTCCGAGCCGACGATGGGGTTTATCTCTGTCTCGATATTTGCTTTCATCATATGTATCGACGGCGCGCTTGCACGCAGTCGGACACCGTAGCCGCCGGGACCGTCGGTTATCTCCGGCTCTTCGAGCTCGAGGTCGCAGGCATCCGGGGTAACTATGCCGTATCCCTTTTCCTCTACCTCGGCAAGCGCAGCCGCGACCTTTTCGTATCTCTCGCTGACCGCAGCGAGCTCAAGCAGCGCTTGCATCAACTCCTCATCGCTCGAGATCTCCTTCCCCGACAGCTTGCTCAATACCGAGAAATACAGACCGTCGTCGAGCTTAATATCTACCGTTGCACGCCCGGTGCCGAGGTCGACCTCGCATATGGCGGCGCTCTTAATGTTCTCATCGTCGAGAGCATGATGAAACGCCGGGTCAATATCCGATATTTTATTTACCTCAGAGCCGCATGAGAGCACGGTTTCTGCGAGCATCTCACTCAGCGGGTCGCTGCCGGGAAGCGCCGCCGTCCAGCTCGGCAGGCGAACTCCGATTTCGGTGACAGGAAATTCGAGCAGCACAAGCTCAAGCACGTGTCTGAGATCCTCGGCATCAAGTCGCAGACAATCGAGAAGTGCGACGGGGGCGCCGTATTTTTCTTCGAGCTCGAGCGCAAGACGTGTCGATTCCTCGCTCTCGGGATGCGCGGAGTTGAGAACTATCACAAAAGGCTTTCCGAGTGCGCGCAGCTCGCCGGCGACTCTTGCTTCGCTTTCTACGTATGAAGAGCGCGGAATGTCGCTTATGCTTCCGTCGGTCGTTACAAGCACACCGATGGTTGAGTGATCGGATATTACCTTTTTAGTGCCGAATTCCGCTGCCTGCTCGAAGGGCATCGGAGCGGGCGACCAGGGTGTCATGACCATTCGGGGTGAACCGTCCTCAATGTGTCCGAGCGCCTCCGGAACGATATATCCGACGCAGTCTATCAGTCTGACTTTTGCCTCGGCGCTGCCGCCGAGCATTACCGAGACTGCCTCATCGGGTACGAATTTAGGCTCGGTTGTCATTACTGTTCTGCCCGCCGCGCTTTGCGGCATCTCGTCGCGCGCACGCTCGCGGTCGAATTCACTGTTTATTTCGGGCAGCACAAGCGATTCCATAAAACGTTTGATAAATGTTGATTTTCCGGTCCGTACCGGACCGACAACGCCAACATAGATGTCGCCGCCCGTACGCTCGGCGATGTCCTCATATATTGTTTTTTCGGTAACCATACCACACCATACCTTTCCGGCGCCTCTATGCCGCCGATAACATTAAAGCGCTTTCTGCTTTATCGGAGCGGGCGTGCCGAACCTTGCCCGCCCCGCCTCACCCATACTCTATGCTGTTGTAATTTTATTTATGCCACTATGGGGAGGCTAAAAAAGCGCAGACCGAAAAAGCTCTCGGGGAGGCTAAAATCGTCCGGACCGAAAAAGCGAAAACAGATTATTTTAATTAGGCATTTGTATGTCCCATATTGCGAGAAAGGGGTCGGAATCCTGACGGATTCCTGCATGAAGTTTAATGTTTTCGCTTTTTCTGCGTCCGATTTCGCCGCACGACGTACAATTGTACGCCTTGCGCGACGAAATCGAACACT
>URAP01000036.1 GCA_900545935.1 uncultured Eubacteriales bacterium
GCTGCGTGCAATGACCGAGAGATCCACATCGCCGTTCGCATATGCATAGCCCCAAAAGATAATCATCGCCTGAACCATCATAGGTGTGCCGCGGAATACCTCGACATATGCAGTGATAAGAAAGTTGACCACCTTCATCAGTGCGGCGCCGACCTTATTCTTGACCTGCGGAATGGTACGTATAATACCGTTGAGCAGACCTATCAAAAGTCCGATAAGTGTTCCGACAATGGCGATGAGCATCGTATTGCCGACACCGCCGAGTATCTGGGCGTTGTATTTTACCCATACAGCCGCCACATCGTTAAAAAATGACATTATGAGATCCTCGTTTTATATGTAAGGTTAATTACTCTTCTACGGGAGCAATCGATACCATCTTCATCATGAGCTCGCTTCTCTCGGAATCGCTGATACCGTCAACGATCTCCGAAATTGCAGCGGCAAGGTCAGAGCCCTTTCTTACGCCGACGGCGATTGCGGTATCACCCTCATCGCAGGTAAAGCCGGTAGAGTTGTTTACCAGCGGAGCAAAGGTAAGTCCGCTGCCCTCGGAGCAGATAGAGTATGCGGTAGGCTCCTCGGCTACATAGCCGTCGATGGTGTTTGCAGTAAGTGCGGTGTAAAGCAGTGTGAAGTCGTCAAGGATGTTCTCCTTTACGTCCTCGATCTGCTTAAGAGCTTCTGCGTGGAAGGTTGCCGCCTGAGCACCGATAGAGCAGCCCTTGAAATCTGCGAGAGACTGAGCATTTGCGTATGCGCCATCCTCACGAACAATAATTACAAGGTTTGAAACATAATAGTTGTCGCTGAAGTCAAGAACAGCTTTGCGCTCTGCCGTCGGACTCATACCGGCAATGACACAATCAATCGTGCCGGATTCAACAGCGGGAATAAGCGCATCCCACTTGTATGCGTAGATCTCAAGCTCAACGCCGAGCGAAGCGGCGATCTTTCTTGCGGCTTGAACGTCGTAGCCATTTGCATAGCCATCGGCATTTTTGATCTTTACAGCATCGTTATCTGCATTTGTCTGAGTCCAGTTGTAGGGGGCGTATGCACACTCCATACCAACCTTGAGAACACCGGCCTTCTTAATGTTTTCGACATCCTTAGACGCGTCAACGCTATTGCCGCAGGAAGCAAGAGCGGTAAGCGATACAGCGAGCATCACAGCCGCGAGAATGATACTGAGAATTCTTTTCATGACTTTTATCTCCTTTTAAAGAATAAAATTGTTTTACGTCGAAAACAAAAAAGATCGGACGAAACGCCCGACCGCAAATCCCATATAAACCGGTTATATATGGAACAAGAAGGTCATAGCACTCCGCATTTGCGACAGTCAACAAGGTATTTCCCTGCTGCCCAGCAACCGTACCCGCCGCGGCCGGAAGCTTCGGCAACAACGCCTTTCGCACGGGTTCGTCGGCTTCGGCAGCCTCGCCCGCGCTACTCTTCGTTATCGCGCCTCTATTCTTCTCTGTAATTCGATTGACCGCATTTTATCACAAAGTCATCATGTTGTCAACCCCTTTTCGGTGAAAAACGTATTTTTATTCATTTTGTTTGTATTATAGTCCTCGCAAGCAGCCCGCTTTGTTGATTAATAGAAAAAGTTGCACACAACATAATCCTTTTTTTGAAAAAAACAATACCGGGGACTGCGCCGCCCGCGCCTCATGTATGCCGTTCAGCGCGCCGCCGGATATATAATCAGCCGCAAAATCCAAAAAAATTATAAGACAGGTAAAATATTTGATTGCACATTCGGACAGTTTATGTTAGAATATATTTAACAATATATTTAACAACAACCGGATAACAAACCAAATGAGGTCATCATGAACAACAGTTTTTTTGCGATTCTTTTTCGCCAGCGCTATATAAGAAGATGGGGACTCATGCGCAACACTCGTGAGGAAACGCTTGAGGAGCACGCTGCGGAGACCGCGATGCTCGCGCATGCGCTCGCCTCTATCGGTAACGAGCTGTTCGGCAGACACTATAACGCCGACCGCGCAGTTACGCTCGCGCTCTTTCACGATGCGACAGAGGTCTATACCGGCGATATGCCGACACCGGTCAAATATTACACCCCCGAGATACGAGAGAGCTATAAGAGGATCGAAGCCGAGGCAGCTCGCAGGCTCTGCACCACCCTGCCGGCCGAGCTGCAGCCGATATACGAGCCTATTATATGCGGTCATGCAGCGGGAGAGAACAGCAATGATCGGATGAATTCTCCCGAAAGAGCAGCAGATGAGGAGCTCGGCTGCATCGTAAAGGCTGCCGACAGCCTCTCTGCCTATATCAAATGTCTCGGCGAGCTCGGCGCGGGAAACGCCGAATTTGAGGATGCAGCAGCATCTACAAGAAAAAAACTCGAGCAAATGCATATGCCCGAGCTTGACTGGTTTATTGATAATATGCTCGAGGCGTTTACCGTTCCGATAGACAGAGTGGGATTCTGAGCTCTTTGCGGTGCATGCCTCCTTTCGGCAAATACTCGTTATGCCTCCTGTGCAGCATATGTCCGTATTTCCGCGAAGTTCGATGACAGATACCGAGCCCAAGTTCAATTAACAATTTGTATACCTTTGGATTATACTATATTCATAATCAAGTGATATAATTACCGTGTTGTGCAAAGGAAAGCTGATTTTAATTTGTACAGCACCCGATATTTCGGGCCATTAGCTCAGTTGGTTAGAGCTACCGGCTCATAACCGGTCGGTCCAAGGTTCGAGTCCTTGATGGCCCACCACGAAAGAACCCTCTATTGTCTACCGGCAATAGAGGGTTCTTTCAACTTTTAATGATATCGTTCTTTCAATGATATCGTTCTTTCAATGATATCGTTCCTGTCGGAACGGGTGATACATCTTCAATATGATATCGTACCTTCGTGCTGTAATACATATCTGCGGCATATGAAAGAACGGATATTATATCATGCTTGTGCGGCAAGCCTATCATGCGACTCTCCGTATATCATATCGCGATAGCGATATATCTTCCGAAATCGCAGCATTTATATGAAAAAGCCAATGCCAGATCCGCACTCACCTTCCGTCCGCGCCGAGAAAATCCTTTATCTGATCGAATCTCTGTCTGAAGCCTCTGCCGGAGCATATCTGTATAGAAGCAAAGGACGGCTTTGTGTTGCCCTCGATCATTACCCAGCCGCCGTCGGTCAGCGCCATATCCCAGCCTACATATTTCTGTTCGGGAACTACTCTTACAAGCTCGTTTATCGTATCAAGCAGCTCATTCCATCTCGGTATGCGACTGCCCTTTATTTTTGCGTTCGTATCGGGATGGGCATCATATGTAAGGACGGTCTCTCCGTACTTTTTGCAGCCGGCGGTCATCACCTCTCCTGTCTCCGTATCGACCCGAGCCACCACTCCTCCGCCGTACACATTGTCAACTACCGATTCGCCCACGCCCATACGCAGCAGCGCATAGACGTATTCGACACGTCCGCTATTATATGCTGTAACAAAGCGTATCGTATTTACCGAGGCGGGGTGATATGCCGCCATCGCCTCATCCTGTCGGACAAGCTCTTCAGCGACTGCACGCCCGCCTGCAAGTATATCAGCAAAGATCCTGCCGATATCGCTGTCGCGGTCGGTGTCTATAATTCTGATACCGACACCGAGCGAATATGCCTCCGGCTTTATCATAAAGCTGCCGTGCCGTCCGATGAAACGGATGAATTCTCCTAAATCGCCCGCATCCGCGATCTCTACTACATCCCTCTTATAATACTGCTTGAATGTCTTATAGCAGAGATATTTATTATTGAACTTTTCCTGAGTTTCCGCAGAAGAGATGGATTTGAGAAAGAACATCTTCTCCCATTCTCCGACGTACTCGAGCTTCTCCCTGCGACTCTTATTCCTTAGATCAAACGAAAAATAATCCTGATACCAAAAGCCGTAAAAATACATATTCTTGATAAGCTCATATTGCAGCCGACGCAGGCGGAAGCTGCCGAAATCCTTGCTCTCGGGAATATTCTTTCGGATTATAGGGTTAATGTTCTTGTCGATCTCCGGATCAAAAAGAAAGCGCAGATAGTAAGCCAACGCGGCAAAGAATGCAAAAAAGATATTTCCCCTTGCTTTCTTCAATGTTTTATATGTCATACCGTCGCCTCCGTTTTCCATATTATATTATAAAAACCACCACCACGTCAAGGATTAAAATATAAGCATGCCAAAGCAGACTCAGCGACGGACGGCGGACAAAAATCGTCAGAAATAAAATACATACAAGATAATCGGCTGATCAACACCGAAAAAGCAGCCGGAGCCCGCCGCACGACAGGCTCCGGTCAACGCTGGTATTTCGATATCTAAAGCTACTTCTTCTCCTCTGTCTCCGCGTGCTTGCCCTCGCGTGCAAGCACGGGGATATCTCCGACACCGTCGAGTACTGCGCCGGGACGGTAAGCATAGTGCTTGAGCGTCTTTCGCGTCGAGACGCCCGAGAGCACGAGCACGGTCGACATGCCGCTCTCCATTCCCGAAATAACGTCTGTATCCATTCTGTCACCTATCATCACCGCCTCCGCGGAGTGGCAGCCGAGCAGCTTGAGCCCGGTACGCATCATGAGCGGATTCGGCTTTCCGCAGAAATATGCCTGAGTGCCCGCAGCCATCTCGATAGGCGAGATGAGCGCGCGGCATGCGGGAGCAATACCGTCCTCGATAGGTCCGGTAAGATCCGAATTCGCGCCTATCAGCTTTGCGCCCTTGATCACGAGATTCGTCGCCTTGGTCAGCGTATCGAGCGAGTAAGAGCGACCCTCTCCGACAACGACATAGTCGGGGTTGACATCGTTCATAGTGATGCCCGCATCGTAGAGCGCGTTGAGCAGCCCCGCCTCACCGATAACGAACGCAGAGCAGCCGGGTGCCTGATCGCGCAGGAAAGCCGCCGTTGCGAGCGCGCTCGTATAGAAATGCCGCTCGGGCACGTTGAGCCCCATGCGTGCGAGCTTCTGATTCAGTTCGCGTGGGGTATAGCCGCTGTTATTTGTCAGAAACAGATATTCCTTCTTCTCCTCGTGAAGCCAGTCGAGAAACTCAGCCACACCGGGCAGAACCTGATTGCCGTGATATATAACTCCGTCCATATCGCAGATGAAGCCTTTTTTCGCGTTAAAATCTATTGTAGATACATTTGTCATTATATTTCGCCTGCCTTTCGCATTCTGAGAATAATTTATCACAGATTTGTTAAAAAGTTCTATCCTTATCATGTAAAATATTTATTAAGCCACCGCGACATCGACATACTCCGCGCACGTGCGCCGTAACATGCCCGAAATCATGCTCCGCAGCAGCGATTCGGCATTGACTATTCCGCCCGAATATAGTAAAATACCAATATGATAACGAAATCACTCTCACGGAGGTTTATCTGCATGGAAAAAAAGACAAGCGGCGGCTATGTTAATATAGGCGGACGCGAATACTACGAGATAGACGAATACGACCGTCTCGAGCCGTTTCTGTACACTCTTGCCGCTTCAAATGATATATGGTTCTACCTTGCCTCGAGCGGCGCGGTAACGGCGGGCAGAAAGAACGCAGAGCAGGCATATTTTCCCTATCAGACCGAGGACAGGCTCTATCACTGCACCGACACGGGCTCAGTCACGCTGATACGGGTAACGCGCGGCGGCAAAAGCGCTGTATGGGAGCCGTTTTCGACATCTCCCCTGCGCGACCTCTCGGTACATCGCAAAATAGCCAAGAGCGTGCTCGGCGACGAGGTGATCATCACAGAAGAAAATCCTGCGCTCGGCATGACATTTACGATGAAATGGTGCAGCTGCGAAAGGTACGGCATAGTACGCAGCGCCGAGATAAGGAACGACGGCGAGCCCGCATCGGTCGAAGTGCTCGACGGACTGAGAAATATACTGCCGTACGGGGTACGCAGCGAATTTCAGCTTGCATGGCCCTGTCTCGGCGACGCATACAAGGCAACCGAGCAGGTGGGTGAAAACACGGCGGTATTCTCACTGACCTCCGCCATCAACGATCTGCCCGAGCCCGAAGAGGCACTGCGTGCAAATGTTGCATGGTGCATCGCCCCGTTTGAAAAGCAGCTGCTGCTCTCAGAGCGCGCGATCGAGGCTTTCATGCGCGGAGAGGATGCTCAGGCAGGGGCTGCGTACGGCGAGCGCGGATGCTTCCTGCTTCGCTTTGAATATACGGCGGCAAGCGGCAGCTCGCGTGCATGGAAAACTGTTTCCGACGTCGGTCTCGGTCAGGACGGCATCGCGAGAATAGCGGCAGGCATATCGGAGAGCGAGCTTGAGACAGAGATACTGCGCTCACGCGAGGAGCTGCGCTCCATCATAGCAAGAGCAGACGGGCTGCAGTGCACGGGTAACCGCGCATCGACCTACCATCATATGAGCAATGTTATGTTCAACAACATGCGCGGCGGTCTGTTCATGAACGGCTACGATGTTTCGGTAGACGATTTTATCGGCTTTCTGCGCTCGCATAACCGCCCGCTCGCGGATGAAAAATCCGAGGCGGTGCGCGCTGCACTCGGCGAGCACTGCACCGCGGCACATCTGCATGAGTTCGGCGCGCAGTCCGGCGACCCCGATCTGCACCGTCTCACCGCGGAATATCTCCCCATCAGCTTTTCGCGCCGTCACGGTGACCCCTCCCGCCCGTGGAACCGCTTTAATATCATTCTCAAGAATGAGGACGGCACGCCCCGCACATATTATGAGGGTAACTGGCGCGACATCTTTCAGAACTGGGAAGCTATGTTCATGAGCTTTCCCGAGTATCTGCCGAGCGTTATATCGGTATTTCTCGACTCCTCGTCCCCCGACGGCTACAATCCCTACCGTGTTACCCGCGACGGTATAGACTGGGAGGTAGCCGAGCCCGGCAATCCAAACAGCTCTCAGGGCTACTGGGGAGACCATCAGATAGTCTATCTCTGCCGTCTGCTCGAGGAGCTGTCGCGCTATGACCGTGCGGCACTCGACACTCTGATGGCATCAGACTGCTTTACCTATGCGGATATTCCCTACCGTATAGCCGACTTTGACCGCATGATATCCGACCCGAAGGATACGATCGAGCTCGACGCGGAGAAGAACCGCCGTCTGCGCGCAGAGTCTGCCGAGCTCGGCGGAGACTACCGGCTGCTGCGCATCGGCGGCAGGACGTATACGGCGACATTCGCGGAGAAGCTGAGCATTCCGATAGCGGCTAAGCTCTCTTATCTCGTACTCGGCGGCGGAGTATGGATGAACACCCGCCGACCCGAATGGAACGACGCAAACAATGCGATAGTCGGCTATGGTCTGTCGGTCGTAACGACCGCGCAGCTCCGCCGTCATCTTGCACTCTGCCGTGAGCTGTTCGCTGAACATCTCGGAGAGAGCTTTGTGATTACCGAGGAGGTCTGCACATGGCTGCGCGACCTCACCGACCTGCTTGAGCGCTACATCCCGCTTGCGGAACGCGAGCTAACACCCGCACTCCGCTACGACGCTCTGCGCTCGACCGCAGAGGCGTTCGACCGCTACAAAAGCGTTGTTTACGCGGGCGGCTTCTCGGGCAGACGCACCGAGATGGGCTACGCGGAGCTATGCAAGCTGTTTGAGCTCGGTATCCGCGGCTGCGATCTTACGCTCGCGGCATGCCGCACCGACGACGGGCTGTTTCACTCCTATAATCTGCTGCACCGCAGCGGCGAGAGCATCGAGATAAGCCGCCTGTTTCCCATGCTCGAGGGTCAGGTCGCGGTGCTCGGCTCGGGTTATCTGTCCGCCGAGGAGTCGCGCCGTCTCATCCGTGCGATGTATGCGAGCCCGCTCTACTCCGAGCGCAACCGCACATTCTATCTCTATCCCATCCGCATGAGCACACCGTTTACCGAGCGCGGCATTCTCGGCGAGGATGAAATTTCCGAAAGTGCATTGCTCACCCGTCTGCTCTCCGACGGAAACACCGATATCGTCGTACGCTGCGCGGACGGCATAGTACGCTTTGCGCCCGCAATGATAAGCGCTGCCAAGCTCAATGCCGCGCTCTCTGCGCTGCCCGCAGAATACCGCAGCGCGGCGGAGGGCGAGCGCGAGGCACTGCTTGCGCTCTATGAGCGGCATTTCCGGCACTATGAGTTTACGGGACGCTCACAGATAATGTACGGCTACGAGGGTATAGGTTCGATATACTGGCACCAGAATTCAAAGCTGCTCGTTTCGATACAGGAAGCATATCTTGCGGCACACCGCAGCGGCGACGGCGCGGAGAACGCCCTGCGCGACGAATACTATCTCGCACGCAGCGGTCTCGGCTTCTGCAAGGAGCCCGACGATTGGGGCGCATTCCCGCAGGATGCGTATTCGCATACCCCGCTCCGCGGCGGCGCAAGGCAGCCCGGTATGACAGGTCAGGTCAAGGAGGAGATAATCACCCGCTTTGCCGAGCTCGGCGTTCTGCCTGAGGACGGCAGACTGACATTTGACCCGTCGATCGTTCAGCCTGAGGAATTCCTCACCGAGCCCGACACCTTCCGCTTTGTCCGCACGAGCGGCGAGAGCGAGGAGCTTTCGCTTGAGCCCGGAACGCTCGGCTTCACTGTCTGCCAGACCCCCGTCATTTACCGCAGCGGCATGAGCGGAACAAAGATTTTCTACTCCGACGGCACAAATAAGCAGCTCTTGTCTACCGCACTCGGCAGCGAGGACAGCCATGACATATTCGGCAGGAGCGGCAGGATAGTCCGCGTAGAGGTCGGAACCGAAGCATAAAAGCAAGACGCTCATTGCTAATTGCTAATTGCTCATTGCTGATTAAAACAGCATACATTAAAAATCCCACCCGCATCTCTTCGATGAGGGTGGGATTTTTATAATGTCGGCAGTGACGTTTAAAAATTAAATTCAAATTATGCTGCTTGCGCCGAGGCGTATATCATCCGAATAATGCCCTACGACCTTGAGCACGCGGCAGTGCTGACGCAGCTCGGATATCATGCGGCGGCCGTTCTCGGATTCCTCGTCGCCCTCCGCCTCGACATAAAAGTAGTACTCCCATGCCGGCTCCTTTATCGGGCGGCTGCGGATGACCTTCATGTTAAAGCCGTAAGAGCTGATAACATTTATCGCGCTCGCAAGAGCGCCCGGCACGTTCTGCAATATGAACATCAGCAGGAAGCGGCTGCGGTCGCGGTGATCCTCGTCGATATTCGGGGTACGCGAAAATACGGCAAAGCGGGTCGTGTTGTCTCCGCTCTCGTTGATATCATGATCAAGCACCTCAAGCCCGTAGAGCTTTGCCGTTTCCGCGCTTGCGATAGCGGCAACGGTCGGGTCTCCGCCCTCTGCGACGCGCTGCGCAGCGACGGCGGTATTAGTCTCCTGAATGCACTCATAGCCGTGCGCCTGAATATACGGTGCGCACTGGTGCAGCGCCTGCGGATGGCTGACGACCTTTTTCACGCCGCTCGGCGTTGCACCGCGCAGACCGAGCAGATTGTGCTTGACGCGCAGCGAATAGACACCGCCGATGTACAGCGTTCCCGAGAACATCAGCTCGATGACCTGACCGACCTCACCGGCGTAGCTGTTCTCTATCGGCAGAACGGCGCAGTCACATTCCCCGCGCTCGACGGCGGTATAGGATGCGGCAAAATCCGGATAAGACACCATCTCCCCATCGGGGAAAATGCGGCTGGCGGCAATATTTGCGAACGCGCCCTTAACTCCCGTATACGCTACGCGCACGCCCTGCATTATCCGACGGTGATACTTTTCGGATGCCGACAGTGCACCCTGAAAAAAACTCATATAGTACGGGCGCTTCTCCGCGTCGGTAATAACGGCAGAGAGCTCCTGCGCACGCTCGCCCCCGTCGGGCTCGGCAGGTACCGGTATTCCGTGCTCGCGGCGATATTCGGCTATCACCTTGATAGCGTCAAGTCGGCGCTCGAATGCTGCGGCAAGTGCCTTATCGCTCTCCTCCACCTCATGCAGAGCCTGCGTTATCATTTCGCTGTTCATCTCGTCTACCCTCTCTCATTCGTTTTACGGCAGCGCCGCACAGACGGCTGTAAACCTTCAACATGCCTGCGCTGCACCTCACGTGCAAATAAAAAATCGGCTCCGTCCGACGACAGAGCCGATGATACTATGATCACGGTTATCCGTTTTCGGACGCAGAAAAAGCGGGGCGGTTAAATCGTCCCGAAAATATAAAGAAACGTACGCTGCGCTCTCTCATTTTCTGCCTCCGTCGGACGGCCATGCACTGTCGCCGTCCTGCTACGGTTTAGTATAGCACAGCCGCAGACAAAATGCAAGATAATTTTTTGCTCGCCGCGTTTTTCCTGCGCGTTATGATTCTTCCGATACTTGTTTTCGGTCGTTTTTCAGCTGCTTTCGCGCCGCGCATGCTTATCGCTCTTGACAAATCGGCGGGAATCAAATAGAATATCATAGAAAAAAAGAAACGGGAGAGACGGCATGACAAAGGATGAATCACTCGCACTGACAGCGGAGATAGCCGGGAGGATATGCAGCGGTAGTCTGACGGTGGAATACTCGGACGACGAGGCAGAGCAGGCGCGCCGCGCCGCACCGACCGAGCGGCTGCGCAGACTGCGGGCGGCGGGGCTGCTCGAATACTCGGGCAGCGCGCCGACGCGGGAGGAATGGGAGCGCTACTATGTTACCGACGCGCTGTGCAGGGAGCTCTCGCTGTATGACAGAGCGAGCGGCGACTATCTGCGCGAGCTGTTTGCCGAGGCGCGGAGGTTCACCCCGCGGCAGCTGTATTCCGACCCGTATATGCTCGATCTGAGCATACCGCTCGCGGAGCTCGGGCGGTTCTCGCTGCGCTATTCGGGCTACGGCAGAGGCGAGATATTTCAGCGCGACATGCCGCAGCTCGGCGCGGATATCGTCGTTCCGAGGCTCGGTTTTTTTACCGAGGAGGTCGTCTTTCCCGCCGTTTATGAAGGCGTAATACCGTGGGTCAGCGTCTGCCCGTCGGAGATAGTTTCGATGCGCCCGCAGATAGCGGCGGCGCACGGCAGAGTGCTCGTGCTCGGTCTCGGGCTCGGCTATTATGCATATCTTGCGTCGCTCTCGGAGAACGTCGAGCATGTGACCGTAATTGAGCTGCAGAGCGAGATAGTGCAGCTGTTCTCGGAGAACATACTGCCGCAGATGCGCACGCGGGAAAAGATAGACATAGTTACGGCGGATGCGATAGAATATCTCGCGTCACTGCGCGGCGACGAATACGATTTCTGCTTTGCCGACATATGGGAAGGGCTCGCAGACGGCGCACCGCTGTATATAAAGATAAAGGAGCAGGAGGCGCGGCTCGGGGGAATTGAATTCACCTACTGGATAGAAGATCAGCTGCGCGAATATCTGAGCGAAACGGAGGAATAATACCGACTCGACGCAGCAAAAAGCATCGCTGCGATCGGCTGCCGACTCAACAAAATAATAATGCCGCTCTTCGGGCGGCAAAATAAAAGCAGTCGCACGGGTGCAATCGTAAGCACCTGCGCGGCTGTTTTTCTGTGCGATCTTTCTATGCGGCGGTTGCGGCTGTGTGCCTGCAAATTGTCTATGCGTTTTTTCCTCGCCCGCATGTTTTACGGTTTTCTCACACGCAGCGGGTCGTCTGCGGGCATCGGCTTCAGCCGTTCCCCGCTCTGCCGCCCGAGAGGTCAAGAATAAAGCGGCTGCCTTCTCCCGGTGTGCTCTCTGCGCGGAGCGGTATCGACAGCATATCCGCCGCGCGGCGGCAGAGATAGAGCCCGAGACCGCTCGAGCGCTTTTCGAGTCTGCCGTTCTCGCCCGTATACCCGCGCTCGAATATTCGCGGCAGATCCTGCGGCGCGATGCCGATGCCCGTATCGGAGATGCAGAGCAGCCCGGACGATTCGACGGTTATGCCGACCGCGCCCGACGGCGTGTACTTTATCGCATTTGAGAGCAGCTGGTCTATTATGACAGAGAGCCACTTTTTATCGGTAATTACGGTAAGGTCGGTGCCGTCGTAGTTGAGCGCGAGCCGCTTTGCAACGAACTGCGGCGCAAATTTTCGCACCGAGGCGCGCAGTATCGGGTCGAGCGCATATTCGGCTATTACAAGGTCGTTTGCCTCGGAGTCGAGCCGCGCGTATTGCAGCACCATATCGACATACTGCTCTATGCGAAACAGCTCGCCGAGAACGGCGCGATGCTCGGGCGTATCGTCGTCGTGCACGGTCATTCTGATAACGGCGATGGGTGTTTTTATCTGATGCACCCATGCGGTATAGTAGTCGTTCATTTCGGTCTTTACGCGGTGCAGCTCGGCGGAAAGCTCGGCGGCGCGGTCGCGCCGATGTATAAGCTCCTCCGTATAATCCTCCTCGCAGAGCGTACGCGGCGGCTGCGGCACAGCCGACTCGGAGCGTAGGCGGATAAGCTCCTGCTGACGGTGCTCCGCAGTCCTCAGCTCCGTCGCGACGACGGCTATCGTATAGACAAAAAGCGCGGCGAGCGCGAGCATTCCGAGATAGATAAGCACCTCTGGGTCGACCGCATATAAAGCGAAAAGAGCATATGCAGCTGCGGCATATGCGAGAGTGAACAGATAAAGCGGCAGACAGCGCCGCAGGGCATCACGCAGCGCGCGACGCCCCCGACCTGTATTCTTCTTGTTATTTGCATTCATCTGAGAATATACCCCTCTCCCGGCTTTGTTGCGATTATGCCGCCGAGCCCGACGCCCTCGAGCTTTTTGCGCAGCCGCGCGACATTCACCGTCAGCGTGTTTTCCTCAACATAGCAGTCACTCTGCCACAGCACGGTCATCAGCCGCTCGCGGCTCACCGTTTTGTCGCGGTTTTCGAGCAGCGTGCGCAGTATACGGAACTCGTTTTTTGTCAGCTCGAGCCGCTGACCGCCGCACTCGAGCGTGCCCGACGATAGGTCGAGCAGCGCCCCGTGACATTCGAGCGCCTGACAGGGCTCACCGAGCTCGTAGGTACGCCGCAGCAGTGCCTGCAGCTTGGCTGTCAGCACCATGGGATCGACCGGCTTCGGTATAAAATCGTCGCCGCCCATGTTCATCGCCATCACGATATTCATATTGTCGGAGGCGGAGGAGATGAATACTATCGGCACGCTCGAGAGCTTTCTGATCTCGGTGCACCAATGATAGCCGTCATAGAAAGGAAGCATAATATCGAGCAGCACAAGCTGCGGGCGCGCCTCGGCAAATTCGGCGCTCACGCGCCGAAAATCGCGCACGGTTATCACCTCATTACCCCAGCTCTCGAGCTGTCTCGAGATAGCCTCGGCGAGTGCATGGTCATCCTCTGCGAGAAATATTCGATACATGGCTTTCTTCCTTTCTTATGCTCATGAGTCAGGCGCTAATGAGCGGTGCTCGGTCATGCGACTATCTTATAATAGGTGCGTGCCGTCAGCAGATAAACGATGAGATATATAAGCGAGAAGCAGAGATAGACTGAAGCAGCGCAGATAACGTACAGCGAGACGCGCGGCAGGATCATTACCCTTAGTATCTTAAGGAGTATGGGCGAGGCGACGGCAGTATGTATTCCCGCGACCGCGAGCGGCAGGAAGAATACGAGCAGCACCTGCGTGCGTATGGATGCCCGCACCTCGCTGCGGCTCATGCCTATCTTCTCCATTATCTGATAGCGGTTGTGATCCTCGTAGCCCTCGGATATCTGCTTATAATAGATTATCAGCACCGTTGCAAAGAGAAACACAACACCGAGCAGCAGACCGAGGAAAAGCAGCACACCGTACATGCCGTACATGTCGTCGCGGGCGCTGTATATCGAGCTTTGCGAAAAGCCGACGGATACCGAATCGCCGTATTTTTCTCTCATCATCTCCGGTATACGTTCGGTAAGAATGATATCATAATCCACGGGATTTTCATCAGAGAGGCTTACCGCAACCGTATCGATCCATTTATACTCGCGTGAATCTGTGGAATAATAGCTTTTTACCTCGTCAATTTCCTTATCCGTATGCATAACTATACCGTAGCAATTGCGAGGTCCCTTGTCACTCGTGCGAATAGGCATATTATCAGGGCGCTGCGCTATCGTATATCTCTTCCCCGCAATGCCGAGCGTATCTCCGAGCGGAGGAACATCACCGAGGTTGCTGAGCTGAGTTACTGCTATCTCGCCGTCACCGAGCTCAAGCGGCATGCCCGTCAGCTCACAGTATTTGTCCTGAGAAATGAATATAACGTATACCTTATTTTCACCGCTGAGGATCGGGACGAACGAATCATCCGACGTATCGCAGGCAATTTCGAGCTCATGACGCAGTTGTATTTTTTCAATGCTGCCGCCGTTTTCACTCGCCACGTCTCCGACAATCTCCGCCAGCTCCTCTGCGCTCAGATATTTTCTGGTGTCATAATCATATGAACCGTAGTTATAACTGACCGGACCCAAATACAGGTCCTCGGGATAGTTTCGCTCGAGCGTTGTTTCGATGCCCGAATAGAGGCTGACCGTCGTTGAGACAAGGATTATCACGCCCGTTGCAAGCACCGCTATGGATGCAAGACCTACCGCATTCTGCTTCATACGGTAGATGAGCCCCGAGACGGCGGTCATATGGCGCTTATTATAGTAGAAGCGGCGGTTGCGGCGCAGCATGCGGAGCACCCAGATGCTGCCCGCGACAAAGAGAAAATATGTGCCGATTATAACAAGGATAACGGCGAGGAAGAACAGCACGGTCGCATCGAGCGGGTCGCGCGTTGCGAGTGCTATGGCATAGCCCGCGCCGAGACTCAGGATACCGAGAATGAGCAGCACCACACGGAGCCTCGGCTCCTTTTCGCCCGCGCTGCGACTCGCAAGCAGCTCGACGGGGCGCAGCATCGCTATCCGAATGCAGTTGATGATATAGGTCAGCAGCTCGAGTGCGGAAAAGAAAAGCACCGAGATGAGTATCGCTTTCGGAACGATGTAGTTAAAGCCGTGTATCACGTCGATCTTCAGTATACGGCAGATTATGAGCGAGCAGAGCTTGTACATCAATATGCCGAAGCCGATACCGACAACATCCGAGCAGAGCGACTGATACAGCGTCTCAAAGAACAGCACGCGGCAGACATGGCGTTTCTCCATGCCGAGGATGTTGTACAGACCGAACTCGCGCTTTCGCTGCTTCATTATAAAGCTGTTCGTATACAGCACGAGTATTACCGAGATAATGGCAAGCACATAGATGCCGATGCTCATAAAGGAGGAAACGTAGCGCCCGCCCCGTATCGTATCGTATTTATCGCCGTCGAAGGCAAGCGTCCAAACGATATAGTAGACCGCAAGCAATCCCGCGCAGGTAAGTATGCGCGGCAGATAGAAGCGGCGATTCTTACCGAGATTGGACAACGCCATGCGCGAATAGAGACCGCTCTTCATTCCGCATCACCCCCGCTGCGAAGCATGGTGAGTGTGTCGGAAATCTTCTGATACAGCTGCTCGTTCGTGCTGTCTCCGCGGTATATCTGGTGAAAGAGCACGCCGTCGCGGATAAAGAGTATGCGCCCCGCGTGCGATGCCGCATCGACCGAGTGCGTGACCATCAGAATAGTCTGCCCGCGTGCGTTTAGGTCGCCGAAAACACGCAGCAGCTCCGACGATGAACGCGAATCGAGCGAGCCCGTAGGCTCGTCGGCAAGTATCAGCTTAGGCTTGCCCACCACGGCACGTGCTATAGCCACACGTTGCTGCTGACCTCCCGATAGCTGCTGCGGATAATGCTTGGCACGCTGGCTGAGTCCCACCTTGCGCAGAATCTCCGTTACGCGCTCACGACGCTCTTTGGAAGGCACTCCGAGATAGCGTAATTGCAGGTCGACATTCTCCTCAACCGTAAGTTCGTCGATAAGGTTGAAGCTCTGGAACACGAAGCCTATTCTGCCACGACGATACTTGGTGCGCTCGCTCTCCTTGAGCTTGCCCACGGGTTCGCCATCGAGCCAGTACTCTCCGCTATTTGGATTGTCGAGCAGACCAAGGATGTTGAGCAGAGTAGACTTGCCGCAACCGCTCGGTCCCATTATCGCTACAAACTCGCCGTCTTCGACGTTAATGCTAACACCGTTGAGAGCAACGGTCTCCACTTCCTCAGTACGGAAGATTTTTGTAAGGTTTTCTGTCTTTATCATAATATTTATAATTATAAGCCTAAAAGCATCTCCCCCGGCCCCTCTCAAAGCCCCACCCCCTTGCCCCTCCCCCGTAGGGAGGGGAGTAATG
>URAP01000037.1 GCA_900545935.1 uncultured Eubacteriales bacterium
CTTGTACGGCGACGAGTCGTGTTTCGACGATTCTGCATCTTTTTTATCTCTCCCCAAGCCGGGTCGGCTGAAAAAGCACAGACCGAAAAAGCGGATAAAAGTGTGATTTGGGCTTTTGTACGGCACAAATACAAAGAAAGGTGATGAAATCCTATCGGATTTCTCCGAAGGAATGATCATCCGCTTTTTCGGTCTGCGCTTTTTTAGCCTCCACAAGCCCCGTGAGCCCAAAACAGTATATTAGCGCGGGAGGATGCACGTCGTGCCGCGCGGCTCTTGATTTAAGCTGTAATATGTGATATAATTGTAAAAAAGCTCGATACGTGTTGGAAATATCGAGCAATGAATGATTTTCGAATGGCAGGTGAAGGCAGATGAAGACAAGAATACTCACGATAGGAACGGCGTCGGTCTCGACGCTTATCCGCTGCGACGGCATACCGCGCCCCGGCTGCACGGTGACCGCAGAGCGGTATTCCATCCGTCCGGGCGGCAGGGCGGTCATTTCGTCGGTCGCTATATCAAAGCTCGGAGGGGACAGCATCGTCTGCTCCTCGGTCGGTGAGGACAGCTACGCCGTTATGCTCGAGGACTTTCTCGGTTCATTCTGCGTCGACCGCCGCTTTTATGTGAAAAAGAACGGATGTCATACCGGCTATTCGACGATAATCGACACCGGCAGAGATGCGATAATCGACATTCCCGGTGCCAATCTGCGTCTCTCGGACGATGATATCGGTGAGGCTTTTACCTGCCTTCCGGATGCTGCGCTCGTGCGCTGCGGCGGAGCGTCGGTCGGCTCGATAATCTTTGCCGTATCGGAGGCGGTGCGGCGCGGTGTGCCGGTCGTGCTCGACCTCTGCGGAGTAAGTCCCGACCTGCCGCTTGAGTCGCTGCGCCGTGCGGATGTTGTCATAGTCGATGCGGATACGGCGGAGATGCTGACGGGGACTCTGCCGTCGGGCGAACAGAGCGGTCTGCGGGTCTCCGGCGAGCTCGAGCGCCGCATACACACGCGCTATACCGTGCTGATGCTCAGCGATACAAAGGGAATATTCCTCAGCGATAATAAATATCACGAGATGCTGCTGCCTTTTGATGTAAGCGAGGTCGATCGCTCCGGTGCGGACGATTCGTTTATCTCGGCGCTGACCTACGACTATGCGACCCGCGTAAAGGCGGGCGGACGCGATATCGGTCATGCCTGCACCTATGCGGCACTTGCCAAGGCATGGACGCGCGCGACAAAGGGGCTTATCGCCTCGCTTCCGACAGACTCTGATCTGCGTGCTTTTGCAGAGGCGAATAATGTCGGATTCAAGTTTTACGATTGACGGCGATGTGTGACATGCCGTAATACTTTGCCCGGAGATAGCTAATGGATAAGAGAATACTCGGAATAGACTACGGAGACAAGCGCACCGGGATCGCGGTCAGCGATCCGACCGGTCTGCTCGCACAGGGCATAACGACCGTTACGGCGGGCGGCGACGGCAAGCTGATATCGTTGCTTTTGCCGTATATCGAGCAGTACGATGTCGGCATGATAGTGCTCGGCGACCCAATAAATATGGACGGTTCGCACGGCTTTCGGAGCGAAAAGGCACATGCATTTGCCGAGCGTCTGAGGTCTGAGACGGGACTTGAGGTCGCTATGATGGACGAGCGATGCACAACGATGGCTGCAAGCGCCTATATGAATATGACAGATACGCGCGGTAAGAAGCGCAAGGCGGTCATAGATACCGCATCGGCGCAGATAATACTGCAGAATTATCTTGACCGCGAGCGTGCAAAACGCGGAGTTTGAGGCGCGCGGGTTGGCGCGTGGAGCGATTTGTGTGTCCGCATATGCGTGAATATTTCTGATATATGAAAAAAACACGCGGCATTCGTATAGAAGATTTTGCATGTCGCGATAGCGTGAGTGTCAAATACGGTTATTTTTACGATTTTTCGATATAGACCCATATAAATGAGAGCATATCCGACGGCTGACAGCTTTCTCGGATATGCTCTTTTACTTTATACGTTTGGCAAACTTGCTCTGTGGTATAGCGCTCGATGCGGTGCCTTACAACAGCTCCTCGTCGTATTTTGCGCGCACGCCGCCGATGAATTTCGGCCTTGTACGTGCGGCGATTATCATCGTCTCGCCGATGGTATTGTTCTCGAGACGCAGCGGCACTGCGACCTTTTTCAGGTGCATTCCGATGAGCGTAAAGCCGATATCGAGACCGGCATCTGCCTTTATCTCCTCGAGCGCGATCGGATCGGTAAATGCGGCATATGCCTGTGTTGCGAGTGAGCCGCCTGCCTTTGGCTGCGGTACTGCATTTACCGGCTCGGCAAACGGCACGGCTGCACGTTCGGTGATAACGGCGCGGTTCAGGTGCTCGCAGCACTGCACGGCAAGATAGATACCGCGCTCCTTGGTACAGTCGAGAAGTGCGCGGCAGATTTCGCCCGCCACCTCATAGTTTGAGTTCGTTCCGATCTTTGAACCGACGACCTCACTTGTGGAGCAGCCTACAATAACGATATTGCCCGGCTTCAGCTTGGCTTTTTCACACAGCTCGTTTATTGCAGCAGAGGTCTGCTCATAAATCGACATGGTATCTCACTCCTTGTTTTTCCGGTTGTTTTACAATATTTAATCTGTTTTTGCAGTCGACTTGTCGAATATCTTAAGCTTGTTGACTATCGTTTTTTCGAATATCTTGACGAGCAGCGTGCCGAGAATAAGACCCGCGACTCCCTGAACGCAGTTTGACGGAATATTGACCGCAGACGGTGCAAAGCCGTACATAAAGCCCTCAAATACAAAATAACCGAGCACCATAACTATCTCGGCAAGCACGCCGCTGATTAAGCGTGAGGGCAGAGAGTGGAGCTTTTTGTTAAGCGCCGTATGGACATAGTACGCGACGAGCGCCATAAGTCCCTTTATGACAAAGGTCGCGGCGGCATAGATCATATAGCCGGAGAATAGGTCTGCGAGTGCCGATCCGATGCCCGCGGCAAGAAAACCGTAGAAAGGGGGGAGCAGCCATCCGCTGAGCAGGACGACGCAGTCGCCTATGTTTAGATAGCCCTTAAGAGGTGACGGTATTTTGATTATCATTGTTGCGACGCACGCGAGCGCGGCAAAGAGCGCTGCGATAGTCAGCTGCTTGATCTTGCTGTTCATTGCTTTTGTACTCCTTGATCGTTGATATGCTTAGTATAAGCCGAAACTGATTATATGACAATCACCAAACTAAAAGATTATTATATATCCAGATTGCAGACGCGGTATGCGGCATATGACAGATCAAGGAGTACAATAAATTAATGCACATCCTCCTGCCGAAGGCATCGCTGCATCAAATGTGCAGTGATTATTTTACTGCTTATTGCTTCTTATCGACATATGCGCGATAGATTATCGACGCATCGCGCGCATTGTCGTAGGTGGTATTTGTACCGTCGCCGGCACCCATCGTTATCAGGATGTAGTCGCCGTTTTCGCCGGAGTAGTAGGTTGCGAGACATTGGCGCGCTTCGAGGGTAAAGCCCGTCTTTCCGCCGCGTATGCTGCCCATTTCAAGTCCGGCCTGAGAAAATGCCTTGTACACCGTGCTTGTCAGTGTGATACCGTTCGGATGCTGCTCGGTATGAGAGGTGTAGTAGCTCGATGAGGTCACAATAGTGCGGAAGGTCTCGTTTTGCAGGGCATAGCGGAATATTTTTGCCATATCTATCGCCGTAGACGTATGTGATATGCTGTGCAGTCCGGTTGGATTTGCAAAGTGGGTGGAGGCGCAGCCCAGCTCCTCTGCCTTTTTGTTCATCATGGCGACGAACTCGGATTCCTCGCCTCCGCCGACGTACAGAGCCAACGTTCCGGTAGCTTCGCCGCCGGAGGACAGCAGGCAGCCGTACAGCAGGTCGGTCGCTGAGACTGTTTCACCTGCGGAAAAGCCCGCCATTGACGAGTTCTCCCGCACGAGCTGATCAACAAGCTCCTGCGGAACGGTCAGCATGGTCGTGTTCGGATCGGGGATGTTCTCAATCGCGACTATCGCCGACATTATCTTGGTCAGCGATGCGGGATATGTAATCGTATCACTGTTCTTTTCGCATATCGCTCTGCCGGTGTGCAGGTCGATGAGCAGGGCATTCCGGCTCGAGATGTTCTCGGTTATCTCCTTGATCTTTCCCGTCTTTATTGCTTTGCCCTCGAAATATTCGCCGAGCGCGGGATTGACAAGCTCGGTGATATCGGAGCTGAGCTCCTTGCCTATCAGCTCGGGCTTCTGATTCAGTACGAATACGATAGAGAACGCGAGCAGCGCACAGAGCAGTGCTGCGATAAGCTGCGGAACGGGTGGCGAGAGCGGATTTCGGTGTGCTGTCGCGCCTCCTCCGGATGTGGGATATCTTCTGCCGCCGCTGCGGGATCGGCGCGCCTGATCGTGTGCAGCGGATCTGCTGCCGGACGGTCGTCTGACGTAGGTATCATCGGCGTATGCTCCGCCTCCGTATGTATTGCCTTCGGATGAATGTCCGATTCTGCTGCCCGATGCGTTTCTACCGGAGGATGTTCTCTGCGCCGGCGTGCGCGTTGTTCTATCCGGCTGTGCGCTGCGGCGGGTATTGTTTATATAGTTCATTCTTCTGCCTTTCTTACGGGCTTATTCATCATTTGAGCTGCCCTTTCGGGGACTTCGGTGCGCGAGGGGGTTGGCATCCATCGCCTTTTCCATCTGCGTATCGCTTACATGTGTATATATCTGAGTCGTGTTCAGCTGCTCGTGACCGAGGATATCCTTCAGCACGCGCACATCAACCGCGCCGCTGCGATACATCAGCGTTGCCGCCGTGTGGCGCAGCTTATGCACCGAAAAATGCTCGCTGCCGAGTCCGGCTGCATCGAGATATTTGTATACAATTTTCTGCACCATCGGATTGCTTATTCTGCGGTGCTGGCGGCTGAGAAACAGTGCCTCGGAATGCCCCGGCTTTACCTCTCCGTCTGCACGCCGTATCGGCAGATAGACCTCAAGCGCCTCACGGCAAGCCTCGTTGAGATATATCATTCGCTCCTTGGCGCCCTTTCCGATCACGCGCAGCGAGCGCAGCTGCGGGTCGATGTCGCCGAGGTTGATGCCGGTGAGCTCGGACAGACGCATTCCGCTGTTGAGAAAGAGAGTTATTATTGCATAGTCCCGCTCGCGCGTCTGCGAATCGGAATCGCTGCGCACCGCGTCGAGCAGTGCAATGCTCTGCTCGAGGGTGAGAAAACGCGGCAGGGATTTTTTGTGCGGCGGTGTTTCGATATTTGCCGCAGGGCTTTCGTCGATCAGATGCCGCGAGACCGAATAGTATTTAAAAAACGACTTTATCGCCGACAGTCTGCGTGCGATTGCCCGCGACTCGTTGTGGTCGTCACTCTTTTTATGATACAAAAAGGAGAGTATGTCGTCGGTCGATATCGTCTTGATAAATGCCTCATCTATCTCCGAAATATCGTAGCTGTTGTATTCCTCCGTGCCCGGCGTCAGCCCGTCACGCGTTGCGGCGACATAGCGCAGAAACATGCACAGATCGTGCCGATACTTGTCCGCCGTCTGCTGTGTGCGGTTGCGGACGACCGTCAGATATGAAATAAAATCTCGAACGGGCTTCGGCGCATATTCCATGACGGCACACTCCATACAACAAATTTTTACCTATTAATTATAGCCACATTCCTGACGGTTGTCAAGGATGCGCGAAAAAAATAAGGGTGGCGCAAAGTAAACCTGAAGATTCCGGGTGCAGAGAATAGGCGTACGAGAGACCGAGATGCGAAAAAGGCAAAAAGATGAAAAAACAAAAAAGAAGAAAGCCGCCCTGCTTTTGCAGAGCGGCAATTCTGGAGCTGCTAATCAGAGTCGAACTGATGACCTCATCCTTACCAAGGATGTGCTCTACCAACTGAGCCATAGCAGCGTTCAGCGAACGATGTTATTATATCAGGTTCGATGTGATTTGTCAATAGCTATTTTGAAAGTTTTTAATTTACTGCTGTAATTTAAATATCGACAGTACAGATACGAATTGATAGGATTTTGCTGATTGTTTTCGACGCATGGGAGAAAAGAGGATTTTTTTCATATCCATACATGCGGAACATGCGGAATGTGCGCGGCAGGAGCGCATGGCGGCATAATGCGCCACGGTTCGAGCTTTTTACCATCGGTTCGGGTTGACAAAGGCGGCGGAGCGTGGTATAATCAAATCTGATTTGTGACAGAAAATAATACAAAGTTAAAACACGGTGGGTGAGTACGGATGATAGGTAAGATCGGTTTTGATCAGGAGAAATACATACGGATGCAGTCGCAGGAGATACAGAAGCGCATAGACAGCTTCGGCGGAAAGCTGTATCTCGAGTTCGGCGGCAAGCTCTTTGACGATTATCATGCGGCGAGAGTTCTTCCGGGCTTTGAGCCTGACAGCAAGATAAAGATGCTCTCCAAGATAGCGGACCGCGCGGAGGTCGTTATCGTTATCAATGCAAGTGACATCGAGAATAATAAGATGCGCGGTGATATCGGTATTACCTATGATGCGGACGTGCTTCGCCTGATAGATGCCTTTCACGGCATGGGACTGTATGTCGGCAGCGTTGTTATCTCGCACTTTACCGGGCAAAAGACCGCTATGGCATTCCACGACAAGCTCGAGCGCCTCGGTATGAAGGTATATTTCCACTACATCATCGACGGCTATCCGCATGATATCAATCATATAGTGTCGGACGACGGCTTCGGAAAGAACGAGTATATAGAGACCACCCGTCCGCTCGTCGTTGTTACCGCGCCGGGACCCGGAAGCGGCAAGATGGCTACATGCCTCTCGCAGCTCTATCATGAGTACAAGCGCGGCATAAAGGCGGGCTACGCAAAATACGAGACCTTCCCGATATGGAATATCCCTCTCAAGCACCCGGTCAATCTTGCATACGAGGCGGCGACCGCCGACCTTAACGATGTAAATATGATCGATCCTTATCACCTTGAGGCATACGGCAGGATGGCGGTCAACTACAACCGCGATATCGAGGTATTCCCGGTGCTCGATGCTATGTTCCGCAGGATATCCGGCAGCTCGCCCTACAAGTCGCCTACCGATATGGGTGTCAATATGGCGGGTAACTGCATAAGCGACGACGAGGTAGTCTGCCGCGCATCAAAGGACGAGATCATCCGTCGCTATTTCAGCACTATGTGCGACAGCCGCCGCGGCAGGGGAAGTCCCGCAGCGGTCGAAAAGCTTGAGCTTATTATGCAGACTGCCGGCGTTACGGTCGATGAGCGTCCGGTAGTAGGCGCTGCGCTCGAAAAGAGCAAGTCCGTCGCCGATCCGAATCATCCTGAGGCGGTCGCGATCGAGCTGCCGGACGGCAGAATAGTTACCGGAAAGACCTCTGCGCTGCTCGGACCGGCTGCTGCTGCAGTGCTTAATGCGATAAAGGCGATGTGTGATATTCCTAAGGATGTTCACCTGATAGCTCCATCCACCATCGAGCCTATACAGCAGCTCAAGGTCGAGATGCTCGGCAACCGCAATCCCCGTCTGCACACCGACGAGGCTCTTATCGCGCTATCTATCAGTGCCGCGACAAGCAGGGATGCGGCTGCTGCCTTTGCAAAGCTGAAGGAGCTGCGTGACTGCGAGGCACATTCCACCATTATCCCGTCGCAGGTAGATGAGGACGTATACCGCAAGCTCGGCATTCACCTTACCTGTGAGCCGCGCTACAATACAAAAAAACTTTTTCATAAATAATTCACGACGCGCTGCGTCCTGGATGAAAGGAACTTTTCAGAAAAATGTCTTGGTTTATTTTTGCTTTGATCACTACACTGGCATGGGGCTGTGCCGATCTGCTGTATAAAAAAGGCAGCGACGAGGACGACAGTCTCTCTCATATCCGAATAGCCGTTTGGGTCGGACTTGTAATGGGCATCGTTTCCATCGCGCTTATTCCGTTCTCCGAGAGCGGCTTCGACCTGCCTACGATGGCAAAGAACGCGCTGCTCTATACTCCCGCTTCGCTTTCCTACATAATCTCGATGGTCATCGGCTATGCGGGACTGAGATACCTTGAGCTGTCGATAGTTTCGCCGGTTCAGAACGCTTCCGGCGCATTTTCCGCCATCGCCATGATCATCTGGATGATGGCAAAGGGCAGCATTGACAGCATATCCGACGAATACGGTATTCTTGATATCTGCGGAACTGCGGTTATCGTTATCGGCGTTGTCCTGCTTGCGTTTGTCGAGCAGAAGATATCCAAGGAGGAGCAGCCCGAGAGCGACCGCAAATACACAAGAGGCGCGCTCGCGCTTATCTTTCCGCTGCTCTACTGCATCTTTGATACCATAGGAACCGCCGCAGACGGCATTATCCTCGACGGCGAGCACGGTCTCGGCCTCGGCGAGATAGATGTCCTTGTGCTTTACGGTATTACCTTCCTGCTTGTCGGCATAGGCTGCTGGATCTTCCTGCTCATCCGCGAGCACAAGCCCTACAACCCCTTTGCACGTCACGAGCTTTGGAAGGGCGCTGCCGCATCGGCTGAGCAGTTCGGTCAGATATTCTATGTCTTTGCAATGTCGCGCAACCCTGTGCTTGCCGCTCCGATGATCGCCTCCTACTGCATCGTTTCGGTCATTCTCTCGCGTGTATTTCTCGGGGAGAAGCTGCGCCGCAATCAGGCGATATGCGTTGCGCTCGTTATTATCGGTATCGTTGCACTCGGTATATCCGAGGGACTCGGTGAAATGTAATATGCTCGGCTGAGCTTATAGACAAAGGCGGTGCGGCTTGGCTGCGCCGCTTTTGGCTTACAAGAAAATAGCTTTATGTGACGCATATGGCGATGAAATCGTTGACAACGAGCGCCGTATAAGATATAATTATGTCACGGTGTCAGCCTATGCGGCTGAAAAACAGCTTTATTAACTGAGAGGGAAACAGTATGAAACATTTCGGCAGAAAGCTAAAGGCGTACTCATTTGTACTGCTTATCGTTGGTGTTACGGTATCAATTATTGTCGGTCTGAGGTGCATTGTATTTACCCCGGAAACGTCGATATCCTCGTATGTCTATACCCTTATCGCGACCGCGTCCTCCGTGTCGCTGTTCTTCTTGTTTTACGGGCTCGGCGAGATAGTTTCAAAGCTCTCCGCTATTGCCGAAAATACCTCCGGCACTCGCCGCGCGATGCATTATATTCGTCGATATATCGAGACTTCGGATGATACGGAAGAACCGTCGGCAGAGTAAATCGGCGACGCATATATGCCGCCCGATCGGTTCGCCTATGAAGGACTTGAATGCGGTCAGCTGCATGAAATCATATAATAGTCAGAGCAGCCCGGGCGGAGTACATCCGTCCGGGCTGTCAATTCTATTCGGCGCAAATATTGCAGTAATTTTATGCAAGGTCCGCATTATGATCGTGCAGACTCTGCCGTCGGTTTTATCCGATAGAGATTATCTTCATCAATTCTACGAGGTCGCCGACGTCGACCCTACCGTCAAGATTTATATCCTGAATGGGGGTCGCATCGGCTTCCGCTGCGATATTCTTCATAAGACGCACGAGGTCGAGCGTATCAACGCTGCCGTCGCCGTTAATATCGCCGTTGCCTTTTCCGACAAGGTCTATATAGCGATTGATGGCAGGTGCAGTGTCAACGGAATCGAAAAAGTATTTTTCTCCCGATGTTGCCTCGCAGTACATCGAACCGTATTCAAAGCCCGCTACCTTATATATTCCGGGTTCGCCGACATGCATGCGGCTGTACGGAAGAGTGTCTATATAATTGTGAATGCTTGTGCGTATCTGATATGCCGCACCGGGGCAGAGCTTATTAGCCGCATCAGAGGTGAGTGGGATCCGAAATTCCGAGACATATCCGTCGGAGCTGCTCTCGGTTACAAAATATTCGCTGTTAAGACCTATAAGCCCCTCGCCTTTTTTGCCGGCGTTGCCGTCAATCGGCAAAAGAGAGGTGGAATTGCTTTTAGGGGTCGTCGCAAGAAATCTGCCGCCGCGATCTGCAAACAGAGAAAGCGAATCACCGATATCAAATGTGATCCAAATTCCGTCCTGATATGTGTATATCATATTGTCAAATGCCGGCTGCTCGGCTTTTTCGTAATCGACTATTCCGAGAGTGTTGTCCTTGACCGAAAAATAGACATAGATATTATCATCATCCCAGAGCATATATGAATATGCCTCTATGCCGGTGTCCCAGTTGATAAGCTCCGGTCTTGCTTCCGCATTCTTTTCATCCATGAGGTACCACGGCTTCAGCTTGTAGTCGATCCTTTCGGACTTCAGATACAGATCGTCGAGCTTGCCGTCTATCGTCGGTGTGCCGTAGGCTACGCGGTTGTGTATCTCTTCTGCGGCAGGCGCTGTGTCGTCTGCTGCGAAGGCAATGGGGCTTATCAATGTGGTTGCGGTTATCAGAGCGCTTAAAAACTTAAATCCTGTTTTCATGATGTATACCTCATTTAACTAAAGAATCCCTTGGGCATTTTGCATTTCGTGCAAACATTGCTGCTGTTGAACGTATGCACTTCGATTATCGGATCGCCGCATATGCAATCGGCACGGTGTGTGCGTCGGTCGCTTAACTGCGATGTCTATTTTGTGTTGATCATGCGATAAAATAATTGTGTCAGCAGGACAATGGTATCATTCCTTTCTTATAATTGATCATATGTTACCCGAGCGATATTTTTTTCATAAGTGCTACAAGGTCGCGGATATCAACCTCGCCGTCGAGATTAACATCGGATGTTGGCTCTGTAACGATATTCTCGGCAATGTTCTTCATCAGACGTACAAGGTCGCGGGAGTCGGTATAGCTGTCGCCGTTTACGTCTCCTTTGCTTGTTCCGACAAGGTCCATATAGCGGGCTATTACGGATAATGTCTTAATGTCAAATTCGGTGCCGTAGGTTACTTCGGCGTACCAAACACCGTCCGAAAATCCCGGCTCGGTTTTCATTGACATGGAATTTACTTGGTAATTAAGTGTATCTATGTAATTCCGAACCGATGTCATCTGACGCATGCGAGAACCGATTTTAAGATATTCGGAGCCTTTTGCGGTGAGCGGAATTTTAAATTCTGCAGTGTATTCGTTATTACTGTTGACGATGGCAAAACAGTCGTTGTTAAGTCCGGTGATCTCTTCTCGATTATAAGGAAATCCTTTCAACTTCGCTAATCCTGAAATACTATCATCGTACATATTATTTGTCAACCCGAAGAATCTTCCTCCGCGTTCGGCAAAGGTCGGATATATTACGTCGTTGAAGAATAGCGAAAAATAGATACCGTCCTGATATGTAAAGGTTTCGGGATCCTCCGGGTCTGATTCTGCTTTGTCAAAGTCGACTATGCCGGAACTGCTGTCCTTTACAGATATGTATACATATATGTTTTCATTATCCCACAGCAAATATGAGTATGCCTCAATACCGGTATCCCACTCATAGTGCTTTTTTATTTCTTCTTTGCTGTCGGCATATTTTCCTAAATAAACAGGAATATATTTATAGTCTATTTTCTCGGATTGCAGATATTCGCTGTCGAGATATCCGTCTATTGTCGGAGTGCCGTAGGCTACGCGGTTGTGTATTTCCTCGGCGATAGGAGTTGTATCTTCCGCTGCGATAGGGCAGGATAATAGAGAAACGAGTAGTGCTGTACAGGCAAGCGGATATTTGATTTTCATAAATGATAAACCTCCTTCGTTTTTTATCCGCGGGCTATTATCCTCATAAGAGCTACAAGGTCGCGGGCATCAACCTCGCCGTCGAGATTAACATCGGATGTTGGCTCTGTAACGATATTCTCGGCAATGTTCTTCATCAGACGTACAAGGTCGCGGGAGTCGGTATAGCTGTCGCTGTTTACGTCTCCTTTGTTTGATCCGACAAGGTCCATGTAACGGTTGATAATCGCAACACCGTTATGGTCGTATTTATCGGTGTAAATCGCTTCATAATACCATATTCCACCCATAAAACCGGGTTCGGTATGAATATCATCGGTATCTGCCCAGTGACCGTAATAGAGTGTATCAATATAATTGTTGATTATGATTGCTTGACGTATTTCCGATCCGAGCCGGAGGACTTGCGCACCTTTTTCGGTCAGAGGGATTTTGAATTCGGTCACATAGCTATTATCGTTGTCTGCGGTTGCAAAGCAGTCGCTGTTTGTACCGATAACTTTGCTTCTGTCGGTGGGGAGATATTTTAAGGAGGTATATTCGGTATTTCCGTGTGTCAGTCCGAAGAATCTTCCGCCGCGTTCGGAAAATGCCCTTATCCAGTCTTCTTCAATCATGAAATTGTACCAAACACCGTCTTGATATGCATAAACATCCGGGTAAGGCGGGTCATAGTCAACTTTATTGAAATTTACTATGCCCGAGGTGTCGTCTTTTACGGTTGTGTAAACATATAGATTCTCTTCGTCCCATAACATGTATGAGTATGCTTCTACTCCGGTGTTCCAACCGAAACGCTTTTTTATGATTTCGTCTGTCATGGGAGTATCGGAATTCCAAAGATAATCAGGCTGCAACTTATAGTCTATTCGCTCCGACTGCGTATACGCGCTGTCGAGGTAACCGTCGATCGTCGGAGTGCCGTAGGCTACGCGGTTGTATATTTCCTCGGCTATTGGTGGTGAGTCTTTATACTCTGCTGAAAGGGCAATTGGACTGATTAATGTTGTTACAAACGTTAAAGTGCTCAAAAGCCTAAGCATAGTTTTCATTCTGTACTACTCCTTTAACTAAAGAATCCTTTAGGCATTTTACATTTTGTGCAAACATTACTGCTGTTGAATGTATGCATTTCAATTATCGGGTCGCCACAGAGACAATTAGCACGATGGGTGCGTCCATCATTTGCAGAATATGACATGTCACGGCAATGAATATGGTTACTCCCGTGAATTACAGATATTGTTTCGGCTTTTTTCTTGAGGCGTTCACCTGTTTTAATCGTAATTTCATATATCTTTTCGTATGAAGTTTGATTAGTAACATTAAGGTATGTGGTTGTATCATCCCATAGAATATTGCTGTGTACAGAATTACCGTTATCATCTGAAATTGATATGTTATACGTTATCATCTCGGGATCTATGACTGCACAATTTTCGTTTTGATTAAATCCGGTGTACCCAGTACAAGTATCGCCGGCAAGAATCGTACGATTGAAAATAATTTTGCGTGTGCTATTATCAGGTATAACTATTTTTTCATGATAAACAATTTCGTCTTTACCGGTGTATGACTCAACATACCATGATCCATATTGTGAATTGAGCATATAATTTCTGGAATTTACATAATTAATTCTTCCGTATCCTGTTTTGTCAGATATAACATTTGTTTGACCGACACAAGGTGTACAGCCTGCCATTAGCACTGCTTTGAGTAAGGAAGGATTTGTTCTTAGCTTTGAAAATTCCTGCATGAGCTTAATCGCGATACCTGTTACTATCGGTGTAGCAAAACTTGTACCGCTGAATGTGTCGTTTAGATTGGGAATGACAATATTATCACCCGGCGCAGCCAGTTCGGGTTTATAAATTTTGCTTTCATTTTCTTTAAAAGATGATGCATTGTTAAGAATGTTTGCCTTAGTTAATGCTCCAACAGTCAATATATTTACAGATAAACCGGGCTTGGAAATCAATTGATAAAAATCTTTTGAGGCATATGCATTACTACTCCAATTTCCTGCTGACTTAACGATGAGACATCCAGTTGTGGCAATTGCATAATCAACATATGCACAAAGATTTGTATAATGTGAGGTTGTTTCAGCGTCTCGTTCACACACATACGGAAGAGACGGGTTGTGCTGATAATAATCATCAAATGTTGCAATATTTGCGCTCATATTTATAATGTCAACAGTATTTGTTACGAGCAACCAATTTAAGCAGTCGACAAAAGATGCACTTGCGTTAGAATTAGGATAGTATCCACTTGCTGCGCAGTAAAACGATACGTTAGGATCAATACCGTAAGTACCGCCTACCAATGACATTACAGCGGTTGTATGTTTATCTGTGCTGGATACTCCGTAAGTTGTTATATTGTTTGTCGGAAAATTAATTGTACTGTTTGGATGTGCAGCTTCAAGTATACCGACTTTTATACCTTCACCGTTATATGTATTTCTATCGGTTATGCCGACATCACGGTATACCTCTTCGATGGTATATTCATCGTTTGAATTGACTGTATTGATGCCCTCTTCATCGACTATGTTTCTCGGCGCAAGTCCTACGCGAACAGCGCCGATATCAGTGTTTTCGGCATAATCAATCAGTATATCGCGCTCAGCAGCGTATTCGGTAAACGAATCGTAATCTATTTCTATATATGGCGCGACATATGAGCAGGAAACATATCCTATTTCGACCTCGGGAGCAAGTGATTCGTTTTTCCCTTTGTAATAGTCGCTGACTATTGCGCGACGCTCATCCTTTTCTAACTTGTCCAGTTCAGAGAGACGAATCGCCGGATAACTCAGCTCTACAAAAGCAACTATATCGTAATCGCTCACCGGTATCGGAGGATTAATTTCGGCAAGCTCGGAAAAGTCAAAGGATTCGAAATATTTTTCTTCATCATCGGCGTAGATATTACCGACAATTACCGACGAGGCAAGCATTGTAACAATAAGAAGAGTTGAAATTAATGAGCGATGCTTTTTCATATTGGATTCCTTTCTTTTGATGATACTACTTTTTAAATTCGATCGAAAATAATATGTCAATCAGACAAGGGTATCAATCCTTTCTTATGATAGAATCACGGCAATGATATCCGTATATTTTTTTATTGTGTTTTATATGTAAAATTGAATAAAAAGGTTGTATCATCAAAAGGCGATGAATCTATTTGCCACCATATGTTAAGAATTATTGTGCATATATTAAAATGATATATCATAAAGGCTTATTTGTCAATATATTTAGATATTTTTTATCTAAATATTTAGCGGCATCGTAAAAATCTAAGATTGACCGATATGTTACCCGAGCGATATTTTTTTCATAAGTGCTACAAGGTCGCGGACATCAACCTCGCCGTCGAGATTAATATCGGATGTTGGCTCTGTAACGATATTCTCGGCAATGTTCTTCATCAGACGTACAAGGTCGCGGGAGTCGGTATAGCTGTCGCCGTTTACGTCTCCTTTGCTTGTTCCGACAAGGTCCATGTAGCGGTTGATATACGATATTGTATTATAATCGTATTTTGTATCGTATATATGCTCTCCATAAAATACGCCGTTATCAAAGCCGGGTTCGGTGTGAATGTCGTCGGTTATAGACCAGTGACCGTAATTAAGCGTGTCAATAAAATTATTGATATTGATTGTTTGGTGTATTTTCGCGCCGAGTCGGAAAAATTCAGCCCCTTTTTCAGTCAGAGGAATTTTGAATTCAGTTACATAACTATTATCGCTGTCTACGGTTACAAAGCAGTCACTATTTGTACCGATAATTTTGCTTCTGTCGGTGGAAAGATATTTTAAGGAGGTATATTCGGTATTTCCGCGTGTCAGTCCGAAGAATCTTCCACCTCGCTCGGAAAAAGCGGTTATCCAATTACTATCAATGGCGAGGCTGAATTTAACCCCGTCTTGATATGAGTAAACATCAGGGTAAGGTGGATCATGGTTAACCTTGTTGAAATCTACAATGCCGGAAGAATTGTCCTTTACAGCTGTGTACACATATAGGTTTTCATCATCCCATAGTATATATGAATATGCTTCAACGCCGGTATCCCAGCTTATATACTTTTTTGCGTTTTCTTCTGTGGGCGATCCCGGATAAACCCAAAGATAAAATGGCTGCAGCTTATAGTCTATTCGCTCCGACTGCGCGTATGCACTGTCGAGATAGCCGTCTATTGTCGGTGTGCCGTATGCTATACGAGAGTGTACTCTTTCGGCGACAGGTGTAATATCTGTGTCGTCTGTCGCAAATACCGGGTGGATTAGTGTAGTAGCAATTAGAGCAGTAGAAATAAAAGCGTGCCTGATTTTCATAAATGATAAACCTCCTTCGTTTTTTATCCGCGGGCTATTATCCTC
>URAP01000038.1 GCA_900545935.1 uncultured Eubacteriales bacterium
CGCTTTTTCTACCGCCGAAAATCGCCTCTGCCGTACGCTTGTACGGCGACGTGACGATTTTCGACGCTTCTGCATCTTTTTTATCTCTCCCCGACTCGGGTCGGCTAAAAATCGCCGACCGAAAAAGCTCTCGGGGCGGCTAAAAAAGCGCCGACAGTGAAAGCGAAAGCGGGACTTGTATATACCCCCCTAAAATCAAGGCGGCTGTTTAAAAGCGAGTATTTTAACAGCTTCGTCGCCGCAACACTAAAAAAAGGCAGAAACCGGATATGATTAATTTTGAAAATGTGTCTATGACGTATCCGAACGGTACACCCGCTCTGGATAATGTCAGCCTGCAGATAGGCGACGGTGAATTTGTGTTTATCGTCGGCTCTTCCGGCGCGGGAAAAAGTACGCTGATGAAGCTGCTTCTCCGCGAGGAGAAGGTAACGAGCGGCAGACTGACCGTCGATGAATTTGATCTTACCGACATGCGCGAGAGTCAGATCCCTTATTATCGCAGGGAGCTCGGAGTGGTCTTTCAGGACTTCCGCCTCTTTGAGCGTAAGACGGTATACGAAAATGTTGCATTCGCCATGCGAGTCATCGGCGAGCCGATGCGCGTTATCCGTCGCCGTGTGCCGACCATTCTCGGTATAGTAGGGCTTCAGGATAAGGCTGACCGTTTCCCGAGCGAGCTCTCGGGCGGTGAGAAGCAGAGGGTAGCGCTCGCGCGCGCACTCGCGAACAACCCCCGTATGATAATAGCGGACGAGCCTACGGGAAATATCGACCCGCAGATGAGTCTTGAGATAATGAACCTGCTCGTCAAGATACATCGCAAAAACAAGACGGTCATCGTGGTAACGCATGATAAGAGCCTTGTCGACTACTTTCGTCAGCGCGTTGTTACCATTCAGCACGGAAAGATAGTAGATGATAAGATAGGGGGAATGTTCCGTGAATAAACGCAAAAAGGTGAGCATTCTCTACTTTCTTGAGCAGAGCATCAAGAGTCTGTGGCGAAACGGAGTAATGACCTTTGCGTCCATTGCCGTGCTGCTGTCCTGTCTGCTCGTGCTCGGCAGCTTCGTTCTGCTGCTCGTCAACGTAAACTATAATGTTCAGAATATCGGAATGCTTAACTACATCCTCGTATTTGTCGATACCGACCGTGATCCGTCGCTCTCGACAGAGGAGGTAGACGATGCATTTACCATAGATCAGGCTTCGCCCGAAACGACCGCCTCCGGCTCGATAGTTGAGAATGGCGGCTCAGCCGAGACTACCTCCGACAGCGGTAATGCCGGACAATCGGAGTCCTCGCTCGTCCGTGTCCGCGGCTTGTGGGACGATATGTCTGATGCCGATATCGCTTCGCTCGGCTCCAAGTATGACGGCGAGGAGATAACCTCACTGCAGAGCGGAGTGCTTTCATCGACGGAGGAGCTTGTCAACTTCACCGACCTTTCCAAGGCGCGTACCGAGGTCGAGAATCTGCGCGAGCGCTTTGCATCGGTCAAGGCAAGAAAGGCAGAGCTCGGCGGCGATGCACTCGGCGTTTATAATGATACCGAGACGGAGCTGACAAACATATACAAGCGCATTACCTCGCTCAACGATATAGAGCTTGCCATCAGACAGCTCGATAATGTCGACACCGTAAAATTTACGAGCAAGGCGCAGGCGCTTGCCGAAATGAACGAAAAGTACGCTGAGTACACCGATCTTTTCGACAGACTCAAGTCCGGCGATAACCCGCTGACCGATCAGTTCACTATCACATATAAGGACAATACCGGCGTAAACGAGCTCAAGACCAGCCTCGAACACATGACCGGCATGATATATAAGATAAACTGTCAGGTCGAGATAGCGAACACCATCGAAAATGTCCGTTCGGGCATCGTATTCGTGTTTGTGTGGTTCCTTGTTATTCTTATCGTTGTCAGCATGTTCGTAATTATCAATACCATTAAGCTCGCTGTATTCTCTCGCAGACAGGAGATCATGGTCATGCGCTATGTCGGAGCGACGAATGCGTTTATCACAACACCGTTCGTTTTCGAGGGTGTGATAATCGGACTGGTGGCAAGTATTGCGGCTTACATCGTACAGTACTATACCTACATGTACATTCACAATACCGTATTGACCAAGTTCCCGTTTATTTCGGTGGTCGATTTTGGCAGCTTCGGCGGGATACTGCTCGTCGGATTCCTCGGACTCGGCATACTCACGGGTATCATAGGTTCGGTTATCTCACTGCACAAATACCTTAGGGCATAAAGGCATACGGAGGAACTGCCTCCGACAATGCGCCGATAATACCGGAAAGGAGGGCTTCGGTCAGCGAAGCTGAGGTGATTTTTTATGAAAAAAAGAGTTTTAAAGTCGATTTCCGCACTGCTTTTGCTCGCGGTAACAGCAGCGTCTGCATCTCCTCTCGTAATGCATTTGTCCGCTGCATCCTCATCGGTCAGCGAATGGGAGCGTCAGCGTCAGGAACTGCAGAGCAAGATAGATGAGTACAACAAGTCTATCGAGACGGCTAAAAATGATATCGACGGCGCGCTTGAGCGTAAGGCGCAGATAGATGAGCAGATCGACCTTATTACCGAAAAGATAGCGTCGACAAACGCCATCATCGACCAGTACGACAGTGATATACAGAAGATAAACTCGCGTATAGTCGATATGGATTCCGAGATAGACACAAAATACGAGCGTTTTGAGAGCTGGCTACGAATGATGCAGCTCAGCGGCGATGTCAACTATCTTGAGATGGTGCTCTCGGCGGATTCGTTCGTTTCCTTTCTTGAGACGGTTGACCGTATGGGAACGCTCATTAAGTATCAGAATACCGTCATGGAGGATCTGCGTGCCGATGTCAACGCCGCTTCAGAGCAGCGCGACGAGGCTGATACCCTCCGCGCGGAGCAGCTTGAGGTAAAGCAGCAACTCGAGTCGGATAATGCTCAGCTTACGGCGCTGCAGAAGAAATCCGAGAATTACATAACCGAGCTGAAAAAGAATCAGGCTCAGTATGAGAGATACCTTGCCGATGCAGAGGCTGCGGATGAAAAGCTCGGAAATGAGATAGAGGCAGAGCTTTCACGCATTGCCGCAGAGCAGGCGAGAAAGGCGGCTGAAGAGGCCGCAAGAAACAATAACAGCGGCAGCACGACGGGAAGCGGTGCAACATCAGGCGAACGCCCGTCCTATCAGTGGCCCGTTGAGGGCAAGTATGTCGTTTCTTCGAATTTCGGTATCTGCCGCGGCAGCTATCACAGAGGAATAGATATTCCCGCACCATTCGGAACAAATATCTACGCAGCAGATTCCGGTACCGTTGCCGAGGCCACCTATCATGTCAGCTTCGGTAATTATGTGCTTATTACACACGAAAACGGCTATGCAACGCTTTATGCGCATTGCTCGAGCTTGCTTGTAAAGCCCGGTGATACGGTCGAAAAGGGGCAGACGATAGCGCTTGTCGGAAATACGGGAAATTCATACGGCTGCCATCTGCACTTCGAGACCTATTCAGGCGGTTCGCTCGTTGAGCCGCTCGACTTCTTCGCATATATGAAGGATAAGTACGTTATTAGTATCTATGGCGGCTGATTAAAGTATCGTCTGCCGTTTGCGCGGCATACAGTATAGACGGCATACCGGCACAATTGAATCGGAAAGGGGGGGAGAAATATGGCGAAATTGAGGAGACACATTACATCGCGCAGGGCACGGGCGATATCTGCGCTGTTGCTTCTGTCGGCGGCGATAGCCGTATTCTCGCCGTGTACCTCACCGTCTTTTTATGCGGCATCTGTATCGCAGAATAAGGCGAAGCTGAACGAGCTGCAGCAGCAGATAAACAACTATTCGGATAAGATAGATTCTATCAGCAGCAGCGTAAGCGGTCTGCTCGCCGAAAAGGAGAGGATAGATTCGGAGATCGAACTGCTCAGCGACAAGATGGCGGTGACGGGAAATCTCATATCCGAGTACGATTCGCAGATAAGCGATGCTAATGCGCGGATAGCGGAGATAAACGCAGACCTCGACGATAAGTATGACCGCTTCAAGAGCTGGCTGAAAATGATGCAGTTCTGCGGCGATATGAATCCGGTCGAGCTTGCCTTCTCCTCCGATAACTTTATCGACTTTCTCGAGAGTGCAGATAGGCTCGGAACGATGGTCGAGTATCAGAATAATGTTATGGACGGGCTTCGTGAGGACGTTCGTATGATAGCCGAGCAGACGGCGACGCTTACCTCACTCAAGGAGGAGCAGGTCACCGTTATGGAGTCGCTCCGTTCGGACAGTGAGCGGCTCGAGTCGCTTCGCTCACAGTCGGAGAACTACATTGCAACGCTTCAGGCGGATATGACCAAGTACAACCAGCTTCGATCAGAGGCTCAGGAACAGGAGGATTCGCTGAACGCTGAGATAGAGGCAGAGCTGAAGCGCTTAGCCGAGGAGGAGCGAAGAAGAACCGAAGCCACGGCGCCCGTAACAAAGGCTCCCGAGATTAAACCGTCAAACCCGTCGGACGGAGACGAGACAAAGCCGACGACGGATACGCCGACTCCGTCGCCCGACCCGGGCGGTGCGCCGAGTATGATCTGGCCGATAGGCGATCGCTTCCTTGTCAGTACGACATTCCGGTATCAGCGTCCCGGAGAGTCTCCTCATAAGGGTATCGACATCCCCGCACCGAACGGTACCGCGATAAAGGCGGCAGCCGCAGGCACCGTCGTCACGGCGGCAAAGCATTCGAGCTACGGCAACTATGTTATCGTCAGCCACGGCAGCGGTTACGCTACGCTCTATGCTCACTGCTCAAAGCTGTATGTAAGTGTCGGCGAGACCGTATCGCAGGGACAGACGATAGCTGCGGTCGGAAATACCGGCTATTCGTTCGGCAATCATCTGCACTTTGAGGTCCGCCTTAACGGCGCGCTCACCGATCCGCTGTCGTATTACGACTATATGAGGGATAGGATAACCATTCAGATATATAACGGATAATTTGAATCTAAACAGAATATTGTGATTCATATTCGGGTCCCGTTCTGCCGTTTGACAGAGTGGGGAGTTTTATATATTTTGTCTGATACAGTATTCAAAAAATCACCGTGAACAGTCGGGCAATATCCGCTGTTACGGTGATTTTTGTATGTACTTTTATGTATATGCACGGAGTCAGCCGCAGCAATGCCGAGCCGACTTCATAATCCGCTCAGCCGAGGCATGTATCATTTGTTACATTACCCCGGCGCAGCCGTTTAAATTATTTGCTCTTCTTATTTCTTCTTGTGCAGGCGTGTGTGACATAGCTCCTCGTAGCGGTCAAAATCGACCTCACGCAGAATGTTCTCGAGCTCCTCGTCGCCCATGACGGTTGTTCTGCCGCTCTCGTACTGTGCGTCGACGCGCATTTTCATTGCCGCAACGAACGGTTCGCGCTTGTCTATTGTATTGTCGCCCTCGAGACGGAAGAAGCTGTTTACCCAGTGTGCTATTCCGGCAAGTCCGCTGTGCGAATCGACCGCGACCAATGCGGGACGTCCGAGCAGCTTTGCGGTATCAAAGATGTTGTATATCTCCTCATCCTTGAGCAGTCCGTCGGCGTGGATGCCTGCGCGGGTGACGTTGAAGTTTCTGCCGACGAAAGGCGTTCTCGGCGGTATTTCATAGCCGATCTCGTCCTCAAAATAGCGTGCGATCTCGGTGATCACCGGCAGCTCCATTCCGTCTGTCGTTCCGCGCAGCGAAGCATATTCCATTACCATTGCCTCGAGCGGGCAGTTGCCGGTGCGCTCACCGATGCCGAGAAGCGAGCAGTTGACGCTTGAGGCGCCGTACAGCCATGCGGTGGAGGCGTTTGTTACGACCTTATAAAAATCGTTGTGACCGTGCCACTCGAGCATTTCGCTCGGTGTTCCCGCATAGTGCATAAGTCCGTATATGATTCCGGGAACGCTGCGAGGCAGCGCCGCGCCGGGGTAAGATACGCCGTAGCCCATCGTGTCGCAGGCGCGTATTTTTATCGGAATTCCCGCCTCCTCGCCGAGCCTGTTCAGCTCGGTTGCAAACGGAACTACAAAGCCGTAGAAGTCCGCGCGGGTGATATCCTCGAAGTGGCAGCGTGGGTATATTCCGCGGTCAAGTATGCTCTTGACTACTCCGAGATACTTGTCGAGAGCCTTTGCGCGGGTTAGTCCCATCTTTTTATAGATGTGATAGTCTGAGCAGGAGACGAGCACGCCGGTCTCGCGGATACCGAGATCCTTAACGAGCTGAAAATCCTTTTCCGACGCGCGAATCCATGTGGTTATCTCCGGAAAATCGTAGCCGAGCTCCTTGCAGCGCAGCAGCGACTCGCGATCCTTTTCCGAATAGACAAAGAATTCACTCTGACGGATTATGCCCTTCGGTCCGCCGAGGCTGTGCATTAGCTTATACAGATGTACAATCTGCTCGACCGTAAATGGCGAGGTCGACTGCTGACCGTCGCGGAAGGTGGTATCCGTTATCCAGATCTCCTTGGGCATGCAGGTAGGTACAAAGCGGTGGTTGAACGAAACCTTCGGCACGCTTTCATAATCGAAAAGGTGGCGGTATAGGTTCGGCTCCTCGCGATCCTGGAGCTGATATTTATATGCCGATTGCTCGAGCAGATTTGTCGAGTCGGAGAATGTAAGCGTCTGAGGCACTTCGTGCTGATATTGCATGAAAAAACTCCTTTTCTGTCTCCGCGTTTTGCGGACGTGTGTTAACTTCTATATTATATCACCGTGTGTGAATTATTGCAATAGTACGCCGTCGTTTTTTGATAACAATACGCTGCACCGGGTATAATTATGAATTTTATCTGCTGTGAAAATGCATTATGTACCGTACGCCGTGCAAAATTCGTATGTTTTTATATTAAGAGTACAGCTGCGCCGTCATAGCTTTACGTCCCGAAAAAATGCATATGAGCTGCGGTGCTGCAATATTTTTTGCCCTACGCGCCGCAGCAGCGTATTCCTCTTGCATTTTTTCTGCAATTATGGTAAAATAAAATATATATAATTATGCTCAGAGGTAGGCAATGAAAACGGCGCTGCTTGATTTTTCTCTTGACGAACTTAAGGAATATATAAAGGAGCTCGGCGAGCCGGCGTACCGCGCAGGGCAGATAATGAGCTGGATGCTGCGCGGTGTGGAGCTTGACGATATGACTAATCTACCGGCGGCGCTTCGCGCACGCCTCTCGGAGAGTGCAGAGGTCGGTGTGCCGACGGTCGCGCGGCGGCTCGTCTCGTCTATCGACGGAACGGTCAAGTATCTGTTTCGTCTGTCGGACGGGCAGTGCGTCGAGAGCGTCGTTATGAAGTACGAGCATGGCAATACCATCTGCGTCTCGACTCAGGTCGGCTGTCGGATGGGCTGCCGCTTCTGTGCGTCGACTATTGGCGGGCTTGTCCGTCATCTGCGTCCGGGCGAGATACTCGGTCAGGTGATAGCTGCGCAGCGCGACACGGGCGAACGGATAGACGGAATCGTTCTGATGGGAATAGGCGAGCCTCTCGACAACTATAATAATGTGATAAAGTTTCTGCGACTCGTCGGCTCGCCCGACGGGCTGAATATCGGCTACCGTCATATTTCGCTGTCTACCTGCGGACTCGCGGATCGAATACTGCGCCTTGCGGAGGAGCATCTGCCGATAACGCTGTCTATATCACTGCATGCGGTATCTGATAATGAGCGGAGCGAGATAATGCCGATCAATCGGCGCTTTAATATCGACACGCTGCTTTGCGCCTGCCGTGATTATTTCGATAAGACGGGACGGAGAATATCGTTTGAATTTACGCTGATAGCGGGCAAGAATGATGACTCCGTGCATGCGGCACGGCTTGCCTCGCTGCTTCATCGCTATTTCGGCTCCGAGCCGTGCCACGTTAATCTGATACCGGTCAACGAGGTCAAGGAGCGCGAATTTCGCCGCAGTCCTCGCTCGCGTCAGTTCTGCGAGGAGCTGTGCAGGCTCGGTGTAAATGCCACCGTCCGTCGGCATCTCGGAGCGGACATAAATGCCTCCTGCGGTCAGCTGCGGCGCGCCGAGGGGCTCGGAGATACAACGGGCGGAATTGCATCGGATGCGGTAACCGACGAGGCGGATATAAGCGGTGCCGCCGTACAGACGAGCGCGTTGTATCCCCGATCGAGTAAAAGTAAAAAGAAAGCAGCGGCAGGAGCATCTCCCGATAGGACAGAGGCAGAAAAAACGCCCGACGGGGCAGAGGAGGACTGAGGGTATGATATTTTACGGACTAAGTGACGTCGGATTGCATCGACAGAACAATCAGGATTCCTTCGGTTATCTCAAAATAGCCGAGAATGCGGAGATATTTGTCGTCTGTGACGGTATGGGCGGCGCAAACGGCGGAAATATCGCGAGCGAGACGGCGGCGCGGGTATTTACCGAATATCTCGGAAACGCGCTCGGACAGTTCGTTTCGCCCGATACCGGAATGCTCGATCTGCCCGAGGATACGGATGCGCTCGGACCGCTTGCCGAGACGACCGAATTTTTCGGTATAAAGAGCGGCGCGGACACAGACGGCGAAGCCGAATCGGAAAAAACGGCAGATAAGACCGTGGCAGCCAATACTGCCGTGTCGGATGATGCTGCTTCGGACGGTGAACCGGACAGCGAGACGGTGGGTGGCTTGGAAGAGTCCGACGGTGATACCGATAAGAGAATCGGCGACACCGAAACCGACACAACGGATGAAACGGACGGCGACGAATCGGGCGATGATAATGTGACCGAGTTTTCGCCGGAGCAGCCGCTCCCGCACGTTATCGAATCGCTGCTTGCTGACGCTGTTTCGGCTGCGAACGATGCCGTATACGAGCGCGCCTCAAAGGAAAAGAAGCTGCGCGGAATGGGTACTACCGTTGTTGCGGCGCTGACGGTGGATAACAGACTTTACATCGCGAGCGTCGGCGACAGCAGAATATATCTGTTTTGCGGCGGCGACATGGTTCAGCTCACCCGCGATCATTCATATGTTCAGTACCTTATTGATATGGGACAGATAACGCCGGAGGAGGCGCTGACTAACCCATATCGTAACGTTATTACCCGTGCGGTGGGTAATGAAAAGACGGTCGAGACGGACACCTCGTCCATGACGCTTACCGAGGTGCCGACCTACATTCTGCTGTGTAGTGACGGTCTGACCGGGTATATCGACGCGGACGATATCCGCGATATCGTGTGGGGCTACGGCTGCGATGCCGTTGGCGAGGACGATGCCGAGGAGGAGCTGCGGGTAAAGACGGAGCAGCTCATTAACCGAGCAAATGAGGGCGGCGGCGGTGACAACATCACCGCACTGCTGATAAAATACGTAGGGCAGGACGCCGAACGGGAAAAGGAAAAAGCCAATGGATAAGTACGATAAATACGTCGGTCAGATATTCGACCGTCGGTACAGAATAGTACGGATAATCGGCGTCGGCGGAATGGCGGTGGTTTTCGAGGCGGTCGATACCGTAATGAAGCGCACGGTCGCCGTAAAGATGCTCAAGGAGGAGATCGCGGGGGACGCTCAGGCGGTCAAGCGATTTATCAACGAGTCGCGTGCCGTTTCGATGCTCTCGCATCCGAATATCGTCAGCATCTATGACGTGTCGGTCAGAGATGATCTGAAATACATCGTCATGGAACGAGTTGACGGCATAACACTGAAAAACTATATGAACTCGCGCGGACCGCTGCCGCCTAAGGAGATAATGAACTACACGGCTCAGATACTCCGTGCGCTCGATCATGCGCATTCAAAAGGGATTATACACCGCGATATAAAGCCGCAGAATATAATGCTGCTGAAAAACGGCAAGATAAAGGTCACCGACTTCGGCATAGCCAAGCTGCCGAACGCAGAAACGGTTACCATGACCGACAAGGCGATAGGTACGGTCTATTACATCAGTCCGGAGCAGGCGAGCGGTAAGAAGATAGATCCGCGCAGTGATATCTATTCGCTCGGCGTTGTTATGTATGAGATGGCTACCGGCAAGCTGCCGTTTGTCGCGGACAGCCCTGTCTCCGTAGCGCTGATGCAGGTCAACAATCAACCGCGCCCGCCGCGCGAGATACTGCCTTCCGTTCCGCCCGGAGTCGAGGCGATGATACTCACGGCAATGGAGAAGGATCCCGATAAGCGTTTTCAGAGCGCGTCGGTAATGCTTCATTATGTGCTGCGGCTGCGCGAGGATCCCGGCTATAATTTTAAGGCGCATCACAGCGGAAGCACGGCTCAGATACCCGTGCAGCGCGGCAAGGGAGGCAGGAAGGCTGCCAAGAAGCAGAGTCGGTCTATGTTTCCGATAATCGCAGCGGTCGTTACCGCGTTTATGCTCGTGCTGATAACGACGGGTATAGTCGTACTGAAAAATGCGCTCGACCGCTCGAAGGAGTCACAGGGCGTGACCGTCAGCGTGCCGGAATATGTCGGTAGTGTCTATAATGACGAGCTGAAGAAGCAGATAGAGGACGAGGGATATTTTAATATAATCGTCAAAGAGGAATTCGATGCCGATCACGAGGAGGGGTATATCCTCGCTCAGGATCCGGATGAGGGTGCTGCGAGAAAGGTCAAGCGCGGAACGCAGAAGGCGGATGTCAAGCTCACCGTCTGCACGGGAGCAGGCTCGTTTACTCTCGATGACTATTCGGTCGTTGAGTACCGTACCGCAAAGCTCGAGATGCAGAAGAAGGGACTAAAGGTAGAGGAGTACGGAGAGTATGACAATACACTCATCGAGTACTATACTCTGCGCACCGACCCGCCGGCAGGCTCGACCGTCAAGCGCGGAGATACCGTAAAGATATTTTACAGCCTCGGTCCTCAGATAGAGTATGTTACTATTCCGACCTTTGTCGGAATGACCGAATCCGACGCGATAACAACGCTGAATTCGCTCGGTATCTCGTACGGAAAGATAACCTACGAAAAGAATGATAAATATTCTAAGGGTCAGATAATTTCTCAGAGCAAGGCGGTCGGTTCAAAGGTGCCGGTCGGCGTTACCGAGATAGACTTTACCGTAAGCCTCGGAGACGGAAGCTCGGAGGAAACGACTGATTCGGATAAGGATTAATGCGCCTTGCCCGTGCGCAACAAGGCACGTGACGGTCAGATATATCATCGTGAGGCAATACCTCAAAAATAACAGCCCCGCAGATGCGCTGCATAATGCATCTGCGGGGCTGTAAATTTTTACCCTGCCGTTATATAATACCGAATCGCGCGGTGCTCTACGGCGCGTATTGTCGGTTGTGTCGTGCCGTAAATTCTGCCGTGCTGCCGTACAAACGTTTTGCTTTGGCGCTGTACGTCAATTGACCGGCACCTGCGGCGGCGAGGCAAGCGGAGTGTCCCGACCGTCCTCGCGCAGCACTATCTCGCGCCCCGATGAGAGAGCAAAAATAACGCAGCGGTCGAGCGGCATACGCGTTATCTGCTCCGCCGCACGCATATATGTGCGCATCTGCTCCCCGTATCGCTCGGCGAGCATTGCGGCGGCTTTGTCCGTATCTCGCGGTACACGGTCGGTCTTATAATCGAGCAGGCGCAGCCTGCCGTCTGCGCTTATGTACATACAGTCGATGATTCCCTGTATCAGCAGCTGCTCATCCGACAGCAGCTTTCTGCGTTCCGCACTTTCGGTATAGTCGGAGGCGGGGAGCAGAATGTTGAAGCGGAGCTCGCGCCATACTCGGAGGGAGTTTCGCGCATCCTCGAACAGCGGAGAAGCGAAGAAGCGAGCGGCTTTTTTTCGGTCGACAAGCTCGGCTGTATCGCTCGTGATAAAGCCGCGTTCGGTCAGGCGCGCAAGCTCTGCCTCTATTCCGTTTTCGAGCACATTATTCCAGTCGCAGAACTGCAGAAATACATGTACTGCGGTTCCGATATCGGCGCTGCTTGCTTTTTCCTTTTCGCTTAGCATAAATGCGGGGCGGTGCATTGCACTGTTCCATGCAGGCTGAACTGCCGCTGATCGCGCCGTATCGGTCTGCGCCGCGGTCGCCGTGTCTGCGACGGTTTGCAAGGTATTCTCCGATTCGGGCGGCTCATCCGGTTGGGGCAGCTCATTTGATTCGGGCGGCTCATCCGATCCGGACAGCTTATCCGATTCGGGGCTTCGGCATGGCTCGGGAATGCCGAGATAGTAGCGGTTTGCCTGCTCGGGTGACAGCGGTGTGTCCTCGTCGAGCATGCCGGGATGCAGCGAGGTCACCGACAGCTTTGCGGGCAGACGCGCGGCAAAGGCTCGCGGATAGCTGAAAAATATGCGTCTGTGCAGCTCTGCCTCGTTCGGCTGTGTGAATATCTCGGATGTGTATATCACACCGTCGCCGGCGGCGGAGACGGTATCATTACAGGAGCGGCTGATGTCTGTTTCGGAGGATACCGTCCGAGCATCCTCTGCCGCATTATCCGATAGCGCACTATCATTCGGTGCACTGTCTGCAGTCTGTGCGGCGGCTGCGGATGTGAGCATGCCGTCTGTCAACTGTGAGCGCGCGATTATCGGCACACCGTGCTCCTCGCGGTAGCTGAGCAGCTCTGCCGCCGCGCTCTCGCTTTCCGCAAGCAGTGCCGAACTGCCGGAGGCTAAAACCTCGTTATAGTCCGGCTCGTCCTCGGCGGGTGCGCCTATCGGGAGCATTGCGGAGAGCATCCACTTCATATAGCTTGCACAGTCGAAATGAGTATACTCGGACGGATACCGTGCCTCCTCGCGGGCTGCCTTGAGCAGACGCTCCGGTTCCTTTGTCGCGGCGGTGACATACAGCCTCTCACGGGCGCGCGTCAGCGCTACATACAGTATTCTCAGCTCCTCATCATACATTTCGGTGCTGCTTTTGTCCGCTGCGGAGTCGAACATCGGCGTGGTATAGCGGACAAAGCCGCTCTTGTCTTTCAGCCGCGTTACAGCGCCGAGCTGCTTATCAATCAGCAGAATATCGTTTGTATCAAGACGGCCCATGGCATCTATTGCTCTCGCGCATCCGCAGACGAAGCACACGGGAAATTCAAGTCCCTTTGATTTGTGCATCGTCATTATTCGAACGGCGTTCTCGTCCCCGTCTCCGTCGTCGAAGGTAAAACCGTCGTCTGTTTTGCACAGCTCGTCTATCGAACGCAGAAGTTGTGACAGTCCTTTGAAGCCGCCGGCTTCGCGCTGCCGTGCATATTCATACAGCCGCATGAGATCGCGGCGCATCACCTCATGGGAAAAGCCGTCTGCGGGGTTTCCGCAGCTGAGCAGAGGTGTGTCTGAAAAGAGCTGCCAAATCAGACGATCGGAGGGGGTGGACGGTGCGAGACTGCGCAGCGCGTCAAGCCGCGAGAGAAATGACGATACCTTGGCATCGTCCGTCTTTTCGGCATAGGCGCAGAGCGAGGCATACATACTTCCGGTCGGGCGCATGCGCGCATTCTCCGCTTCTTCGCCCGGAATTATACCGCGTCTTATCCGTGTCAGCTCTTCGGGGGAAAAGCCGCCTATCGGGCTGAGCAGGACCGAGGTGAGCGGAATACTGCGGCGCGGATTGTCTATCGTGCGCAGCAGTGCGAGCGCGAGCAGAATGTGAGGGCGCGAGAAAAACGGAACCGCACGCTCGGCAGCGAGCGGTACGCCGTGACGGCGAAATGCGCGGACAAAGCTCTCTTTGCCGGACGAGGTGCGCATAAGGATGCGTATATCGGACGGCGAATACATTCCGCTGCGGATAAGCCGCGCCGACTCGGCGGCAACGTATTCCGCTTCCGCATCGGCTGCGGATACCTCGGGCGCCGATGTCTCGTCGATGCTGTTATTATCTCTGCCAGCCGAGCTGCCGCTTTTGTCGGAAATGCTGTCTTTGACATCCCCCGCGCTGACGCTGCTTACATCTGCGCCTTGCGCAGCGTCCTCAGAGCCGTCGTCGGCATCGAAGGTCGGCTCAGGCGCTATAAGTACTATGCGTGTTCTTGCCTCCGGACGTGTGCGCTTCTCCTCGACCTTTGAACAGACAAGCTCATCATCCTCTGTATAGCTGAGCGCACTTCCGCACAGAGGTGTCATTATACGGCGAAAAACGTCGTTTACAAAGCCGGTCACCGAGCGGTCGCAGCGAAAGTTGTTCGAGAGAAAGACTGTCCTGCCGTCCTCTCCCGCGTCCTCGGGATGCGATAGCTTTGCAAAGCGGCTGCGGTAGTCCGAAAAGATATCGGGCTCGGCACCGCGAAAACGGTAGATGGACTGCTTTATATCGCCTACCATGAAGCGATTGCCGTGCGCGAGCGCTGAAAATATCGCATCCTGCACCGGGTTGATGTCCTGATACTCGTCTATGTAAATCTCGTCATAATCCGACGCTATTCGCTCTGCGAGCGCGGTGGGATTGCCGTCATGCGTGAGCAGATCGAGCGTTAGATTTTCAGCGTCGGCGTAGTCGATAATGCCTCGCCTGCGTTTCTCGGCGGAGAATTCTTCTCCGAAATCGGATATCACATCATAGAGCGCACGCATGATATGCGCCGATTCGCTCATGGATGCGGATATCGCGGCGGGTGATGGCGCAAGCAGGGCACCGAGCTCCTTTCGATAGTCGGAAAATCCCGCACGGATGCTCTGCACGCGTCCGAGGTCGGGCGAGGAAGTACTGTTTCTGCCTATTCTGACAGGGGTGTATGCGGCGAAAAGCTCGGCAGTCTCGGCATAGCCGGTCTGTGCTGCGATACGCAGCCCGTCCATCAGCTCGAGATCGGCAGTGAGCGAGCTCTCGAATTTTTTTGTCATATCCTCGTCGGCGCGGACAAGTGAAAGTGCGTGCTCGTATTCTGCGCGGTAATAATCGAGCGAGGAGAGTATGCGGCGGCGGTCCGCTTCGCCCCACGGGGTGGAAAAATAGTCCTCACGGCAGGCGTGCTCCAACCGCTCGGCGGAGCTGAGAAATATCCGCTCGTGTCCGATGAACTTCTGAACCTTATTGTAAAAGCCGTAAAGCCGCGCGGCGAGACCGTCGTCCCGATCGCTGACAAGCAGGTCGCACAGCCGCAGAAAATCATCCTGCGCGGTATCGGTGTCATCTGCCGAAGCGTCGATGATCGTACGGTCGGGCGCAGGTGCTGCCATCCCGTCCGAGCCTGATGCATCGGCAGCGTTTTCTGCCGATGTATTTGCCGTATCTGTCGATACGCGGTCGGTCAATGAGCTCTCGCTCTGCGAGCCGATGTCATTTCGCGGAGGTTTTTGCGCGCTCTCGTAGCGGCGGTCGATAACACGGTCCATGACGGAGAGGGCGAGCGGTACTATCTCGCTGTCGTCCGCGATGCGCACTCCCGGACCTACGCCGAGCGCGGAAAAATTCTCCTTTATAACGCGGTAGCAGAAGCTGTCTATGGTGCAGATAACCGCAGTCGGCAGCTTTTTCTTCTGCCGCGCGAGCGCACGATTAGAGGGATCTGCCTCGCATGCGCGGGTAATGACCTTGGCTATCTTTTCTCTCAGCTCGGTTGCAGCCGCCTTAGTGAAGGTCACTATCAGCATGCGTGATATATCGGCGGGATCCTCCGGGTCGCAGAGTCGTCGAATCAGTCGCTCGGTGAGAACGGCGGTCTTACCCG
>URAP01000039.1 GCA_900545935.1 uncultured Eubacteriales bacterium
TATGCGACCGTCTATCGCGGGCTCGACCCAGACTCTACCGCCGCGCTCGCCGTAGGCAGTGCGGTCAGCGGCGGTGATATTATCGCCGCCGTCTCCGACGGCGCGCTGTTTGAAACAGCTCAATCGCCCCACCTGCACCTCGAGGTATACAAGGGCGATGCGGTCGTCGACCCTCTCGAGTATCTGCCGTACAATGCAGATGCAGCCGAGGCATACTACGCTGACTGATAAATAAACCGCGCGACAGACGGCATATACAGTATTATAATGATAGAAAAACTCTGACGGCAAGCCGAATTTTACGGTTTGTCCGTCAGAGTTTGATTTTATCGGAGATCGGTTGGCATGATCTCATCGAATCTTATCGGATTTTTCGGATTTAATTATTTGCCGTAAACACGAGCGGAAGCGGCTTTCCGTATAACGGTCTCTCCGAGCCGGTGAAAGCTTTATCTATACATATCAAGCGCGAAATTGCGTATCTTTTTATACTTCTCGTATTTTTCTATATATCTGTCAGCTACCGACGCATCCGGTACGACCGGCTCGCCGCGCAGTACAAACAATTTCGCCGCCTCATCGAGCGAGGAGTACAGACCTACCGCTACGCCCGCGAGCATAGCACAGCCCGCAGCGCCCGCCTCAGCCGTAAGCAGAGGAGTTATCGAGCGAATTCCCGAAACCGCGCCGAAAATATCCGCCTTTATCCGCAGCCATATCGGCGAGCATGAGCCGCCGCCGGTAGCCATAAGGTCGGTAATGCTAATGCCGAACGGCGCGAGCTTTTCCAGGTTGTATGCCATCTCATATGTCAGTCCCTCCATTGCGGCGCGGTATATCTCACCGACTCCGGTCTGCATCGTCATGCCTATGATACTGCCCTTTGCGGTCGGCACGACATCCGGTGTTCCGCCGGCTCCGAGAAAATGCGGCACCACAAGAAGATCGCTTATCTCACTCGGACACGCCTCGTCAAGCAGCTTATACGCGCTGCATCCGAGCTCGGACGCACGGCGGCGCTCCTCGGAGGCAAAGCTGTCACGTATCCACTTCAGCAATACACCGCCGGAAAAATTGAATGCATATGTAGCGTACAATCCCTCTACCGAGTGCGGTACGCAGGCAAAATTTGAACCGACAAACTCACGGTCGCGTATAATATGATCGAAAACAGGGGTAATGCACTCAACCGTTCCCGTTCCGTCAACCGCCTGACCGGGTGCGAGCACACCCGCACCGGTCGCTGCGGCTATCTGGTCATGCGAGCCCTGAACTACACGCATCGAGGCAGGGAGCCCAAGCTCTGCGGCAAGGTCGGGCAGTATAGTTCCGACCACCGTTCCGCATGGGACAGGGTCCGGCATGAGAGCCGGGTCGAGTCCCGCTGCGCCGAGTATCTCCTCCGAAAAACGGCGAGCCTCTACGTCAAATGCAGCGGTTCTGCAGGCGTGGGCATAGTTCGAGGTGAGGGCGCCGCTCAGGCGGTAGCAGATAAAATCCGCCGCCTGAAGAAATTTGTACGCGCGCTCGCGCACGGTACTGTCGTTCTCCATCAGCCAAATTATCTTGGGCAGCGAATACATCGGTGCAAATTCGGTACATGTTATCTCGCCCACCCTATCCGCGCCGAGCGAGTCGAGCACACGCTTCGCCTCGAGCTGTCCGCGGTTGTCGGTATACATCAGCATGTTCGACAGACACGCACCGTCATGGTCGATCGGCACGCATGCCTCTCCGAAGCTCGTCACCGCTATCGCGGCGATATCTGAGGCATCAACCGCATCATCCGCCGTACAGCGCGCAATGACCTGCTTTGCGGCTGCAAACATAGCGTCCGCGTCCATATTTCCCGCCCCGGCGCTCGTTCCGTATTCGGTGTATGCAAGGGCAAGCTGTCTGCCCTCCTCCGAAAAAGCCACACATTTGATAGCGGTACTGCCCGCATCGAGTCCGAGAAGTATCATAATTCAATTTTCCTTTCGATTAAATGTAGCAGAAAAATAAATTGCTTGTTGACTTGTATCTCACAAAATATTATAATATGAAGGACAAGATATGTCAACTATCATTTAATAGGGGGGACAGACAGATGCCTGTTGTTTCGGATTATAAAAAGGTAAAAGAAATATACGCAGATGCCGCGAAAAAGGCATGGGTAATTCCCTGCATATGCAGTGAGAATCTTACTACCACCGAGGCTATCTTCGCCGCAGCTGAGGAATTTGCGATTGCGGGAGGTTATGAGACGGTGCCCGTCACTATCGCAATGACCATTAAGTACAGCCATCGCCCGCAGGCGACCTACTACACTCACAGCCGCCGCGCGGATATCGGTCTGCGCTGCTTTGCCGCGGACGCGCACATACTCGCCGACGCATATCCGCACGTCACCGCGATGCTGCACCTTGACCACGTTCAGCCGATAGACGATGCCGATCTGCTCGAGGGAGATCTCAGCGATTTCGCATCAATCATGTATGATGCCTCGACCTTCCCGTTTGAGAAGAATATCGAGATGACCGCAGCATTTGTACGTAAGATGCAGGGCAAAATCCTCATCGAGGGCGCATGCGACGAGATATACGATGCGGGCGGATCGACACACAATTCAATTACCACCCCCGAGGACGCCGACCGCTTTGTTCGCGAGACGGGCGTTGACCTTGTTGTCTGCAACCTCGGTACCGAGCATCGCGCCTCCGGTAAGGATCTTAAGTACTACGGCGACGCAGCAAGAGAAATAAAGAGGGTTATCGGCGAGAAGATAGTGCTGCACGGCACTTCCTCCGTCACCGCAGATCAGATAAAGTCGCTCTTTGCAGACGGCATATGCAAGGTCAATATCTGGACCGCAGTTGAGCGTGATTCCTCTCCCGTCCTGCTCCGCTGGATGGTTGAGAACGCCGAGCGCATCGGCGGTGAAAAGACGGTAGACACACTCATCTCCGAGGGCTATCTCGGCGAGCGCTGCCGCACCGGCGAAAAGGCAAGTCTCGCGCACTTCACTACCGCGGCAAGACAGGCTGTAGTATGGGAAGAGATGAAAAAGATCTGCAGGGCATACTTCGATCTCTGGTATGTGTAATCGGGGATGCTAAAAAAGTCCGGAACGAAAAAGTGAATAAGTAATAATTTGTTTTCAGTGTAGCAGAGAAGCCAAGAAAAAATAGGAAGAAATCCTGACGGATTTCTCCGCAAAGAATAAATTCACTTTTTCTGCGAGCGTTTATGCCCCTCGACGTACGCTTGTACGCCTGACGGGGCAAAACCACTTGCTCCGAACATTTTTATCTGTCCCCGCGGGGATGCTAAAGAGTCGTTTTATTAACAATTCTAAATATCACAAAAGCAAGCCTTTACGGTTCCAACGCGAAGAGCACAGCAATGCTTATCACCATGCATTGCTGTGCCCTGTTTTTTATTCGACACCCGATATACCGCCAAGCAAATCAGCGCTGAGTCAAAAGCTCCTCAACTGAGCGGCGGCTCAAGCAGCAGCTCGCGGCTCCGTTCCCCGTATCTCGCGCAGAAAGCATCCCTGCATTCTTCAAAGCCGTAGCAGAGCGTATCCGTGCGGTGGCTGTCGCTCGAGAGAATAAAGCGCCCGCCGTGCGCGGCTATATATTCGACCATCTCCTCGGACGGATATGGAGAGCTGCGATATCCGCGAGATATCGCACCGGTATTTATCTCAAATATCAGCCCCTCCGAGATCAGACGGTCGGCTGCACTCTGCCATGCGCTGCGATATCTCGGCGATGAGGTATCAAGAGCTATGCCGCGCTCGATATACTTAGTTATCAGGTCAAAATGTCCGACTATCCCCGCGCCCGTGACCGTGCCGACCTCCGCGACAAGCGAAAAGTAGCACTCGGCTGCCGAGAGAATATCCCCCCCGTAGTACCGCTCCGTCAGCGCGGTGAGCTCGTCAGCGCCCTCGTCTATCGCGAGCGGAACATCCCCCGCAGGCAGATAATGCACCGAGCCTATAACATAATCGTGTCTGCTGTCGGCGCGACCTCCGAAATAATCCTGCTCGATGCCGCAGAGAATGTCAAGCCTGCCGCGGTATTCATCGTGCAGCGCGCGGCACTCCGCGATATAATCGTCAAGCCGCGATGCGGGCATACAGTAGCTCGTGTCATGCGGGGTATAGCAGTGATCGGAAAAGCCGATGCCGCTCATTCCGAGCGCAAGTGCCGATTCGGCAAGCTCGCGCAGCCCGTCGCGCCCGTCGCTGAAGGTCGAATGAACATGATAATCGCCTGCCGCACGTTTCATCAGGTCATCTTCTCCTGCTTTACCTTTTTGTCGATAACGTGACGGGAGGCAAGCTCGGAGCGGATATCATCGAGCGATATTCCCGCCTCAACCATTAGCACCATTACATGATACGCAAGGTCGGCTATCTCATAGATAGTCTCACGCTTGTCCTCCGCCTTTGCCGCGATAATTACCTCGGTGCTCTCCTCACCTATCTTCTTTAGTATCTTGTCAAGTCCTTTTTGGAAAAGGTAGGTAGTGTACGAGCCCTCCTTCTGCTCGGTCTTTCTGCCGCGGATGAGCTCCATCAGCCCTTCATACGAAAAGCCATCGCTCATCTCCTCGGCCCCGTACACCTCACCTGTGAAGCAGGAACGGCTTCCGGTGTGGCAAGCCGGACCGTCCGGATGAACAAACACCTCAAGCGCATCACGATCACAATCCGCGACTATACGAACGACATGCTGATAGTTACCGCTCGTCTCGCCCTTGAGCCAAAGCTCCTGACGCGAACGGCTCCAAAAGCAGGTCAGCCCGCGTTCGAGCGTTATGCCGAGACTCTCGCGGTTCATATACGCGAGTGTAAGCAGTTCTCGGCTCTCGCTGTCAATAACTATCGCCGGAATAAGTCCGCGCTCGTCGAATTTCAGTTCATCAATTCCTATCATTTTATATGCCCTCCCCGAATGGCAGGATAATCCTTTCAGATTTTTATTACCGTATGATCTGTGCATTCCCTCTTCACAGCCTGACGGGAATGCCGTTCTTCTTCATTTCGTTTTTAAGCTCCGCTATGCCGACATCACCGAAGTGAAATATCGATGCAGCGAGTCCGGCATCAACTCCCGGCAGCTCATGAAACAGGTCGATAAAATCATTTATACAGCCCGCTCCGCCCGATGCAATGACCGGGACTCCGACCGCATTGCACACCGCGCGCAGCATGGGAATATCAAAGCCGCCGCGAACGCCGTCGGTGTCGATAGAATTGACAACGACCTCTCCGGCGCCGTCTCCGACGCAGCGGCGTATCCACTCGATTGCCTCCAGTCCGGTATCGTCTCTGCCGCCGCGCGCAAAGACATGCAGCTCACCGCCGACACGCTTTACATCGACCGACAGAACAACACACTGGTCGCCGTAGCGCTTTGCCGCCTCACCGATCAGAGCGGGATTTCGGATAGCGCCGGAATTGACGCTTACCTTGTCCGCGCCGCAGCTGAGAACGCGCTCGAAATCGTCGAGAGTACCGATACCGCCGCCGACCGTCAGCGGGATAAATACCCCGCGGCAGGTCTCGGTCAGAATATCGGTAAACAGCCGCCTGCCCTCAGCAGAAGCGGTGATATCATAAAAAACAAGCTCGTCCGCGCCCGCCCTGCTGTAATATGCGGCAAGCTCGACCGGGGATGATACGTCCCGCAGCCCCTCGAAATTCACACCCTTGACTACCCGTCCGTCGCGAACATCGAGACACGGAATAATTCTCTTTGTTATCATTATAAGAACCTCAAGACCGTATTGCGAAGATCCCTTTCTCACATATTTTCATCCGGCGCACGGCAGCATTACGAAATACCGCAGTCACCTTGCCGCGCCGATAGCCTCTTCGAGGCTGATATCTCCGGTATAATACGCTCTGCCGACGATAGCGCCGTACAGACCGAGTGCACGCAGTGCATGAATATCGTCCATACCGCTAACGCCACCTGATGCGATAATGTTCATTCCGGTCTGCTCCGACAGCATGCGGTAAAGCTCGCGATTCGTTCCGCGCATAGCGCCGTCACGCGAAATATCGGTACATATGAGCGTACCCACGCCTATGCGCTCCGCCTCACGGCAGAAATCAAGCGCCGAGCGCTCTGTCGTCTCCGTCCAACCCTTGATGGCTACATAGCCGTCGCGAAGATCGACACCTACGGCTATTTGCTCGCCGTACAGCCGCGCCGCCTCGCGCAGAAAATCGGGATCGGTCACCGCAGCCGTTCCGAGAATAACGCGGTCTATGCCCGCATCGAGATATCGGCGCACAGCCGAAATATCACGTATTCCGCCGCCGACCTCACAGCGCAGTCCGGTCTCCGCCTTTATCCGACAGATAAGCTCGTATGCGGGAGCCGTTCCGTCTCTTGCGCCCTCAAGGTCGACGAGATGCACCCATTCCGCGCCTGCTGCGGCAAAATCACGCGCTACCGCAAGCGGGTTGGTGCTGTATACGGTTTTTTTATCGTAATCACCGCGGAGCAAACGCACAGCCTCGCCCCCGTACAGATCTATTGCAGGAAAAATCAGCATATATTCATTGTCAGCTCTCGACCCGCGAAAGCCCCTTTCAATATTATTATAGCGCCGCACCGATGCGGTGCAATTTTTTCGCGTACCCTGAAATTACCGACGCGAAGCAGCGCTATCCGCCGCACCGCCTCTTCATGGCACGGTATCATGCTGCCGGTTCGACGATATTAAGAGCAAAATGCACGGAGAATTTCGAGTCCGACCTCGCCGCTCTTCTCGGGATGAAACTGACATCCCATAACATTGCCTCTCGCCACGGCGGCGGTCACCTGTATTCCGTAGTCGGTCGACGCAATCGTATCCTCCGCGACACCGTGCGTGTCCTCGTCGGCAGCGTAATAGGAGTGCACAAAATAGACGTGTGCACCGTCGCTCACCTCGCGCAGAAGCGGATGATCTCCGCGCTTCTCGAGCGCATTCCATCCCATATGCGGGATCTTATATCCGCTCGGAACAGCCCCGGCGAGCGGGACGATGCTGCCGGGCAGAAGCCCGAGCCCGGCATGCTCTCCGTACTCATAGCTGCGCTCGAACAGCAGCTGCATTCCGAGGCAGATGCCGAGCAGCGGCTTTCCGTCTCCGGCGAGCCGACACAGCACACGGTCAAGCCCTCCCGAGCGCAGCTTGTCTGCTGCATCGCCGAACGCCCCGACCCCCGGCAGGATTATTCTGTCCGCCGCCTCGAGAACGCCGCTGTCTCCGCTGACCGTCACGCTCTGACCGATCGCCCGCAACGAACACTCGAGCGAAAACAGATTGCCAACACCGTAATCGACTATCGCGACCATCACAGCACCCCCTTGGTCGACGGGATATCGCCGGCATATGCGGGGTCGAGGCTGACCGCCTGACGCAGGCTGCGCGCCGCCGATTTGAACGCGCCCTCTATAATGTGATGCGAATTGTGTCCCGCGAGCGAGCGAAGATGCAGAGCGCACTCCGCGCGACGGACGAAGCCGAGCCAGAATTCCTCACAAAGCTCTGTGTCGAAATCGCCCACGCGCTCGGTCGGAATGTCGAGCATATATACGAGCTGTGAGCGTCCGGATAGGTCGACCGCGCTGAGAATGAGCGCCTCGTCCATCGGCAGAATGGTATCTCCGTAGCGGTGTATTCCGCGTTTATCGCCGAGCGCCTCGGCAAATGCGCTGCCGAGAACTATCGCAATATCCTCAACGGTGTGATGATAATCGACATTTGTATCACCCTTGCAGCGCACGGAAAGATCAAAGCGTCCGTGCGAGGCAAACAGGGTCAGCATATGGTCGAGAAAGCCGCAGCCCGAATCAATATCGCTCTTTCCGCTGCCGTCGAGATTAAGGGTCAGCGAGATGTCGGTCTCAGCCGTTTTTCTGTCTATACATGCCACTCTCATAATTTTTCTTCCTTTATTATGTCGGCGATCGCGTCGAGCAGTGCGTCCATCTCCTGCTCGCTGCCGACCGTGATTCGGTTCCAGTTATCGAGCCTCGGCGCGCCGAAATGGCGAACGAGTATCCCTCGCTCCTTAAGCGCCGCATACAGCTCGGCGCCGCCGACGGCAGAGCTTGATGCGAACAGAAAGTTCGCGCTCGACGGCAGCACGTTAAAGCCAAGCCTGCCGAGCGCCTCCGACACGCGCTCGCGTGTCGCGATAACGCGGCTGCGGCATACGTCGAAATATTCGCGGTCGGCAAGTGCTCCGACTCCCGCTGCCATGGTCATGCGATTGATATTATACGGATTGACCGAGTAGCGCAGCGTTTCGAGGTCACGTATCAGCTCGGGCGAGCCGATACCGAAGCCGAGACGCGCACCGGCAAGGCTGCGCGACTTGGAGAAGGTCTGAACGACGAGCAGATTGTCATATCGCTTCGTCAGCGGCACGGCGCTCTGCGCGCCGAAATCCACATATGCCTCGTCTATCACTACGACGTTGTTCGGATTTTCCCGCACTATCGCCTCAATAGCATCGAGCCCGAGTGCGATACCGGTAGGCGCATTCGGATTTGCAATAAAGATCGTTCCGCCCGCTGCAAAATAGTCCTGCGGAGCTATCGAATAATCCTCGCGCAGCGGAACGATACGGAACGGAACTCCGCATTGCTCCGCAAAAACGGGATAAAAGCCGTAAGATATATCGGGAAATACCGCCGGGCAGCGATCATCGCAAAAGGCGGAAAATGCGAAATTCAGCACCTCGTCCGAGCCGTTGCCGAACACGACGGCATCCTCTCCTATGTCGAAATATTCCGCTGCAGCGGCTCTGAGCGAGCGGCACTGCGGATCGGAGTACAGCATGCAGCTGCCCGCCTCCTCGCGCGCGAGCCGAACAGCAACAGGCGACGGAGGATAGGGAGATTCGTTTGTATTCAGCTTGATATACCGTCTGTCCTGCGGCTGCTCCCCCGGAGTATACGGGGTAAGCGCGGAATATTTATCCGAAAAAAATCTGCTCATTTTATACTGCTCTCACGTGGAAAGCGTCCTTTCTGTTGGGTAATGTCGGTGCTATGCAGCGGTCGATATAGAATCGCAATATCAACGCAGCATTAATATCGGTCGCCTACGATTCCGGCAGCACGGAACGATATAAATGCAAAAGCAATATCGGCATGTCTGGAGGCCTCACGGCAAGAATCAATCTCAAAGCATCGGCGATAAGGTGACACCGACCGGCTTATTCTTTATCCTTTTCCGCCTTGCATTCGCCGCGAACGAGCGCACTGCGGGCGTGAGCCGTCAGCCCCTCCTTGCACGCAAAATACGCGACCTTGTCCGCGACCCTTGCAAGCGCCGACTCGGTATAATAGGTAAACTGCGTCTTTTTAACAAAGTCGTCGACCGAGAGCGGGCTCGAGAATCTTGCACTTCCGCCGGTGGGCAGGGTGTGATTCGGTCCCGCAAAATAGTCTCCGAGAGCCTCGGGGCAGTTTCTGCCCATAAATACAGATCCGGCATTCCGCAGCGCATCGAGCAGGTCGAAAGGATTATCAACACACAGCTCGAGGTGCTCGGGAGCTATCTCGTTCGCAATATCTATCGCCATATCTATCGACGGCGCGACGATTATCTTTCCGTTGTCGTCGATAGAGGCGCGCGCTATCTCGCAGCGCTCGAGCAGCGGAAGCTGACGCTCTATCTCGTCGCGCACCGACTCGGCAAGCTCGCGGGAGTCGGTAACAAGCACCGCGCTTGCCATACGGTCGTGCTCCGCCTGAGAGAGCAGGTCCGCCGCAACGCATACCGGGTTGCTTCCGCCGTCGGCGACGATGAGTATCTCGCTCGGTCCCGCTATCATATCTATCGAAACGGCACCGTAAACCTGCCGCTTTGCCTCAGCCACATATGCATTTCCCGGTCCGACTATCTTGTCTACACGCGGTATGGTTTGAGTTCCGTATGCCAGCGCGGCGATAGCCTGAGCGCCGCCGACCTTAAATATTCTGTCTACTCCGGCGACCGATGCTGCCGCGAGAATGACCGGTGGAATGCTGCCGTCACGACAGACGGGGGTAGTGATAACGACCTCGCGGCAGCCTGCGATCTTGGCAGGGATGGCATCCATAAGAACGGTGGACGGATATGCCGCCGTTCCGCCGGGAACATACAGTCCCGCACGCTCGATGGGCATGACCTTCTGCCCTATGACAACGCCCTCGCGCTCGCTTATAACAAAGCTGTTTCGCTTCTGACGCTCGTGAAACTCGCGGATATTGTCCGCCGCCTCACGCAGAATACGCAAAAACTCGGGCTCGACCGATTCGAGCGCCGCATCTATCTCCTCCGCGCTGGCGGTCAGGTTGTCAAGTCCGGGACTGTCAAAGCGTCTGCCGTACTCGAGCAGCGCCTCATCTCCGCGCGCACGAACATCGGCGATAATATCGCGTACCGTAGCCTCGGCATTCGCGCACGGCTCGGTGCGCGCAAATATCTCGCTGCGCTCGACCTCACAGTATTCGAGTATTTTTATCATTTTTCGTTCCTCTTTTCCCGTGTCATCTCGGACAGCTTTGCGATAATATCGTCTATCGCTTCTCTTCCGAACTTATATGCCGATTTATTTGCTATCAGCCTTGCGCTGATGTCGAATATCTCCTGCTTTACCTCGAGATCGTTCTCGCGAAGCGTCGCTCCGGTCTCGACGATATCCACGATAACGTCCGACAGTCCGAGCAGCGGCGCGATTTCTATCGAGCCGTTCAGGTGAATAATATCTATGTCGATGCCGCGCGAGAGATAGTAGCGCTTTGCAACCGAATAAAATTTGGTTGCCACGCGCAGCGTTGTTCCGGGAGTATAGCTGAAATCACGGGGACCCGCGACAGCCATTCTGCATCTGCCCTCTCCGGTATCGAGCAGCTCGTAAACATCCGGCTCGTACTCGGCGAGGATGTCCTTACCGCAGACTCCGATATCAGCCGCGCCGCGCTCCACGTATATCGCAACGTCGGAGGGCTTGACCCAGAAATAGCGCACATGCTTTTCCGGATTCTCGAAGAACAGCTTGCGGTTCTGCTCGCAGATAGACGGGCACTCATAGCCCGCACGTGCAAACATCGCATATATCTTCTCGCCGAGTCTGCCCTTAGGCAGCGCAATATTCAGATAATCGCCAGGCAGTCTGCCCTGCTCCTCCCCGCCGTCGCCTATCCGCTCGAGCATATCCGCATAAACGGCAAAGCCGACCGCACGCGAGCGGCGCTGCATTCTGTGCATCAGTCGGTCATACTGACCGCCGGAGAGCACCGCATCCGGAATTCCGTGCACATAGCCCTTAAAAACTATTCCGCAATAGTAGCCCGGGTCGCACACGACCGAAAAATCAACATCAACGGCAGCGGAGAACTCGCTCTCCGCTATCGAATCGAGTGTCAGGATAAACGCGCCGAGCGACGCGCAGGAGGAATCCGCAAACAGACTGCGAAGCGTCGGCAGGGTTTCCGAGACCGTACCGTGAACCTCCGCAAGAGCGCAGAGCAGCTCGGCGCTCTCGGAGGAAAAGCCGTACTCGGAGCACACGGAGCGCAGCGCGGAATAGTTGCGATCGCCGAGTGCGGAGAATACGCGCCCTCTCGCCTCCGCCGCATTCGTCTCGCCCGCCATCGCCTCCTCGATAACGTCGAGACTCGACAGCGCGAGCACCGAGCGGGCGGATATCTGCGCAAGGCTCTGAGCAGCAAGCCGAATGACCTCAAGCAGCTCTGCCCTGCCTACCTTTCCGATACACTCAAGCCCCGCCTGGAGCATCTCCTTATATGAGCCGGTGCCTCTCGACACACGGTAGACATTTTCGCGGTAAAAGACCTTTTGCACCTCATCGGGACGGTCGCCGAGATTCTTGACTATCGAGAGGGTTACATCCGGCTTGAGCGCCATCAGCCGTCCGCTCGTATCTGTAAAGGTGATTACATTATCCGATATCAAAAAATCCTTGTTATCGGCATACAGATCGTACTCCTCAAACTTGCTCATCCGATAGGGAGCATATCCCGCATCGAGATACATCTGCTGCAAGCCGAGCACCGTTCGCTCGCTCTTCTGCATCAATTCGTCGTTAATCTGCATCTTTCCGTCTCCTATTCTTTCTTTGCTCTGTCATTTTATCACTTTAATTCGCTAAAGTCAATAGAAAAAACACATTTTATTTTTTAAAAAAATATGTCATCGGCACACCGAAAATGCACCGCAGGCATCCTGCGGAACATAGCGTCCTCTGCCGACAAAGCTCGCGCCGCTTTTCTCTGTCAGCATAGCACGGCTTGAGCAAGGTCGTATATAGACATCTGCCGCTTCGGCATACACGCACGCGCAATAGCATATATAATATCGAATCGGGTCAGTGCGACAGCGGCACTGCGTACCGTACAACATACTATATAATAAAAGGAAGGAAATCTGTATGATAAGAATCGGTATCTACGGCTACGGCAATCTCGGACGCGGCGTTGAAGAGGCGGCGGCAAGAAGCGGCGATATACAGACCGCCGCGATATTCACCCGCCGCGATCCTGCGGGACTGTCCTCGCCGTTCGGCAGCATTATACTTCCCGCCGAGCAATCGGTAGAGCTTGCGGAGCGCATTGACGTTATGATAGTGTGCACCGGCTCGGCGCAGGATACGCCCATCGTGTCGCCGATGCTCGCCCGCAAGCATTCGATAGTGGACAGCTACGACTGTCACGGCAGGATATCGCGGCATATCGCCGCAGTGGATGCGGCGGCAAAAGCAGGCGGCACGCTTGCGCTTGTCGCGGCAGGATGGGATCCCGGAATCTTTTCGGTAATGCGCGCATTCGGCGAGGCGTTTATACCGCACGGCAAGGGCTTTACCTTTTGGGGGCGCGGGGTCAGCGCGGGACATTCAGAGGCGGCACGTCATGTTGAGGGAGTTATCGACGCGCGCGAATATACTGTTCCTCTGCCGTTTGCAATCGACCGTGCCCGCAGCGGTGACGGCGGACTGAGCGAACGCGAAATGCATCGGCGCGAATGCTATGTTGTCGCCGAACCGAATGCCGACCGTGAACGAATAAGTGCCGAGATACGCGCGATTCCCGACTATTACGAGCCGTATGACACAGAGGTAATTTTTATCACCGCCGAGCAGATGAAGCGAGCGCACTCGACAATGCCGCACGGCGGAAGAGTTATCCGACACGGTGATGGCAGCACTGCGGAATATTCGCTGCGGCTCGACTCAAATCCGCACTTCACCGCCACCGTTCTGCTGTGCTATGCACGCGCTGTCGCACGCCTGCATGAGCTCGGGGAATGCGGATGCCGAACCGTGCTCGACATCCCGCCTGCCTTCCTGCTGCCGCAGGATAAAGGCCGCATAAGCGATCTGCTCTGACACTGTCGGTAAATGCAGCATTGCGGCGGCGCGCCGTATCACCCTCTCCGCAAACAACCGAGTTCACGGTTGTTGATCTGCGCCGCGGAGCTGCGGTGCGCCGCTCTGCATAGCCACTATTTTGCAGTTTGTATTATCTATATTAAACATAAATAGAGAACGAAATTGTACAAAGTCACGAATATAATGACGAATATTTAAAATTAGTTGACAAAAACGGTAAGCTGATGTATTCTATACATAGATATTAGCGTATTATTCCCATAATTGCAGTTCGTAAATCACAATCGTCTCGCCGTAATATTTCCGTCCCGCCGAAAAAAACACATATAAAACCCGCGATCATGCCACCGAGGCATCGCCGCGGAAAAACACTCGAACGGAATGATTATGTTGAATATCTGAATTTACGCATTATAAAATCAGACGCCGAAACGAAAGGATACGTATAATGAAAAAGAAGTATACATTCACCTGCGCAGTACTCATCGCCGCTGCGCTCTCATGCCCTATCGCAGCTGACTGGAATAATGCACCTATCGCCGAGGAAATACACAACCGCGTAGCTTACGGCACGCCGACAATAGACGGTTATCTCGACAGCGCGTATATGCAATCTGAGCGAATAGACTACAAGTTACAACCGAGTTATCTGTTTCCGGACAAGGATATCAGTCCTGAGGAAAACGTAAAAAAATACTTCAGCTGGGATACCGGCATCGAGGCGTACACATATATGCTGTGGGACGATGAAAACCTCTATGTATATACAGCTGTAAAAGATTCGTCCTCCGGAATAGTTGATTTTGACAAGGTTACTTTAGACCCCATGATACCGGAAATATACACATATCAGGACGGGGTTTACAGTACTTTCAGCTTTGGAGATACAACATACCCGGTATTTGCCGAACGCGGCGGAAGATTCTTCGGATTAACTGCTGATGACTATATTGAAAAAATATCAAGATTATCAAGCTTAGACGGGTTCCCGGCAGATAACGAAAAAATCATCGGTCTTAACCGCGACTGTTTCGTCACTATTAACAGCGACAACAGCTATGTGACCGAATTCAAAATCCCGCTAACATCAAGAGGTGCAGAATACGTTTACATGGGTGCACAAATGCAGCAATCCACCATTGTATTTAATTATATCGACACTGTGCCGTACGGCATGTGGCGCGGCTATGTTGGCACCGAGCCGGGATTTATATACGGTGCTTGGTACGGGGAAATCATCTACGGTAAAAAATACGATGAAAATACAATATCAAAAATCAACCGTTATATGAATTTCGTCGGATCAAGCAAAGGAGATGTAAACGGCGACAGCTATACCGACTCCCGCGACCTTGTACGTCTGATGAAGAACA
>URAP01000040.1 GCA_900545935.1 uncultured Eubacteriales bacterium
GGAGAAAAACGTCAGCGGACCGCCGAGGTAAACAATGTTGCCCTCGATAGGTCTTCCCTGAGCAAGTCCCGAAACAGTCTGATTGACTACCGCTCCGAGTATGCTTGCGCAGATATCCGGTTTGAGTGCGCCCTGATTTATCAACGGCTGGATATCGCTTTTTGCAAAAACGCCGCAGCGGGATGCAATAGTATACAGCTTTTTGTGCTCTGTCGCAAGCTCGTTGAGCTCCGGCGCGGTGATTCCGAGCAGAGTGGCCATCTGGTCTATGAATGCGCCCGTTCCTCCTGCACACGATCCGTTCATGCGCACCTCGAGCGAGCCGCCGGAGAGAAACAATATCTTGGCATCCTCACCACCGAGCTCGATAACAACGTCGGTGCCGGGGATGTGCTTGTCGACCGATACCTTTGTCGCATAGACCTCCTGAACGAAGTCGAGCGAACATTTTTCCGCAAAGCCCATTGCCGCCGAACCGGTGATTGAGAGGCATGCGCGCTCCTCACCGGTCTTTTCGGCAATACTGCGCAGCATTGCGGCGGACATTTCGGTTATCTTGGACATGTGTCTGCGATAATCCTCGAATACTACATTGCCTTTTTCATCGAGAGCAACAGCCTTGACGGTGGTTGAGCCGATGTCGAGCCCGATTTTTATCATAGAGTATCTCCTTTTGTGCTTGCTTAGCGGAGTTTTCCGCAGATACGCCTGTTGCGGCGCGCCGTGACCGTCTATATGGCTCTGTACTTATCAGCCGTGTCGTATCGGTTACGTGAAATGTTATATGCGATATCTGAAAGATATGAATTCAGCTGTAATGCGGGAGGAAAAAGTGTCGTATTTTGTCGGTTCGGCTGCGGTATCGACATGGCAATTTATCGTGCCGATGCGCAGTTTTTAAAAAACAGACCGGAGGCAGGCTATCAGTGAATGTCCCGAAGCCGATCCTGTTTTGATATCAGATAAGCTCGGTCGTTACCGTATTTCCGATCAGACCGGTGATTCGTGCGGTAAGCTCACAGCCGCGCAGCCTGCGCGGGTCGTCTGCGGACTGTCCCTCCCTCGGAGGAATGTGCGCAAGAAGCGCGTCGGCTTCCCGCTCGGTGAGACCTGCGGATGCCTCAAAAAATTCCTCGGTATGTCCGGCAAGTACGATGCCGCTATCCGTCTGCGAGACACGCTCTGCGAGCAGGTTCACTGTCGTGCAGCTTGCGGCGAGGTCCGATACCGTTTTCCTTTGCCGCTCGGAATTATCCCGCATCAAAACGGCAACGCGCTCCTTTGCGATATCGGATGGGACCTGATCCGGCATTTTAGCTGCCTCTGTGCCCTCGCGCTTCGAGTAAGGGAAGATATGCAGATGAAAGAAATCAGCCTCGGAGAGGAAGTCGCGTGTCCTGCCGAAGTCCTCATCGGTTTCTCCGGGAAAGCCGCAGATGATATCCGCTGACAGCCTAAGCGACGGCAGATGCTCGCGCATATAGCTCAGCTTTTCGAGCACCTGCGCGGTATTGTATCGGCGGCGCATCATGGAGAGGGTGCGGTCGCAGCCGCTCTGCATAGATATGTGAAAATGCGGCATTGTGTGCTTGCAGGCGGCGTATGCATCGACAAAATCCATGCGCATAAACGACGGATCGAGCGAGCCGAGCCGTATTCGACGTATGCCGTCGATCGCATCAAGACGTATGATGAGCTCGGAGAGTCCGTACGAGTACGCGCTCAGCTCTATTCCGGTCAGCACTATCTCAGGACTTCCGCCGTGCACGAGTGATTCAGCCTCCGCAATAACATCCCCGGGCGCTTTGCATCGTATATCTCCGCGCAGAGACGGGATTATGCAGTAGGCGCAGTTAGATCGGCAGCCGTCCTCTATCTTGATATACGAGCGAAGTCTGCCGAACGAGGAAACACTCATTTGCTCAAAAGGAGCGTCGGAAAGATCGGTGCCTATCGGCTCCCGTGCCGTGCTGCCGACTGCGGCGAGTACAGCTGTCTCGAGCTTGCTGCGGTTTCCTATTACGGCTCTGACACCGGGGATCTTTTTGTATACCTCCGGATAGTTCTGTGCTGAACAGCCGGTTATGTAGAAAGCTGCGCTCGGATTATTTTTTAGCGCGCGATGCACGATCTGCCGGGATTTTCTGTCGGACATTGCGGTGACGGAGCAGGTATTGACTATCACCGTATCGTAACCGCTGCCGCTCTCCTCGGAGAGAGAAACACGAAAGCCTGTCCGCCGTAGATGCTCGGCGATAGCCTCGCTCTCGTAATGATTGACGCGGCAGCCGAGGGTAAGTATCAGCGCCGAGCGCTTATGCGCCGCGCCGCCCGTATTCTCGCACATGCCGAAATCCTCCGTGTTATTTAATGTCATATGCTTGCAGCGCAGAGCTTTTTACGGTGCGCCGTCATGCATTCCGACGGCAATAATATACGATCCGAAACGGTATATTCCGTCCCCGACCGTCGCCGTCAGTGATGTATTTAATATTTGATATTATATCATGTTCTGCATTTTTTGTCAACCTCGGCGGCAGGCACAAAGCGTTGCGCCAAACACAAAAAAACACAAAACAAAAGTCATATTAACAGTTCCGTTTGTCAATCTTGACAAACGAAAAGAATGTGTGTATAATTGTGTCATAAACTGCGGCATTCGTATGAACGAATCGCCGAACGGAGGAGATACAGATGCATAAGAGGCGCATATCGAGAGTGGTTGCGATGCTGCTTGCTGCGATAATGCTGTTTTCCTTTCAGGGGCTGACGGTATCGGCAACGCAGAACAGAGACCAGTACTTTTCAAAGAGCTATACTCTCACCGGCAACATCCGCGACGATATAGTTGCGGTCGCTGCGGCGCAGAACGGAAAGACAAAGGCACAGCTCGGCTTTACCGAGGCGTGGTGTGCGAACTTTGTCTGCGGCTGTGCGGCACTTGCCGGTATCCCGAACTTTCCGCGCAACGGCAGCTGCGATCAGCTGATAGTGCTGCTTAAAAAATGGGGTGGCGCGTGGTATGCCTACAATTCGGATTATATACCGAAGAAAGGCGATATCGTATTTTTCTCGAGCAAGGGAAATACTTCCGACGACTCGACACATGTCGGTATCATATATCAGGACGGCTTTGTCGCTTCAAAGACGGTAAAGACGGTCGAGGGCAACACGAGCGGTGTCACCTCTTCCTGCGTCAATATCAAAAATCGCGCCGTTTACGGCTCGCTGCCGATAATGGGCTACATATCGTTGACCGGAGAGGGGAGCGGCTCGAGCACGAGCACCGATCCCGCAGACTATACCGTTCCTACGAGAACGCTGTACTATGTTTCCGGCTCACTTATGAACGGCTCTGATGTTTCATGGCTTCAGGCTATTCTCACGCAGCTCGGTTATAAGCTCGATATTGACGGCTGGTTCGGCAGCGGCACCGACAGCGCGGTACGAGCCTTTCAGAAGGATGCGGGACTTGAGGTCGACGGTAAGGTAGGGCCGGCGACGCGTGCAGAGCTTATCTCGCGCTACAAGGCGCTCTCACATACGCACGACTACACCGAAATAGTTTATGACGAATATAATCACGGATGGCGCTGCTCCTGCGGTGCGACTACATCGCCGTATGCACACACCTTCTCGTCGTGGTTCGTCGTAACCGCGCCGACAAAGACGGAGACCGGCTCGCAGAAGCGCAGCTGCACCGTCTGCGGCTATACCGAGCATCAGGTCCTGCCCGCCAAGGGAGAAGACGGCAAGACCGAGATCGGGTCAAGCGTTGTCAAGCGGTTTAAGCCTACGCTTGACGGACTTCTCGATCCCGAGTATCTTGACAGTGCGTCGGTCACATTGAGCGGCGGCTCCGTGTCTGTCACGTCCTATATGACATGGGCTGACGACTGCATGTACATCTGTTCGGTCGTTACCGATGATGATGTGATCTCCGCAGGTCCGCAGTTCTATACGAAGCAGAGCGGATATTCTCAGAATATGCTCTGGACTGATGCGCTCGGCTACGATATTGGCGGCAAGGGATGGATTGGAACCGACGCAAACGGTTATGTGCTCTTTGCCGGCGATTCTACCGGAGGAACGTCCCTTGTCTCTCCGGCAGGCGGAGATATCACGGTGAACAAGAAATATGTCCGCGCGAGCAGAACGGCGGACGGCTATATCTCCGAGGTCTGCATACCCATGACCGACAGCTCGCTTTATGCAGGCGCGGAGCAGAGCTTTAAGATGTATGCATTTGATGCTGCCGCAGGCTCAACCTTTACGGATGAGGGTGTAGCTTCGGCGTTTGCAGCATTTGATACCTCCGTCACTCTTTCGCTCGACGATGCGGCGCCCGCACTGAAAACAAAAAAAGATCTGTACGGAGGAACAGGAAATGCTTTTACCTCCGACGGCGGAAATACCTACACAAGCGCCGGCGAGGCTGTGATTCTCAAGCGTCCCGCAGAGCTTGATGCAACGGATGCCGCGCTCGATGCCGCATACCGTTCATCGTACAGCGTTTCATTCGCCGAGACACAGTACGGCAGGACGCTCTCCGGTACCGCATACTACCTCTGGGACGCAAGCTATCTTTATATCTATGCCGAAATAAACGATCCCGATCGTTTTGCGCAGATATACAGCCTTGACGATCCGATAAAAAACGATCTTGCAGTTTTCCGTGTATTCCCGTCCGACGGCAGCTCTTGGGCGCGCATCGGCGTTAACGCAACGAATACGGTAAACCCGAAGAATAACCCCGTTACCTCGCAGGACGGCTACGCGTATGTTATCGAGCAGAACGGCACTGCTGCCGGTGCATGCTCGAGCAATGCATCGGGCAAGTCTATGAGTGCGGCGATAGGCGAGAATAACGAATTTTATATGACGCGTCTCGGTGCTGCCGACGAGGGATACTTTGTCGAGCTTAAAGTTCCTATGAACAGCTCGTCGCTCAAAGAGAACGCCTCGATACGTCTCTCGTTCGGCGCTATTGACGTAAACGGACCGAATGTCTACGAGTACGGCGCAAGCGGTACGTATGATCCGGTCGTTACGGCGCGGCTCTCCTCTGCCGTCGCATGCGGTCATACCTTTAACTCCTGTGTAACGCAGGAGCCTGCTGCCGGTGTCGCAGGAAGCAAGTCATTTGTATGCTCCGGCTGCGGTGAGACTCTTGCCGCAGCAGAGATCGCGGCGCTGCCGTATGCGCTTGCCGGTGATATAAACGGCGACGGTGTTATCGACAGCGACGATGCGGTATATCTGCTCCGCCACACATTCAATCCCGACGCATACCCGCTGTCTGCAAACGGCGATGTGAACGGTGACGGCGTGATAGACAGCGACGATTCGATATATCTGCTCCGTTATACCTTTGACCCCGGTCTGTTCCCGATCGCTGAATGATATTAATTCGAAAAAAATAAAGTAATACGACCGATAGGTACATAGATCATCTGCCTATCGGTCGTACTTTTAATCGTTGCTTGTAAATGCTTATTAAGATATATTCTACCGCCGCTCGTGCAAAGGCGGTAGGCGCGATGCTGTATGCCGCTATGCCGATCATCTGACATTAAGCGCGGCAGAGAAAAGGCGGTGCGAGAACCGTTATATGCCGACGCCTGAGGCGGGCAGCTTTGTTTTGCGCAGACGCTTTGCATCCGGAACGGTCGTAAGATCGGTGGTCGCTGATATTACGCGATCACCCTTTTTGAGATTAATGATTATCGCACCTCGGCTTGTGCGCGTCGTTTTAAATGCGACGGCTGAACTGTCGAAAACGATACCCTTGCCGGATTCGGTGCGCAGCAGCAGCTCGATCGGCTCTGTAACATAGAATACCGCGACGAGCGGTGCATGGTCGGAGTAGCCGCCGGTGAGCTTTCTGCGGTTGGACTTTGTGCTGTAAGCAGAGGCGGGAATGCGGACGCACGCGCCGTTTTCGTATACAAGAACGATACTGTGCGACTCACAATCGCGTTCGAGACGGCACATTGCAACGGCGCGTTCACCGCTATCGAAGTCGAGCTTTGCCGGCACATAGTCGCCGAGCTCGCCGGAGCGTAGCAGGTCAAAATCGCGTACATGAGCCTTGTAGACCTGAGCATGATCTGAGAAGAAAAGCAGCTCGTCGGAATCGGTCGCGTCAAATTCACGCTCTATCTCATCGCCCTCCTTGAGCTTCTGAGAATCGGTAGCCTTGAGCGAGCGCATGCTTACTTTCTTGAAGTAGCCCTCGCGGGTGAACATGACGTGATTTACCGTTGTGTCCTCGGGTTCGTCGAGCACCGGCTCTACAAGTTCGTCCTCGTAGATGAGCTGTGTCTGGCGCGGCTTTGCGTATTTGGATTTTATTTCACGCAGCTGCTTTGCGATATATCTCTTGAGCTTGCGCTCGCTCGAAATTATCTCCTCGGTCGAGGCGATCTTCTCCTCAAGGTCGCGTATGTCCTTCATGCGCGAGAGCAGATATTCGCGGTTGATGTTGCGCAGCTTTATCTCGGCTACAAACTCGGCCTGATCCTCGTCGATGTCAAATCCCGCACAGAGATTCGGGATAACGTCGGCATCGTGTTCGGTGCCTCTGATTATTTTTATCGCCTTGTCTATATCGAGGATTATTTTACCGAGTCCCTGAAGCAGATGCAGCCTTGCTTTCATCTTGGACAGATCGTAGCTCAGCTCGCGGCGAACGCAATTCATACGGAAGCGTATCCACTCGGTCAGTATATCGCCGACACCGAGCAGTCGCGGCGCGCCGTCGATGAGTACGTTGAAGTTGCAGTCAAAGCTGTCCTCGAGAGGGGTAGATTTATACAGCTTTGTCATCAGCTTATCGGGATCGACTCCGCGCCGCAGATCAAGCGTCAGACGGAAGCCGCTGATGTCGGTCTCATCGCGAAAATCGGTTATTTCTTTTATCTTGCCATCTTTTATCAGCTGTGTGAGCTTCGAGCTTATCAGCTCGACGGTGGTCGAATACGGTATCTGAACGATATCTATACAGTTCTGATCCTTATCATATCTCCACCTCGCGCGCAGGCGTACGCTGCCGTGACCGGTGCGGTATATCTCGCGCAGTGTTTCGCGGTTGTAGATAATGTATCCGCCGCCCTGAAAATCGGGTGCTATCAGGATATCGAGCAGCTGATCTACCGTAGTATCGGGATTTATCAGCATCTGAACGGTCGCATCGCACAGCTCGGCAAGGTTAAATGAACAGATGGAGCTTGACATTGCGACGGCTATACCCTTATTGGGCGAGAGCAGTATGTTCGGAAATGAGGTAGGGAAAAGCACCGGCTCGAGCATAGTACCGTCGTAGTTGTCGCACATATCTACCGCGTCATGCTCTATGCCGCCGAATATCTCGGCGCAGAACGGATCAAGCTTGCACTCGGTATAACGTGATGCGGCATATACCATGCTCGAGGAATAATGCTTACCGAACGAGCCCTTAGAGTCGATAAACGGGTGCAGCAGCGTTTCGTTGCCGCGTGTCAGTCGGACAAGCGTCTCGTATATTGCAGCATCTCCGTGCGGATTAAGACGCATCGTCTGACCTACGACGTTGGCGCTCTTGGTTTTTGCGCCGGTGAGCAGTCCCATCTTGTACATGGTATACAGCAGCTTTCGGTGTGCGGGCTTGAAGCCGTCTATCTCGGGTATTGCACGGGAGACTATGACACTCATTGCATACGGCATGAAGTTTTTCTCGACAGTTTCGGTGATAGGCTGCTGCCGAACCTCTGCTGCGGGCTGTGTGACCGCCGGAGCCGTTGTCTTTTTCTTTGGCATAATTCGTACTACCTTTTCGTTGATTTTAGCAGCTTTGCTGCGGAGCCGGTATTATCCGCACTATATATGCGGCGTTTCTTCCGCTTCAAAGAAAGGGGCTGTTAAAAAACTCGCTTTTTAACAGCCCGGGGATAGATAAAATGTTCGGAGCGGTGTCGCTTCGTCAGACGTATGATCGTACGTCGAGGGGTAAAAGTGCCCGTGAAAAAGATGAATTATATTCTTTCGTGAGATCCGTTAGATTTTTTCTATTACGATTAGCTACTCCGCTGGATTAAAGCGGCTTTATCGCTTATTCACTTTTTCGATCCGGACTTTTTAATATCCCTCTTTTGGTTAAGAGATATTATCTTTCTCCGATCTTGCTTTTCACACTGTCGTGATCAAAGGAATCTCGGTGTACGCTCCTTGGAGGAAACGGCAGCGTCGAGCAGTGCACGCTTTACCTCCTCGTCGGTCTCATTTGTCTCGACGAAGTAGAGGCGATCGACCTCGCGCTTTGTGCCGATCAGCTTGAGTGCTTCGCATGCAGCGAGGCGGATAGCCTTATCGTCGTCGGTAATGAGCTTCATGCAGGTGTTGACGGCGGTCTCGTCACGCTTGATTTCTCCGAGCGCTGAGATCGCAAGCAGACGCAGTGCCTGCTCATAGCTCTCGTCGGTGAAGTCGGCGATCTTTTCGGAGTTGCCGTCCTCCTTCCACTTTGCTATTTTCTCCTCGTCGGTCTTGGAGGCGAATATTCCCTTAATGTTATCAAAGAGTCCCATGGCTTATTCCTTTCTTGTTTGTTCGGCTCGCCGTATGTGACGTTCGCTTGCTCTTTTTATTATTTATAATGAGAAAGCAGGGCTGTGTTTTACGGTTTGCCGAATATTTTAATGCAGTAAGCGGTGATTTAAATGCTTTGTTGGATGTCGATCGTAATCTGCGCCTCGATTATACTCCGGAATATGCGGCAAAGCCGCCGTCGACCGGGAGCACAACGCCGTTTACGAATGCGGATGCGCCCGCATCACAGAGGAAGAGCAGCGGTCCGCGCAGATCCTCAACCTCGCCGAAGCGTCCCATCGGCGTAGCTGCGAGTATCTTCTCGGAGCGAGGAGTGAGCGAGCCGTCCTCATTCATCAGCAGACCTCTGTTCTGATTTGTAACGAAGAAGCCGGGAGCAATGGCGTTTACACGTATGCCTACCTTGGAGAAGTGTACTGCGAGCCACTGAGTAAAGTTTGAGACAGCGGCCTTTGCGCCCGAATATGCCGGGATCTTGGTCAGCGGACGGAAAGCGTTCATGCTCGAGATGTTGATGATGGTCGGAGCCTCTCTGCCTATCATCTCGCGGGCAAATACCTGAGTCGGAAGCAGCACGCCCATAAAGTTAAGGTCGAACACGAACGATACGCCCTTAGGGTCGAGGTCGAAGAAGGTCTTGATGTCCTCAGCTTCCTTGTTGTTTTCGAGGTCCTCCGGGAAGAGGTATTCCTTATCGGTTGTGCCGCGCGGGTTGTTTCCGCCGGCACCGTTTATAAGAATGTCGGGATAGCCTATCTCGGCATATATCCTATCTCTTGCCGCCTCAAGGCTCGCGCGATCGAGGACGTTTGCCTCAACTGCGATAGCGACACCGCCGGAGATATTTATTTCGTCCGCTACAGCCTGAGCAGCCTCGAGTCGCAGGTCGCATACCGCGACGGAGGCGCCGCATGCCGCTAATTCCTTAGCAAAGCCGGAGCAGAGTACTCCGCCTCCTCCGGTAACTATCGCATTCTTTCCGCTCAGATCAACACTTGTTCTTTTTGCCATTTCACTCACTCCTGTAGTTTTTCGTTTGTGCGCGGGGCTGCGGCGGCACTTTCGTGCGGAGCGTCCCGCTTTTATGTCGCTGCCGTCGGAATTACTCGACGGCGTAGGCTATCGTTGTCATCAGCGCCATACTCGTGCTTGATGTATCGAGTCGGCTGTACTGTACAACGACCGGCTCGTCGCTCTCAAGAAGGACGGAGTAGGGTACATCGCGCTGTATCGGCTCGCCGCTGTCGCTGCGAATGCGGTCGAGACGTATATGATGTGTTCTTCTTGCGCCGCACTCTGCGTGAAATCCGCCGATCTCGGGCTTATCCTCATACAGCAGCGTCAGACTGATGTGTGCATTGTGCTCTCCGGTGTTTGTGACGCATATTGCCTCGTGACTGATCTGCTCGCCCTCGCCGGAGACCGAGCTGAGAAATGTGTCAGGTATCAGCCATACCTTTTTTCCGTATGCCTTCATCTTATATCTCCCGAAAAAAACGATTATTTTTATAATAAATCCGAAAATTCCGAAAAAAACGAAACATCCGATATCGCAGGATTATTTCAGGCGCTTGCCCTGATAACCTCTGTACTCGATAGGACCGTCGAAGAAATTGATGCCGCCGCGGCAGCGCTTGAGGTACTCGAGAGAGGTGAGCTGCGAGGTCCATTCCATATCATCATAATGTACCGGGTCGTGATAACCCTCGATGTCTATGCTGCCCTTGAAGCCGCACTGGATAAGTACGGTACAGATATCAGCCCAGTTTGTATCGCCGAAGCCGGGCGTACGATTCCAAGCGTACGCATGGATGCCGCGCAGACCGTACTCGCGGATGACGTCGTGCGCGACGGTAGCATCCTTGCCGTGAACATGAACGATCTTGCTGCCCCAGCGTCTGACCTGCTGAATAGGATCCATCAGCTGCATAACCGCATGACAGGGTTCCCACTCGAGACCGAGTGCGTCGCTCGATATTTCGTTGAAGATAAGCTCCCACGCCTCCGGGCAGAATGCAATATTGTTGCTGCCGCGATCCCATCCGTCGCCGCAGTTTTCGAGTCCGATCCTTACGCCCTTGCTCTCCGCAAGCTCAATAAGGGGAGTAAATACCTTAACAAAGTCCGGTATGGTCTCTCGAACGCTCAGCGCGGGATGACCGCCGGCAAAGGTGCCTACTCTGTCACAATCGAAATGCTCTGCATTTGCGATAAGATTCTCGACCGCACGGCGGGTATTCTCATCCTCGATAGTGTTTGCATATATGCCGAGTGCGGAGATCTTGCGTCCGTCGAGCACGTCGAGAACGCGCTTTCCGTATTCCTTGAGATCTCCCTCGCTTCCGTTTGCGAGCGCGCAGCAGTCGTTGAAGTTCAGCTCGTAGCTCTCAAAGCCGACGGCGTTCAGCTGCGGTATCATTGTGAGCGCGCTCTCTGCGGGAATAAGAGTACCTATCTTGATATCAAACATTTTGTTTCCTCTCGCTTTTACATGATGTAAATTTATGAATATACGTGAGCGCCGACCGGGTATATGCCCTGAACCGAGCTTTCGGTCGATGCAAACGCGCTATATCCGCTCTCAGTTAAACATTGATTTGTATGCGCGGTCATCCTCAGCCCGCTTCTTATGCTTTGAGTGTACGACAGCCGCAACAGCTCCGCCTATCCAGTAAAGAACGCTGAGCAGAGCAGTGAGAATAAATCCGCCGCGTATGTTTTTGCCGTCGCTGATGATAATAACGAATATCAGAACAAAGCTGACCGCCGAGCCGAGATAATGAACGAGCAGCGCAAGCCCGAACGGCAGACGCGGCAGCCCGAACAGAAGTCCGAGCAGCGACACGATAAGTGAGAAAACAAAGATGGCAAACAACGCCTGAAAGGACGGCGCATAGCTTGTGATGAAGGATGCCGCGCCGGTCAGCAGAAGAGTTGTCGCCGCATACATAAGGCATGCGGGAAACAGCACTCTCCGTATTATCAATGCGATGCCGTTGCTGTCTTTTGCGGTTTGACGCTGTGCGGAATTATCGCTGTTCTTCATGCTTTTTCTCCGTTTATGTTAGACGCTTATGTCAGGATCGCAGGGTATGTCTGCGGTGCAGAGGCTGTGCCGGCATGCCTTTTACAGTGTCAGCTGAAGACAATTTTGCTTCACAAGCCTATACTGATTAACTATATCACTAATGTATTAATTTTTTGTGTTGTTTTTGATAATATATTCAAAAATATGCGCCGGAGGCGGTGTATACGGGCGTTTTTCGGAAGAAAGGAGGTAAAACGAGCTGCTTTTATTGGGGGATTGATGTGATGCGGATATGCTTTATTTAATTTGACAAACCGCAAATGCTATGATATAATAATTTGTATGAAAAAATCTACGGAGGAGTAAACTTGTTCGATTCGGTTGTAGCAAATAAAGCCACGGTTGATATGCTTACCCGCACTGTCGGCGAGGGCAGGCTGCCGCATGCGCTGATAATAGAGGGCGCATCCGGCAGCGGACGGCATACGATCGCTTTCTCGATCGCCTCGGCGCTTGCCGGAGGAGATGCGGAGACCGAGCATAGAATGCGCGATGGACTTTGCCCGGATGTCAGGCTTATCGGCTGTGCCGACGGGCGCAAGACTATCGGTGTAGAGACCGTTCGTGAGCTCGCGCGTCAGGCTTATATAACATCGAACGAATTCAGCTTCCGAATGTTCATTATCGAGGATGCCGAGCTTATGACCGCCTCGGCGCAGAATGCATTTTTAAAGCTCTTTGAGGAGCCGCCGCAGGGTGTATACTTTGTGCTGCTTTGTCTGTCTGCCTCGATGCTGCTTCCGACCGTTCGTTCCCGTGCACAGCTGCTGCGCACCGAGCGCTGCCGTGATGAGGACATTCGCAGATATCTTATAGCCTCGAGCCCGCGCGCAGCGACGCTTGCTCGTGACGGCGCAGCCGAGCTTGACCGAATAATATTGTCTGCCGAGGGCTCTATCGGCGAGGCAATGCGCTTGCTTGCCCGTTCCGGCGTTTCTGACAAAGCACGCGAAATTTCCGACGGAGTTATCCGCGCCGTCACTTCTCGTTCCGGTGTCGCTATTATGCTCTCGGTATCCCGACTTTCCTCCGATCGCTCAGAGGCGGCGGATATACTCGAGCTTGTTTTAGACGGACTGCGTGAGCTGCTTTTTGCCCGCTGCTGTGACGATGAGCAGGACGGGACATTACCGAACACATCCGCGAATATCGGTACGGACCTTGCCGATTCGCTGAGCACGCGAGAGCTTTGCGAATGTATGGCAGCCGTCGGCGAGACTCGCGACCGCATTCTGCATAACGCTAATGTGCGCCTCGCGCTGACCTCAGCCGCACTGCGACTCAGACACGTTATGGATTGATACTGTCTCTGTCCGATGCCGTGTATCCACGCTGTGCATGACGAATATTGCATCGGCTGCCCCGTATGCGGAGACCGTCGGACACAGATTTTTATAATCTTTATGTTTATTACCGAAAGGAAACAATATGGATTTTACCGAATTTAACGGAAACAGCTCCGAGCGCGAGGGCGCGGAGAGTGAATGTAATATTGCCGCAGAGGCTCTGCGGAACGAGGCAAAGGACGACGTAGGCAGAGCCGTTTATGACGACGACGGCTTCAGCGCGGACGGCTGTGAGGACACGACGTATGCTTCCGGTGTTGTCAGCGACAACGACTTTGACGGAGATGCTTCAATCGACGGAGCAAGCTCAGATGATATGCTTGAGGCTGAGGCAGATGAGCTGTCGACAGTATCCGTTACTGTGACAGCTTTCCCGGATGAATTTGAGACAAATAATGACGAGGCTGACTCGGAAACAGAAGCTGCCGACGATATCTGCGATACTTCGGAGAGCGGAACTGCCGCGGAATCCGCAGAGGAGCAGGCCGCCGATTCCGAGAACGGCGCCAAGCGAAGCTATGATGTTATCTCGGTCAGCTTCAAAAAATCGGGCAAGGACTATTATTTCGACTCTATGGGAGAAAAATATTCGCGCGGAGATAATATTATAGTTGAGACCTCGCGCGGAACGGAGTACGGCACTGTCATATCGGGGAATCGCATAGTTTCAGATCGCGAGGTGGTCCTGCCTCTGCGTCCGGTACTGCGACGCGCTACCGAGGCTGACGAGCAGATTCATCGGGAAAACCTCAGAAAAGAGATCGACGCATACAATGCCTGCGTTGAAAAGATAGCAAAGCACGGGCTTGAGATGAAGCTGGTCGATGTTGAATATACCTTTGACAACAGTAAGCTCATCTTTTACTTTACCGCGGAGGGCAGAGTCGATTTTCGCGAGCTTGTCAAGGATCTTGCTTCTATGTTCAGGACCCGCATAGAGCTGCGTCAGATAGGCATACGAGACGAAGCTAAGATCATGGGCGGCCTCGGCATCTGCGGCAGACCGTTCTGCTGCCATTCGTTCCTCTCCGATTTTGTTCAGGTGTCGATAAAGATGGCAAAGGAACAGAATCTCTCGCTCAATTCGAGCAAGACGAGCGGCGCCTGCGGCAGACTTATGTGCTGTCTGCGCTATGAATACGATGTCTATTGCGAGGAGATAAAGAAGACTCCTAAGCTCGATGCGGTTGTTGAGACTCCCGACGGCGAGGGAATAGTCAAGGAGACCATGCCTCTTACGGGAAAGATAAGAGTCGAGATAAGAAAGAAGCACGACACATCGGTTAAGGTATACAGCCGAGACGATGTTACGGTTGTTCAGGGAAAGACAGCCAAGGAGTATATTGCCGAGAAGAATGCGGAGCTGGAGCGTCTTGAGGCTTCCCGCCCGGAGCGCCAGGAGCGACCCGAGCGTAAGCCTATGCCGAAGCCGGATAAGGCTGCAACCATCGAGGAGGCAGAGAACCGCAGAGCCGAGAGAGCCGCTCAGGCACGCGCACGCATTGCGCTTGCGGACAGAGAGGCTGATGTCGCGGACGGCGGACAGGTCGAGTCTCGCGGCGGTGCGGGACAGCGCCGTGAAGGCAGACCTCAGCGCGACCGCAGAGGCGGGCGCGGCAGAGAGAATCGCGACGGCAGAGAGAATCGCGA
>URAP01000041.1 GCA_900545935.1 uncultured Eubacteriales bacterium
AAAAACCTGCGCATCCGCAAGACCATTCTCAACCACGAGAAGCGCATGAAGGCCGCCCACGGCAGCAAGAAAAAATAAACAAGAGGGCCTGCCCTGCAGGATTCTCTGCCGGCGTGCCGAAAGCATCTTTTCGGCACGCCGTTTTCTCATTTCGGCAGCCTCTTTACTGCCATTGACGGGAAGAAAAAAACAGTGTACAATGCAAAAAACGGATCGGCATGGAGTGATAAAAAATGACACTGAATGAGATGAAAATCGGCAGCAGTGCTGTAATAACAGCAGTCGGCGGCGATGGAAGCCTGCGGCAGCATTTTCTCGATATGGGTGTTATTCCGGGAGCGACGGTTACGCTTACGAAATACGCGCCTATGGGCGATCCTATGGAGCTGCGCATTCACGGCTATGAGCTGACAATGCGTATAGACGATGCAAAAAAGGTGGAGATAAAGCCTTCGAACGGCGAACAGGACGAGACTCGCCCTGACTATGGCGACGGGCGGCGCAGAGTCGAGCATCCCGGACTCGGTGAGGGCGGGCGATATCATGTGCCGCATACCGATCCGCTGCCGAAGGGGACTCCGCTTACCTTTGCGCTTGCAGGGAATCAAAACTGCGGAAAAACCACTCTGTTTAATCAGCTGACCGGTTCAAATCAACATGTCGGAAATTTTCCCGGCGTTACGGTAGACCGCAAGAGCGGCTCGATAAAAGGGCATCCGGATGCGAGCGTTACCGATCTGCCCGGCATATATTCGCTGTCGCCGTATACGAGCGAGGAGATAGTTTCGCGCCGCTTTATTCTCGATGAAAAGCCGAGCGGAATAATAAATATCGTTGATGCGACCAATATCGAGCGAAATCTGTATCTTACGCTCCAGCTGATGGAGCTGGACGTTCCTATGGTGCTTGCGTTGAATATGATGGATGAGATGCGCGGCAGCGGCGGCTCGGTGCGTATTAACGAGATGGAGGAGCGGCTCGGGATACCGGTAATTCCGATATCGGCGAGCAAGAACGAGGGCGTTGACGAAGTCGTTCGGCATGCGCTCCATGTCGCGCAGAATCACGAGTGCCCCGGCAGAACGGATTTTTGTTCAAAGGATGAGAACGGCGGTGCGGTGCATCGCTGCCTGCACGGAATAATGCATCTTATCGAGGATCATGCCGCCGCTGCGAGTATTCCGGTGCGCTTTGCGGCAAGCAAGCTCGTCGAGGGAGATGCACGTATAGAGGCGGCGCTGAAGCTGAGCGAGAACGAGCGCGAGATGATAGAGCATATCATTGTGCAGATGGAAAGAGAGCGTGGGCTTGACCGTGCTGCTGCAATAGCCGATATGCGTTTTTCGTTTATTACCGCACTCTGCCGTGATACCGTTGTGCGTCCGCGTGAGAGTCGCGAGCACATTCGCAGCCGCAGGATAGACCGTGTGCTGACCGGACGTTTTACCGCTATTCCGATGTTTATTTTGATAATGGCTGCGATCTTCTATCTGACCTTCGGACTTATCGGAGCATATCTGCAGGAGCTGCTTGACGGAGGAATAACGGCACTTACATCGGTGGTCGATGCAGCGCTTACGCGTATAGGTGTGAGCAGTGTCATTCATTCGCTTATCGTAGACGGTATATTTGCGGGTGTCGGCAGCGTTCTCAGCTTTGTGCCGATAATAGTTATTCTGTTTTTCTTCCTGTCTATGTTAGAGGACAGCGGTTATATGGCACGAGTCGCATTTGTTACCGACAAGCTGCTGCGTAAGATAGGACTTTCCGGTCGCAGTATCGTTCCGATGCTGATAGGCTTCGGCTGCACCGTGCCGGGGGTTATGGCCAGCAGAACGCTGCCGTCCGACCGTGACCGTAAAATGACCGTGCTGCTCACACCTATGATGAGCTGTACCGCAAAGCTGCCTATCTACGGCTTTTTTGCTGCGGCATTTTTCCCGGATTACAGCTGGCTTGTCGTTTCGGGACTGTATCTGCTCGGTATTCTCGTAGGTATCCTGACAGCTCTTATTACAAAAAAGACGATGTTCCGCGGCGAGGCAGTCCCGTTTGTTATGGAGCTGCCGAACTATCGTATGCCGGGTGCGAAAAATGTCGGCAGGCTGCTGCTTGATAAGACAAAAGACTTTGTACGTCGTGCGTTTACCGTCATTTTTGTCGCGTCTGTGGTAATCTGGGCGCTTCGTACCTTTGATTTCCGCTTTGTCCCGGTCTCGGATGCCGGCGACAGCATGCTCGCTCGAATAGCCGGCTTTATATCGCCGATCTTCCGTCCGCTCGGCTTCGGCACATGGCAGATAGTTACCGCGCTGTTTGCAGGCTTTATGGCGAAAGAGAGCGTTGTTTCTACGCTCTCGGTGCTGCTCTCGGGCGCAGCCGTCACCTCGATCATATCGCCGTCTGCGGCGCTTGCGCTGCTCGTCTTTTGCCTGCTCTATACGCCGTGCGTCGCTGCCGTTGCGGTCATTCGCCGCGAGCTCGGCAGAGGATGGGCTGCCGGCATCGTTGTGTGGCAGTGTACCGTCGCATGGATATTTGCAGCTTTGACAAAGCTGCTGTTTACTTATGCTTTTTCGCTTTAACAGTTTAGCCTCCACGCTCTGATGTGGAAGAAACTGCAGGTGCCGCTCAGAACATTTTTACCTATCCTCAATCGAATTAAGTGGCTGTTAAAAACAAGTTTTTTAACAGCCACTTGCATGCGTTTTTTCGCTGTTCCGCTGCCGAAGCATTTTCGACAAAGAAAAATTACCGCTTCGGCAGGGTCAGAATTACCGTACCTTCGCAAAAATCGCGAAAATATTATTGAAAAAATATTTTTGAAAAAATCGAAAAATACTATTGACAAACGTCTCGCTGCGGTATATAATACAGTCAAACAATTGAACAAATACTCAAATGTTCAAAAGAACAGGCGGCGAGGCGGATGCCCGTCGGGAAAGGTGATATAGTTATGAAAAAGACCTACAATATCGATGTTGACTGCGCGAACTGCGCGCTGCTTATGGAGGAGGCTGCGAAAAAGACCGAGGGGGTCAAGGATGCCTCTGTCAACTTCATGCTTCTCAAGATGGCGGTTGAGTTTGAGGACGGTGCGGACGAGCACAAGGTCATGAAGCAGGTGCTTCGCAACTGCCGCAAGGTTGAGGACGACTGCGATATAGAGCTGTAAGGGCTGCCGGCAGACCGGTATATCGCAGACAATCGGCGAAAGCTGCGCGCGGGGAGGCACGGTGCTGCTATCCTCGTCCTATATTACATAGTTTTGTGAGGAACGGACAATGAACAAAAAACAGAAAAAGGTGCTTATCCGCATAATCATAACTGCGGTGCTGTTGGTCGCTCTAAAGCTGCTGATCGAGTTTTCGGTTCTGCCGGAAACGGGCATACCGACGCTCTGCATGTACCTAATACCGTATGTTGTTATCGGATATGACATCATCAAAAAAGCATTCAAGGGAATAATACACGGCAGACCGTTTGATGAAAATTTTCTCATGACTGTCGCAACGATCGGCGCGATAGCGACCGGAGAATATTCCGAGAGCGCGGCGGTAATGCTCTTTTATCAGATAGGCGAGCTGTTCCAAAGCTATGCCGTAGGCAAGAGCCGCAAGAGCATCAGCACACTGATGGATATCCGCCCCGACTATGCATGGATCGACGGTGAAAACGGTGAGCAGGTGCAGGTAGACCCGTCAACCGTCGAGGTGGGAACGGTAATTACCGTCCGCCCCGGCGAGCGCGTGCCGATAGACGGCGTTATCGTCGGCGGTGCGAGTACGGTCGATACCGTTGCGCTAACGGGCGAGAGTGTGCCGAGCCGTGTCGGTGAAGGAGATAATGTTCTCTCCGGCTGCATAAATCTCTCCGGCGCACTGAAGATCAAGACCGAGAAGCAGTTTTCCGAATCCACCGCATCCAAGATACTTGAGCTTGCGGCTGATGCAGGAGCTAAGAAGTCTCGCTCCGAGGCGTTTATCTCGCGCTTTGCACGTATCTATACTCCCTGTATATGTATCGGCGCGCTTGCACTTGCGGTGCTCCCACCGGTTATCCGTCTGTTAATGGGCATGAGCGGCGACTGGAGCAGCTGGATCTACCGCGCGCTTACCTTCCTTGTTATCAGCTGCCCGTGCGCTCTTGTTATCAGTATTCCGCTCACATTCTTTGCCGGCATCGGCAGTGCGGGTAAATCGGGAATACTTGTCAAGGGCTCTGGCTACATGGAGATGCTCTCGCGCGTCCGTACTGTCGCATTCGATAAGACCGGTACAATGACCAAGGGCGTGTTTGAGGTTGCGGGCGTTCACCATTCACCGCTGTCGAGCGGTCAGCTTATCGAATATGCGGCGCTTGCCGAGGGCTATTCGGGACATCCGATCAGCCGCAGTCTGCAGAAGGCATATGGGAAAAAGGTTGATAACAGCCGCATATCAGACGTAACCGAGCTTGGCGGAAAAGGAATTACAGCTCTTGTTGACGGTGCAAGGGTAGCTGTCGGCAACGACAAGCTGATGCGCGAGCTCGGCATTGAATATCTCGAGTGCCATCATACCGGAACGGTCGTTCATGTCGCTCTCGAGGGCGAGTATGCAGGTCATATCCTTATCAAGGATGTAATCAAGCCCGATGCAAAGGAGGCTATCGCCGATCTCCATTCGCTCGGAGTCACCGATACGGTAATGCTCTCGGGCGATCGTGACGAGACGGCGAAGAAGGTCGGCGCAGAGCTCGGTATCGGCAGAACGATAGGTTCGCTCATGCCCGCCGACAAGGTCGGAGTCGTAGAGAATATGCTTGGCAAGAACGGTGCGGTTGCTTTTGTCGGCGACGGAATAAACGACGCTCCCGTGCTTGCCCGCGCGGATGTGGGTATCGCCATGGGCGCGCTCGGCTCGGATGCGGCTATCGAGGCTGCTGATGTCGTTATCATGAATGACAGCCCACGCGGTATCGCCAAGGCAATTAGAATATCCCGCAAATGTATGCGTATAGTATATGAAAATATCACGTTTGCCATAGCGGTTAAGCTCATCTGCCTTGTGCTCGGTGCGATCGGATACGCAGATATGTGGCTTGCGGTATTCGCAGATGTCGGAGTTATGGTCATTGCCGTACTCAATGCGATACGTGCCCTGCATGATGGCAGGCATGCGGAAAAGCATGCTGCGGCGGCATCCGATACTGCCGCTCCCGACATAAGAACTGAGGCACGCCATGTGTGAAAACAAAACGGATATGCCCGCGCCGAGCGCGGAGCAGCTGTGCGACCTTGCCGAGCTGTTTAAGGTTTTCGGCGACTCGACGCGAATACGCATACTCTGTGCGCTGATAGGCGGGGAGCTGTGTGTCGGAGAGATCGCCGCAATGCTCGAAATGACCTCGTCCGCCGTGTCTCATCAGCTGGCTATACTGCGCCGAAATAAGCTGATAGGCAGCCGACGCGAGGGAAAGTCGATATTCTACTCGCTCGCCGACGGACATGTAAGAACCGTGCTCAGCCAGGGACTCGAGCACTTGACCGAGAAATGACGCCGAGGCGCGGTATGCTGCCGATAGAATATTCAAATAATGGTATAAGCTATACCGATACGAAAACCGCCTCCTCCGCGCATGATAGCGGCAGGGGCGGTTTTTGATACTTGCTGTAAGACCGCAAAATTGCATTTGTGTAGACGGGTAGCGTTACCAACTTAGGTAAGATACATTATAGAATTAAGTTGATAATACATACTGAAAGGCTTGCGCGTGTCTGCCTCCCCCGTGTAGGGGGGTAGGTACTCATTGAGCCGCATAGCGGCTCAATCGACGGAGGGGCTGTTGGAGACTAAAAAGTCTGCTACCAAATCTCAAGTTCGTGACAACTTTTCTGCCATATTAAATTTGATGTTTTTCGCTGTTTTTTGTATGGCAGAAAACTTGTCACGAACCAAATTTGATTAAAGTTTCCTCAGTTCCCAACAGCCCCTCCGCTTCGCTGCGCTCAGCACCTCCCCTTACACAGGGGAGGCTTTCGTGTGCGACTTTCCCGTATGCATTATCAACCTAATTTTAGACAGACCGAGATATAGCAAAATCCAAGTCGGTCCCGTTGCCCCCTACACATATTAAACCGCGCAGCGGTTTAATGAGGGAGGCTTTCACGTGCGCAGCCGAGTTGACATTATCGACTTGATTTTCCTTGAATTTCAGCCCATCGTGCAAAGCCCTATCGGACTGAGCCCATTCTTTATACTCAGATGCGCAGCGGCGTTAATGTCCGCTGCTTGACTCGCATCTGCAGAAATCACACGGCAGACACATAGGAGACAAAATGGAAGCATGGATAAACAAATTATATGAGACCTTTATCGAGACGGAGTACTACAAGCTCCTGCTCGAGGGTCTGGGGAACACGCTGATAATAACCGCGGGAGCGCTTGTTATCGGTGTTGTTATCGGCATGCTGATAGCGCTGATAAAATTCTTCGCAGAGGATGTTCCGTCGCTGCGACCGCTGTCATTCATATGCGACCTGTACGTGACCGTCATCCGCGGCATACCGGTCGTTGTTCTGCTGCTGATATTCTACTATATTATAATGGTCAGCGCGGAGGGAACGGCGGTCGGCATAATCACCTTCGGAATAAACTCGGGCGCGTACATGGCTGAGCTCATCCGCGGCGGCATCGGCGCGGTAGACCGCGGGCAGATGGAAGCGGGACGCAGCCTCGGAATGTCGCGGCTGCAGGCGATGCGCAAGGTTGTGTTCCCGCAGGCGGTAAAGAACATTCTCCCCGCGATAGGCAACGAGTTCATCTCGCTGCTTAAGGAGACCTCGGTTGCCGGATACGTTGCGGTCGTTGACATCACCCGCGCGGGCAATCTTATCCGCAACAACACATACGACGCGGTGAACCCGCTGCTGGTAGTAGCCATCGTTTACCTTAGCATGGTTGTGGCGCTGTCGCAGCTGATGCGTAGGCTCGAAAGGAGGCTCGGAAAGAGTGATAAGCGTTCTTGATCTGCACAAAAAATTCGGAGACACCGAGGTGCTTTCGGGTATTTCGGTCGAGATAAACAAGGGAGATGTCGTCTGCGTCATCGGTCCGTCCGGCTCGGGAAAGTCGACCTTTCTTCGCTGTCTCAACGTGCTTGAAAAGCCGAGCTCGGGCAAGATAATCTTCGAGGGCAACGACCTCACCGACAAGAAGGTCAATCTCAATCTCCACCGTCAGAAGATGGGTATGGTCTTTCAGCACTTCAATCTTTTCCCGCACATGACCATCCTCGACAATATGACCGTCGCGCCGATGATGCTGCGGCATATCCCGCGCGAGGAGGCAGAGAGCAAGGGCATGGAGATGCTCGGGCGCGTCGGACTTGCCGACCGCGCCGCATCGTATCCGAGTCAGCTCTCGGGCGGTCAGAAGCAGCGTGTGGCGATAGTACGCGCGCTGTGCATGGAGCCCGATGTCATGCTGTTTGACGAGCCGACCTCGGCGCTCGACCCCGAGATGGTCGGCGAGGTACTGGACGTTATCAAGGGACTCGCTGCGGAGGGCATGACGATGGTCATCGTAACGCACGAGATGGGCTTTGCGCGCGAGGTGTCGAACCGCGTGCTCTTTCTCGACGGCGGCGTTATAGCAGAGGAGGGCACTCCGGAGCAGATATTCGAGCATCCGCAGTGCGAGAGGCTGAAGAGCTTCCTGTCAAAGGTGCTGTAAGGCGGATACGGCGCTGCGCGGACGGCATCGCCGCTCTGCGACAGAGTGTTTGCGGCTGTGCACTTGCGGATATGTGTTTGCTGCGGCGCGTGAGCTCCCGAATATGCATATATATGGCGGAGGCGCGGAGGCGCTGTCTGTCGTGAAAGGATATTTATTTTATGATGCTGAAAAACAGAGATTTTTTAAAGCTGCTCGACTACACCCCCGAGGAGATAAGCTACCTGCTCGACCTCTCCGCCGAGCTCAAGGCGAAGAAGAAGGCGGGCATACCGCACCGTCTTTGCGAGGGGAAGAACGTCGCGCTGATATTTGAAAAGACGAGCACGCGGACGCGCTGCAGCTTTGAGGTCGCAGCACGTGATCTCGGCATGGGGACTACATATCTCGACCCCAAGGGCTCGCAGATCGGGCGCAAGGAGTCGATAGCCGATACCGCGCGTGTGCTTTCGGGCATATTTGACGGCATCGAGTACCGCGGATACGGTCAGTCGATAGTCGAGGAGCTTGCGAGCTATGCGAGCGTTCCGGTATGGAACGGTCTGACAGATGAATTCCACCCAACCCAGATACTCGCCGATTTTCTCACCCTCCGCGAGCGCTTCGGCAGTCTTGAGGGCGTAAACTTCGTATACATGGGCGATGCGCGCTTCAACATGGGCAACTCGCTCATGGTCGGCTGCGCAAAGATGGGTATGAGCTTTACCGCCTGCGCTCCCGAAAAGTACTTCCCCGACCCCGCGCTCGTCGCGATATGCCGCGAGATAGCGGAGCAGACCGGCGGCTCTATCCGCCTGACCGAGGATGTTCCGTCCGCCGCATCGGGTGCGGACGTTATCTACACCGACATATGGGTCTCGATGGGCGAGCCCGCCGAGGTATGGGAGGAGCGGCTTGCCGACCTCTCGCCCTATCAGGTGAACAGCGAGGTAATGGCGCTCACCTCAGACCGCGCCGTATTCATGCACTGCCTGCCGTCCTATCACAACCGCGATACCGAAATAGGAATGGAGATGTGCGAGCGTTTCGGACGCGATAGTATGGAGGTGACCGACGAGGTGTTCGAGTCGGAGCGTTCGGTCGTATTTGCCGAGGCGGAGAACCGCATGCATACCATAAAGGCGGTAATGGCGGCTACGCTCGGCGGAGCAGAATAATATTTATGTCCCGCACGCCGATAGGTCATGCGCAGGACGCGGATGGCCGGCTGCGGCGGTATGCTGCGGAGGTCTTTTGCGCCCTGCCGCCGAAGCGTGCGGGAATTTGTGAATAACGCGGGGATGCCGAAAAAGCCCGGATCGAAAAGCAGAGCGGAAGAGAATCACCTTTTTTCCGCGAGCGTCGCTCCGAACAATTCTGTCTGTCCCCGGTGATCGCGTAATGCGGACATAAACCCTGACGGAGGAGCTATGGACAAGGAAATCAAAAAGAGATATTTAGTGCTCGGAAACGGTGAGGTATTCGAGGGACGCGCGTTCGGTGCGGACTGCGACACCGTCGGCGAGCTGGTATTCACTACGGGAATGTGCGGCTACATCGAGACGCTGACCGACCCGAGCTATTACGGGCAGATAGTGCTGCAGACCTTCCCGATGATAGGAAACTACGGCATGATCCCCGCGGACGAGGAGGGCGAGCCCGCGCTGCGCGGCTATGTTGTGCGCGAGTGGTGCGAGCAGCCGTCGAACTTCCGCTGCGAGGGAACGGTGGACGAATTTCTCCGCCGCCACGGCATTCCCGGCATCTGCGGCATCGACACCCGCCGCGTGACCGAGATAATACGCGAGTCGGGCGTTATGAACGCCGCGATATGTTCCGCCCCGCCCGCATCGAATGCCGACATTCTCGGCTACACGATAAAGGATGCGGTCGCCGCCGTCAGCTGCCGCGAGCCGCACACCCTGCCCGCGGAGGGTAAGGCAAAATACCGCGTCGCGCTCATCGACTACGGCGCAAAGCGTAACATCGCCCGCGAGCTCTGCCGCCGCGGCTGCACCGTTACCGTCTACCCGCACACGGTCTGCGCGGAGGAGATTCTCGGCGGGAGCTATGACGGTGTCATGCTCTCGAACGGTCCGGGCGACCCGAGCGAGAACACCCGCGAGATCGCGGTGATAGGTGAGCTGTTCGGGTGGCTGCCGATATTCGGCATCTGTCTCGGGCACCAGCTGCTCGCGCTCTCGCAGGGCGGACAGACGGTCAAGCTCAAATACGGTCATCGCGGAGGAAATCAGCCTGCGCGCGAGGTCGGGGGCAGCCGCACGTATATCACGAGCCAGAATCACGGCTATGCCGTCGTCTCGGACACCGTTCGCGACGGGCGCGAGAGCTACGTCAACGCAAACGACGGCAGCTGCGAGGGTATGGATTACCCGCAGGCGCGCGCCTTTTCGGTACAGTTCCACCCCGAGGCATGCTCGGGACCGCGTGATGCGGGCTTTCTGTTCGACCGTTTTATTTCGATGATGGAGGATGATAGATAATGCCGCTCGACAGCTCAATTAAAAAGGTACTTATGATAGGCTCCGGACCCATCGTTATCGGTCAGGCGGCGGAATTCGACTATGCGGGCGCTCAGGCGTGCCGCGTGCTCAAGGAGGCGGGGGTAGACGTGGTTCTCGTCAACTCGAACCCCGCTACCATCATGACCGACCGCGCACTCGCCGATGAGATATATCTCGAGCCGCTGATCGTTGAGACGGTCAAGAGGATAATAAAGAAGGAGCGCCCCGACAGCCTGCTCGCAGGGCTCGGCGGACAGACGGGTCTGACACTCGCGAGCGAGCTGTACAAGGAGGGCTTTCTCGAGCGCTACGGCGTGCGCCTGATAGGCACGAATGCCGAGGCTATCGACAAGGCTGAGGACAGGCAGCTCTTTAAGCTGACCATGGAGCAGATAGGCGAGCCGACCGTCCCCTCCGATATCGCCTGTACCCTCGAGGATGCCCTCGCCGTTGCCGACCGCATCGGCTATCCCGTCATTATCCGTCCCGCATTCACGCTCGGCGGCGCGGGCGGCGGAGTCGCACACAGCCGCGAGGAGATGACCGTCGCCGCACAGACGGGGCTCGATGCCTCGCCGATATCGCAGATACTCGTCGAGCGCTATATCTACGGCTGGAAGGAGATAGAGTTCGAGACCATGCGCGACGCTGTCGGCAACGCCATCGCGGTGTGCAGCATGGAGAATTTCGACCCCGTCGGTATCCATACGGGCGACAGTATCGTCGTCGCTCCCGCGCTTACGCTGTCCGACAAGGAGTATCAGATGCTCCGTTCCGCGTCGCTGCGTATCATCTCCGCGCTCGGCATCGTCGGCGGCTGCAACTGCCAGTTCGCACTGAATCCAGATAGCTTTGAGTACTCGGTGATCGAGGTCAATCCGAGAGTTTCGCGCTCCTCTGCGCTCGCATCAAAGGCGACGGGCTACCCCATCGCAAAGATCACCGCAAAGATCGCGCTCGGCTACAACCTCGACGAGATAAAGAACGACATCACAGGCAAGACCTGCGCCTGCTTCGAGCCTGCGCTCGACTATGTTGCGGTAAAGCTGCCGAAATGGCCCTTTGATAAATTTCAAGGCTCCTCCCGCCGCCTCGGCACACAGATGAAGGCGACGGGCGAGGTCATGAGTATAGCAAGCTCATTCGAGGCTGCGCTGATGAAGGCGGTACGCGGTGCCGAGATCTCGCTCGACACCCTGCGCGCCGCGCCCGTCTCCGACCGCCCGATAGAGGAACGGCTGTCCGAGGCGGACGACCGCCGTCTGTTCACCGTGTTCGAGGCGCTGCTCTCGGGCATGAGTATCGACGAGATACACCGCCTGACCCGCATCGACCGCTTCTTCCTCTGCAAGCTGCAGAACCTCGCCGACTACGAGCGCCGCATCGAGGGCGGGCTGACCGACGAGCTCTACTACGAGGGAAAGCGCCTCGGCTACACCGATAAGGCGATCTCCCGCCTCTCGGGCGCGACCGAGCTGCCCGAGTTCAGCTATTCGTATAAGATGGTCGACACCTGCGGTGCGGAGTTCGACGCGCAGACCCCGTATTTCTATTCAAGCGCCGACAGCGACTGCGAAGCCCGCCGTCATCCGCGCTCGGGCAGAGACGTTATCATGGTTCTCGGCTCGGGACCGATACGCATCGGACAGGGCATCGAGTTTGACTATTCGTCGGTGCACTGCGTATGGACGCTCAAGGAGCGCGGCTACGACGTCGTTATAGTCAACAACAACCCCGAGACCGTCTCCACCGACTACGACACCGCCGACCGACTCTACTTCGAGCCGCTCTGCGAGGAGGATGTCATGAGCATCATCCGCGTAGAGAAGCCGATAGGCGTCGTCGTTGCGTTTGGCGGGCAGACAGCCATCAAGCTCACCGGCTTCCTCGACCGTCAGGGCATCCGCATTCTCGGTACCTCCGCCGAGGGTATCGACACCGCAGAGGACCGCGAGCGGTTCGACGAGCTGCTCGGCAGGGTAGGCATCCCGCGCCCGAGCGGCAGGGGCGTAAACGGAGTCGAGGAGGCGGTCGCAGCTGCCGAGAGCCTCGGATACCCCGTTCTGCTCCGCCCGTCCTACGTTATCGGCGGTCAGAATATGAAGATAGTCCACAGCGAGGCGGAGGTCCGCACCTACATGGAGCTCATCCTATCGGGCGGCATCGAGAATCCCGTGCTCGTCGATAAATATATGATGGGTACCGAGCTCGAGGTCGACGTTATCTCCGACGGCACCGATATACTCATCCCGGGCATCATGGAGCATATCGAGCGCGCGGGCGTTCACAGCGGCGACTCCATTGCAGTCTACCCGCCGTATAACCTCAGTGATAAGATGACCGAGCGCATCATCGAGTGCTCGGAGAAGCTCGCGCTCTCGCTCGGCACACAGGGTCTTGTTAACATTCAGTACCTTATCTGGCGCGGCGAGCTGTACGTCATCGAGGTCAATCCGAGAGCATCACGCACCGTGCCGTATATATCTAAGGTGACGGGCGTTCCGATGGTAGATGTCGCCTCCCGCGTCATGCTCGGCGAGCGCCTTGCGGATATGCCGTACGGCACGGGTCTGTACCGCGTGCCCCCGTACACTGCCGTTAAGGTTCCCGTGTTCTCGTTTGAAAAGCTCACCGATGTAAACTCCAATCTCGGACCGGAGATGAAGTCCACGGGCGAGGTGCTCGGCATAGGCAAGAACCTCGGCGAGGCGCTTTTCAAGGGGCTGACCTCGGCGGGCATGATAGTCGGCAGACGCGAGGGCGAGAGGGGAGTATTCATCTCGGTCGACTCGCGCGACAGCGCCGACCTCATCTCGCTCGCTAAAAAGTTCGACGACCTCGGCTACCGTATCTACGCCACCCCCGACACCGCGCGCATGATAACCGATTCGCTCGGCGTTCCCACCGAGACGGTTACCGACGAGATATTCCCGCTCGTCGAGGAGGGGCGCATCGACTATATCGTCTACACAGGCGCATGGATGGACTCGACCGTCGACGATTATATAGCTCTGCATCGCCGCGCGCTTGCGCATTCGGTGCCCTGCTTTACCTCGCTCGATACCGCTCACGCGCTCGCCGACAGCATCGCCTGCGGCTATAACGAGAGCAATACCGAGCTCGTCGATATCTGCCATATGCGCACCGAGCGCGGGCAGCTGCACTTCTCTAAGATGCAGGCGTCGGGCGACGACTATATCTATATCGAGAATTTCGACGGCGGCATCCTCTGCCCCGAGTCGCTCTGCGTCGAGCTCTGCGACCGCCATCGCGGAATAGGCGGCTTCGGCATCGTGCTCATCGAGCACAGCGACTGCGCCGACGCTGCAATGCGCATCTTCAACAGCGACGGCACCGAGGGCTACGTCGCGGGCAACTCGCTCCGCTGCGTCGGTAAATATCTCTACGATAACGGCATTGTGCCGCGCCGCGACATGACCGTTCAGACCCGCGCGGGCATCTGCCGACTGCATCTCTATACACGCGGCGGTCTCGTTTCGTCGGTCACCGTCAATATGGGTGCGCCCGATTTTGCGGCATCCGCCGTACCGGTTACGCTCGATATGCCGCGCGTCGTCAACTCGCCTATCGAGATCGGCGGCACCGAGTACCGCGTTACCTGCCTCTCGATGGGCAACCCGCATTGCGTCGTCTTTACCGACAACGTCGACAAGGTCGACCTCGGACGCATCGGACCGCTGTTCGAAAATTCGCCGCTCTTCCCGCACCGTACAAATACCGAGTTCGTGCGCGTCGTAAATCCCGCCATGCTCAAGCTCCGCGTCTTTGAACGCGGCAACGGCGAGACAAGCGCCTGCGGCACCGGCTGCTGCGCAGCTGTCTGCGCCGCCGTCGAAAACGGCTGCTGCGAGAAGAATACCGATATCACCGTTAAGACCCGCGGCGGCGACCTCATCGTCCGCTATTCGGACGACGGAGTGACGCTTACGGGCGACGCGGTGCTTGTATACCGCGGAGAATTGGAGTACTAATCGGGGAGGCTAAAAAATCGTCCGACCGAAAAAGCTCTCGGGGAGGCTAAAAAAGCGCAGAC
>URAP01000042.1 GCA_900545935.1 uncultured Eubacteriales bacterium
TGCTTTATTCGGTTTTCAATGGACATCCTGAAGGACGGCTGCGCCGTCCTTTTTTGTTTTGTGCGTAATTATAAATGCAGATCCATTTAAGCTCCCGCTTTATGTGCCCATTCGCATGCTGAGAATGCGGTCTGTGTGACCTTTGCTGCAACGATTCTTTTGTACCGTCATACTGCTTATTCCGGTGTATGAGGGATGCTTATGAGTTGTGATATCGGAGGCAAACAGACCCACTTTTTTGGTCTTCCTGTACAATTTCACTGAATTTACTTTGTTGTGTTTTCATGTGGCAAATATCGTTTGCTTTGTGCTAAAATATCCATAGCGATTGAGACCTTTCGTTATGTGATTGTGTGGTAACTTGATTATAACGATCTCAATCGTCTTTTTCTATACTTTTCGGTCTCACATCTATTGTAGCTCTACAACGCTTTTGGATTTTTGTCAATTATTTTTGTTGCTTTTCGCGACCGAATAATGTATAATATAGGTATGGGCGCGGCATAGGTCGCTGCGTCATTTTTGCTTTTTATGAGGTTATCATGGGTAGTATTGACGTTATCGGAGAGAGATTTTTAAAAGCGAAGCAGCGGATATTCGACCGCCTTTTTGACACGCTCAACGAGCAGCAGCGCGAGGCGGTCTTTACCGTACGGGGACCCTTACTTGTGCTTGCGGGCGCGGGCAGCGGAAAGACTACGGTACTTACTAAGCGTATTGCATTCATTATCCGATACGGTAATGCCTATTTTGCCGAGCCGAGTTGCACTCTGACCGAGAAATATGTTTCCTCGATCGAGGCTCTTGCCGCCGATGACAGCGCCGACTGCGCTGCTTTGGATGCTGCCGCTGACAGTTTTGCCGTAGACCCGTGCCCTGCATGGGCGGTGCTTGCCATTACATTTACAAACAAGGCTGCACAGGAGATGAAGTCAAGGCTTGCCACGCTTATCGGAGGTGACAACGGAGAGTCGGATGTCCTTGCGGGGACATTTCATTCGGTCTGTCTGCGTATTCTTCGCCGTCATGCCGATGAGGCGGGGCTTCGCTCCGGATTTACCATCTATGACAGCGACGATACGAAGCGCGCAATTATAGCCTGCATGAAGGAGCTCGGTATCGACGATAAAACGCTTGCTCCGAGGTTTGTTCAGAATACTATCAGCTCTGCCAAGGATAGGCTTATCACTCCGGTAGAGTTTGCCGCAGCAGTCGGCAACGATTATAACCGCGAGCGTATTTCCGGTATATATGATCTTTATCAGAGACATTTGACTGCCGCGAATGCAGTTGACTTTGACGATATTATAATGAAAACCGTCGAGCTGCTTCGCGGTCACGATGAAATATGCGATTACTATAACCATCGGTTCAAGTATGTATGTGTCGATGAATATCAGGACACGAACGGCGCGCAGTTTGAGCTGATAAGACTTCTCTCTTCAGGTCATCATAATATAATGGTCGTCGGAGACGACGATCAGAGTATATATAAATTCCGCGGCGCGCAGATAGAGAATATTCTATCGTTTGAAAAGAACTATGAGGGAGCTAAGGTAATACGCCTTGAGCAGAATTACCGCTCCGCCGGAAACATTCTTGCCGCCGCCAATGCCGTTATCACAAATAACGAGAGCAGAATGGGCAAACAGCTGCGCACCGACCGCGAGGCGGGGGAGAAGATAGTTATAAAGCGTCTCGAAAATCAGAACGAGGAGGCACGGTACATCGTCAACCGCATCACCGAGCTTGCGCTCCGCGAAAAGCGCAAGTACAGCGACTTTGCCGTGCTCTATCGCGTAAATGCGCAGTCGGGAGGACTGGAGGGCGTATTCTCGCGCTCGGGTATACCGTACCGCATTCTCGGCGGCATGCGTTTCTTTGAGCGCAAGGAGGTCAAGGATATTCTTGCCTATCTCTGCGTTATCAACAATCCGAGCGACGGGCTGCGGCTGCGCAGGATCATCAACGAGCCGAAGCGAAAGATAGGAGAAACGACAGTTTCGACGCTTGAGGCTATCGCAGCTGTGCAGAATTGCTCGATGTTCGACGTTATGTGCGACGCGGAGAAATATCCCGTGCTGTCTAAGGTCGCGCCGAAGCTTGCGGATTTTGTTTCGATAATCAAGACGCTGCGCGGAATAGCGCGTACCGAACGTCTTTCGGTGCTCGTTGAAAACACCATCGAGCGCACCGGCTATCGCAATATGATACTTATGATGGGCGAGAGCGAGCTCGACCGTCTCGAAAATATTCAGGAGCTTGTCTCCACCGCGCTCGAATACGAGCAGCGGGTCGCCGAAAACGGTGAGGAAGCGACTCTTACGGGCTTTCTCGAGGAGATAGCGCTTGTTGCGGATATCGACAACTACGATTCCGAGGCGGATGCGGTGTCGCTCATGACGGTGCACAGCGCCAAAGGACTTGAATTCCCGGTGGTGTTCCTGTCCGGACTCGAGGAGGGAATATTTCCCGGAATGCAGTCGATGTCCGATCCGCAAGAGCTCGAGGAGGAGCGCAGACTTGCATACGTCGCACTGACCCGCGCAAAGGATCGCATATACATCTCGCATGTCCGCGAGCGTCTAATCTACGGCAGGACCTCGCACAATCAGCTCTCGCGCTTTGCAAAGGAGATACCCGAGGATATCGTCAACAGTGAGGTGCTGATACATAACCGCGACGGTCAGTCGTTCCGCGAGCGCAACAAGCGCAAGCCCATCGAGCTTTCGGGCGAGCTGAAAAAAGCTGGGCGTCCCGAGCAGTCAAAGCGTGAGCGCTTTGAGGCGGGAGACGAGGTGCAGCATGCGAATTTCGGTCACGGGCGTATACTGACTGCAACGCCTATTGCGTCCGATATGCTGTATGAGGTCGTATTCGACACCGTCGGCACGAAAAAACTGATGGGCGCATACGCAAAGCTGAAAAAGCTGTAACTGCATAATATGCCGGTCTCCGTGTGAGAGCGCTTAGCGTCTCGGGCCTATGCGTGCAGTTTACGCTCCGACGCGGCATATGCATGAATTATTATGTAAAATTATGCAGAATATGCCGCTGTTTAACTGCATAAACTAATAAAAATACGGTGCTGAACCGCCAGAATCGAATCACGTGGTATTATTTGGATGATGATATCGACCGATTGTTGATTATAGTTTTTTATCATAAGATAAAAAATGGTATAATTAGTGAATTAGAGTGTTGACATTCGTTCAGAGATATGATATAATTCGGACAACAAAAGTTCATGGGGGTAGGAAAAGATGACGCAGACGAATTCTTTTATGAGTTGTGCGAATAATTCTTCCTTCGACGGTCGTAATTGTCCGTCCGCTTTTGCGTGCGATAATGCATGCGCGACCTATGAAGCTGCAAATGAGAGTGCCAATGGCGGTGCTGCGTATATTGTCGCAGTGCCGCTTTTTCTTGTCGCACTTGTATTTGTCATTATATCCGTCGTTTCGGTCATTGCGCGCGCAATAATTATTGCCGTGATTCTCGTCGCGCTCATTATACGAGTGGTCGGAATTCTACACATAATCGCATATCGAAACGGAAATTGCTTAAATAACTCACCGCGCGGAGCGGCAGCCTATGCAGGCTGAGTAAATCAGGGATATTAAGCATTTCCGCATAAAAAACGGAAATGCTTTTTATTTATAATATCATGATACCAAGTGTATCGGAAAGAGGAGAACCATGAATAAGAAGTTTATGAAGGTCATGGCACTGTCCATGGCAGTTATGACAAGTGCAGCTGTCTTTGCTTCTTGCGGAAAGGATGGCGGCGGTGCCACCGAGACCAACGGAGGCACTACCGGCGGAGATTCAACCGCGACTGCATTCAAGATCGGTTGTATCGGACCTGCAACGGGCGATGCTGCGATCTACGGTAAGGCGGTATTCAACGGCATTCAGATTGCTGTTGACGAGATCAACGCTAAGGGCGGAAGCATTAAGTTTGAGTTCAAGAGCGAGGATGATGTTGCCGACGGCGAGACCGCAGTCAACGCATACAATACGCTTGTTGACTGGGGTATGCAGGCTCTTGTAGGACCTGTTACCACCGGCTCTTCCATCGCAGTATCCGCTAAGACTGCAGAGGATAAGATGTTTATGCTCACTCCTTCGGGCTCGTCCACAGATATCATCAAGGACAAGGACAATGTATTCCAGGTCTGCTTCACCGACCCGAACCAGGGCACCGGCTCCGCCGACTATATCGCGGAGCATATGGCAGACAAGAAGGTAGCTATCATCTACCGTAACGATGATGCTTATTCTCAGGGCATCCGCGATACCTTCGTTGCAGAGGCTGCAGCTAAGAGCATCGAGGTCGTATATCAGGGTACCTTTACTAAGGATACCGCAACCGACTTTTCGGTACAGCTGACCGCCGCACAATCTGCAGGCGCTGATCTGCTCTTCCTCCCCATATACTATCAGCCCGCATCCGTTATCCTTTCTCAGGCTGATCAGATGGGTTATGCGCCTACCTTCTTCGGTGTTGACGGTATGGATGGTATCCTTACCATGGAGGGCTTTGATCCTAAGCTTGCAGAGGGTGTAATGCTTCTTACTCCTTTCTCTGCTGACGCTACCGATGAGCGTACACAGAGCTTCGTAAAGACCTATCAGGAAAAGTACAACGAGCTTCCTAACCAGTTTGCGGCAGACGGATACGACGGCGTTTATACACTTTACGCTGCACTTGAGAAGTCGGGCTGCACTGCCGATATGTCCTCTGAGGATATCTGCGCTAAGGTTACTGCCGCTATGACCGAGATCAAGGTCGACGGTCTTACCGGCGAGGGCATGACATGGAGCGCGACCGGCGAAGTCTCCAAGGCTCCTCGTGCGGTTGTCATCAAGGACGGCGCATACGTCGGCGCATAAGACGGCGATGCTGTTCTGCATATAAGAAAAGCTGCATAGACGTGCGGCTGCCGTCGACCCGCGCGGTCGGCGGCAAGCCCGCGCGTTATGCTGTATATGCAGATATATGCTCACCGCGCGGCGGGCGTATATCTGCATATTCAGTGTAGTGAAATTATTTTAAGAGAGGTAAAGGCTATGGAATTCTTATCCTACCTTATCAGCGGTATAAGCCTCGGCAGTGTTTACGCTATCATTGCACTCGGTTATACTATGGTTTACGGAATCGCCAAGATGCTTAACTTTGCACACGGCGATATTATCATGATAGGCGGCTACGTCTCATTCGTGGCTGTCAGTAGCCTCGGTCTCAATCCGTGGATCGCTATGGTCATCGCAATGGCCGTATGTACGCTGCTCGGAGTTCTTATCGAGCGCTTTGCATATAAGCCGCTGCGTCAGGCGACCTCGCTTGCAGTGCTTATCACTGCGATAGGTGTATCCTACCTGCTGCAGAATGCGGCACTCCTCATCTGGGGTGCTAACCCTAAGGTATATACTCCCATCATCTCGGGAACGCTCAACCTCTTCGGCGGTAAGCTCAGCGTTTCCTACATATCGCTGCTTACCGTTGCGGCGTGCATCATTATTATGATAGCTCTTACCGTCTTTACAAGCAAGAGCAAGCTCGGTAAGGCTATGCGCGCATGCTCTGAGGATAAGGGCGCGGCTCTGCTGATGGGCATCAACGTCAACCGCACCATCTCTCTTACCTTCGCTATAGGCTCTGCGCTTGCGGCTATTGCAGGCGTGCTGCTGTGCTCCTCGTATCCTACGCTGATGCCGACTACCGGCTCGATGCCCGGTATCAAGGCATTTACCGCTGCGGTATTCGGCGGTATCGGCTCTATCCCCGGCGCATTTATCGGCGGTATCCTGCTCGGTGTTATCGAGGCGCTGGCAAAAGCGTATATCTCTACGCAGCTTTCAAATTCCATCGTATTTGCCGTGCTCATCATAGTTCTTCTTGTACGTCCCGTCGGACTGCTCGGCAAGAAGATCTCCGAGAAGGTCTGAGGGGGTGAGTTTAATGTCAAAGCTCGGTATCAAAAAGAACACAAGAAGCAATGCGATAACATATCTCATTGTTATTGTTGCCTTTGTTCTGTTTACCATTCTTTCAAACGGCGGCGTGCTCGGACGTAAGACGGTAGGTTTGCTCGTTCCTGCCTGCTGCTATATTGTAATGGCTATCTCGCTCAACCTGACCGTTGGTATACTCGGCGAGCTCTCGCTCGGTCATGCGGGCTTCATGAGCGTCGGCGCATTCGCCGGAGTTGTCGCGTCGACGGGTCTTTCCTCCACGATAACGAGCGCTCCGCTGCGTCTTGCGGTTGCAATGGTCATCGGCGCGCTGTTTGCGGCTATCGCGGGCTTCCTTATCGGTATTCCCGTTCTTCGTCTGCGCGGCGACTACCTTGCCATCGTAACACTTGCTTTCGGTGAGATAATCAAGGAAATTATCAGCTGTCTTATCGTCGGTACCGACGATAAGGGACTGCATATCGTATTCAACTACAATGGCGCAAAGACGGTCGATGACCTCGGCCTCACGCCGACGGGTACCGCTATTATCAAGGGCGCGCAGGGCGCGACGGGCACACAGACCATCGCTTCCTTCACTGCGGGATTTGTCCTTATCATGGTAGCGCTCGTTATCGTTCTTAACTTCGTCAATTCGAGATCGGGACGTGCGGTAATGGCTATCCGCGATAACCGCATTGCGGCTGAATCGGTAGGTATCAATATCACAAAGTATAAGATGATAGCGTTCACTATCTCCGCAGCTATCGCAGGTGCGGCAGGTGCCCTCTACGGACTTAATTACTCCAACATCACGTCGGCTAAATTCGACTTCAATACAAGTATTCTTATCCTCGTATTCGTCGTGCTCGGAGGACTCGGCAATATCCGCGGCTCTATCATTTCGGCTACGGTGCTCTATGTTCTCCCCGAGGCGCTGCGCGAGTTTGCGGATTATCGTATGCTCGTATATGCAATCGTCCTCATACTCGTAATGATAGCAACAAATTCTTCGAAGGTCCGCACACTGCTTACGCGGCTCCTTCCTCATAAACGCGAGAAGGAGGTGGACTGAAATGTCACCGTTTGAAAAAAGAAAGGTCAATATGGTTCCATTCCCGAGCCGCGCGATAGTTCCCGAGCGCGATCTCGATAAAGCACCCGTGCTCGAGTGCAGCCATCTCGGTATAGAGTTCGGGGGACTCAAGGCGGTAAACGACTTTAACCTCATCATCGGCAGAACCGAGATCGCAGGACTTATCGGACCGAACGGCGCAGGAAAGACCACCGTTTTCAACCTGCTCACAAAGGTATATCAGCCTACACACGGAACCATCCTGCTCGACGGCATCGACACCGCGGGAAAGAATACCACGCAGATAAACCGCATGGGTATCGCCCGTACCTTCCAGAATATCCGTCTGTTTTCCGATCTGACGGTTGAGGATAATGTTAAGATAGGTCTGCACAATCAGGAGAAATACTCCACCGCATCGGCGATACTCCGTCTCCCATCCTTCTGGAAGAAGGAGAAGGTCGCTCACGAGCGTGCACTCGAGCTTCTCTCCATCTTTGATATGCAGGATATGGCTAACTGGAAAGCAGGCTCGCTCCCGTACGGTGCACAGCGCCGTCTCGAGATCGTTCGTGCGCTTGCCACAAATCCGTCGCTGCTGCTGCTCGATGAGCCCGCAGCCGGCATGAACCCCGCAGAGACGGCGGAGCTGATGGAGAACATCGTCAAGATACGCGACCAGTTCCAGATTGCGGTCCTCCTTATCGAGCACGATATGAATCTTGTCATGGGTATCTGCGAGGGCATCTGTGTGCTTAATTTCGGTCAGGTCATCGCGAAGGGAACGCCCGCAGAGATACAGTCAAACCCCACCGTCATTGAGGCATACCTCGGAAAGAAGGATGAAAAATGCTGAAGGTCAATAATATAAATGTTTACTACGGCAGCATCCATGCCATAAAGGACGTTTCGTTTGAGGTGCACAAGGGAGAGGTTGTCACGCTTATCGGCGCTAACGGTGCGGGTAAGTCTACCATCCTCCAGACCGTATCGGGTCTGCTGCATTCCAAGACCGGCTCGGTTGAGTTTCTCGGACAGAATATCTCTGCCGTTCGTCCCGATAAGATCGTCTCTATGGGGCTTGCGCACGTGCCAGAGGGCAGACGTGTATTCCTGCAGCTGACCGTTGAGGAGAACCTTGAGATGGGCGCATATACCCGACCGGGTTCCGAGTTCGACGCGAGCATCAAGGATGTCTATGAGCGCTTCCCCCGACTCCTCGAGCGCCGCAAGCAGGTCGCAGGAACACTTTCCGGAGGTGAGCAGCAGATGCTCGCTATGGGCAGAGCGCTTATGTCTCACCCCGAGCTGCTGATGCTTGATGAGCCGTCTATGGGTCTTGCTCCGATTCTTGTCGATCAGATCTTTGATATCATTAAGGAACTGCACGCGGCAGGTACAACTATCCTGCTCGTTGAGCAGAATGCTAACAAGGCGCTCGGAGTTGCAGACCGTGCATATGTTCTTGAGTCGGGCAGAGTCAAGCTCAGCGGCACCGGTAAGGAGCTTGCAGAGAGCGACGAGATAAGAAAGGCATATCTCGGCGGCTGATTTTGCCTCTGAAAATACACCGCTGCGCGGCGCACAGATTCGTTTGGCGCAGAGGCAGGCGGTATGTTAAATAGCTTTCTCCTATCGCATGCGGCGAATGCTGCAGACGCGATTCGGCGCACGAACGGTAGAAATACCGCCCGTGCGCCTCTTTCCTTTTTTTTGTTTTTTTGTGTTGCGGCTATTACACCTTGTCTGTTCGGGATGATAGTTTGACCGTTGCCGATGTCATGGCTGCTGACGGATAATATGCTGTCAAAGGATCTGCTTTTTGCATGCCGTTTATTTTTGCAACGCCGTAAATGGCATGGAGATGACGGCTTAATATTAGTGCGTTTCTTCGGTAGGAGATAGCTGCGTCGGCAAATGTTCTGTCTTCTCGGTGCGTTGTGACGTATTGTTATTAAAATGTCCGTTGTACGGTCGTATTGATGTGTTGCCGTATCAACGTACTGCTTGTATCGCCGTATCGATGTAATTATGTATTGCAGTCGGGTTTTATATTTATCCGATGTCCGCCGCAAAAAAACAAAAACATTCGTCACTGCAAGAGATGTGACGAATGTCTTATCAATATTATCCTTTCACAAAGCGAGGTGGTGGTGTGAATGAAAGGATGTAAGGAGAGAAAGCAATTTTAGTTTGCACAGTGCGGCAGTTCGGTAAATACCGTACCGTTCGCCTCAGTGCTCGACTTTTGGTTAAGTCCCTGTCCCGATATGCGCAATAATCCTGCACGCATTCCGAGTCCGGGCGGTCAACACTTATTCGGATATGCAGTATTGTACTGATTCGATTTATGATCGTATCAATATAATATCAATAGCATGCGGAGCGCACCGCAGTGTATGCTTCGTATGTAAGGTATGCTAACTTGTATTCGCGGCTCGTTCCGGTGCTGTCGGTTACTGTTATCAGCGTACCGTAGTTCGAAGATGTTGTATATATATTACCAATACCGCTCGGTACGTGATTCTTGGATACGATAGAAATGCCGAGCACTCTCTCGAGACGCTGCTCCACCAGAGCAACCGTCTGCTTGCCGCTGAGCTCTATTACCGATTCCGGTTTCCCGCCGGCGGTCAGCGTGAGCGTTAATTTGACATCGTAGGCACTGACATTCGGATCAACGCCTCCCGGATATTTCGGGGTATTGTGTCTGTGGCTCGTTATCGGCTTTTCGCCGTTATTCTCGGTTGTCACGATCGTGCTCGTCGGCGGTGGAGCTTCCGTACCGACAGTACTGTCGGACGGCTCTGCACTTTCGGTAGAAGCAGTGCTGTCTGCCGCTGTTTCGGTTACACTGTCCTTATCCTCCTCAGGCTCGGGAGCTTCGGGGGCGATAGGGATGTATGTATCGATTACCGCGGATGTGGTCACAGTCTCTGCGGGGGCTTCGGTTTTCGGTGCAGCTGTCGTATCGGCTGCTCTCGTTGTCTCGGTGCTTTCCCGAGTACCGTCGGTTACGATCACGGTGCCGGTTACGTCTGCATGATCACCGTTATAGATGCTATTCTGCTCGCCGCCCCTATATGTAAGCACTGCCGTCAGCGCAAATGCGCTGCACAGCATCATTCCGAGCGTAGCCTCCGCAGCTGTACGGCGCGTGCGGCGACGCTTGCGGTCGGCTGCGATATATCTGCGGTCGAGTTCTTTTTTGACTTCTTCAAGTGTTCTCATAATAGTTCTTTGCCTGCCTCGCCGATGATGTTTTTCAGCGACGCCTTTGCCCTGTAAAGCAGATTGTCTATTTGCTTTCTGCTTTTCTTCATGATTTTTGCGGTTTCTTCGTATGTCATATCCTCAAAATATACGAGAATAATGCAGCTTCTCATTTCTTCGGGCAGCTTGGCGAGCGCCTCGCTGATCACACGTTTTCGTTCACTGTCGATCATATGCGAATCTATCGTATGCAGATCGGCGATATTGTCCCCGACCGAATCAAGCGCAACATCTGTTCTGCTTTTTCGCTTGAGTACATTCAGCGACTTGTTTCGTGCAATAGTATAGAGATAGGTTTTCAGTGATGTTTTGAAGTTATATCTGCTGCGGTGCATCAGCAGCTCGAGAAATGTGTCTATAACAATATCCTCAGCCGTGCTGACATCCCGAACGTACCTTGTCACAAAGAATAAAAGTCCGTCGTAATAAAGCTTAAGTATCCGGTCAAAGGCGGTGTCATCACCGTCGCGGAAACGGTTGTAGAGCTCTTCACCGATTTCCACCTTGTTAACCTCCGGGGAGTGAATTGGACGAGCTTTTTCGCCCTCTTCATACTATTATACAACCGAGGATTCAAAATTCCTTACCGAAAAAGCAAATTTTTTAAAAATTTTGTTTTTTTCTTATTTTAATGCTATTTTATTGTCGACGAGAGGGGGTGCATGGTTTTCTGCTTTGGATAAAAATATACCGACGGCGAAAGTATAATGTGGGTACAAAATGTTAATTTTCATCCGTTGCATATCCTCCGCATTGACAAGCCCGCGCGTATAGTGTATAATACAATGCATATAATAATGATTTAAGGAGACCTTAAAATGTATAATCTTCTTGACGAAGCAGCCGCTGCTACTACCGGCACAGGTATGGGTCAGAGCTGGATTTCTATCGTAATGCTGTTGGTCCTTGTCGTAGTTTTCTATTTCTTTATGATCCGCCCGCAGAAAAAGCAGGAGAAGGAAACTAATGCAATGAGAAACGGCCTTCAGGTCGGCGACGAGGTGACTACCATCGGCGGTATTATCGGTAAGATCGTCAGCATCAAGGACGAGACTGTCGTTATCGAGACTACTCATAACTGCACCAAGATCCGTATTCTCCGTACCGCTGTTCGCTCGGTCGATGTTAAGGCGGAGGACGCTGAGTAAAAATATGCCTTGACCTCCGGCGGCGCGCTTTTGCGAGCTGCCGGCTTCGCTTTTTGTGAGGTTAGATATGAATTCTTCTTTTAATCGCGCTATCGGCAGACGACGTATCGGCATCGCTCTTATATCGGTCTGCGCAGCCGCATTTTTTTCACTCGGGGTACCGCTCTCGGCGGTCTCCGAAACAACTGCCGCTGTGTCGGCGGCGAAGGCTGCTCCGACTGAAACGGCTGCCGCAGGTGCTTCATCCTCATCTCCTGCTGCAAGGGTGAGCGACAATTCCTCCGGTACCGCGCAGACAGCGGGTGATTCTGCCGCTGTCTGCGGTGCGGCTTTGGCTGCAGAAGCCGCAGAAAAGACCGCAGAGACAGCGCATATTGACGTCACCGATGCCGAGTCGCTCATCTCATCACTCGGCGACGGGATGGCTATGAAAACAGAGGACGGCAGTGTTATGCTGCTGCGGGATATTACATTTTCGAGTCAGCTTCGCATCACAGGCGGCGATATTCGTATTCTCGGTGCCGGCGTCAGGATAAGCGGAGTACCTATTGCCGTTACCGGAGGTACGCTTACACTCGGCAAAGACGGCGATTCCGGTGACGAGCCGTCTCTGCACTTCGCGGGGACGGGCGACGGCAGAGCCTTTGAGGTCTCAGGCGGTAAGCTTGTGCTCATGGACGGTGTGCGCATTGAAGGATACAAGGCAGGTGAGGGCGGCGCTGTTTTGGTTCTCGGCGGTGTGCTTGAGCTGCGCGGCGGAGAGATATTCGACTGCTCCGCAACGCGCGGCGGCGCAATACTTTTAGATTTCGGCAGGGCGACGGTTTTCTCCGGCATCATAGGCAATTGCTCGGCGGATGAGGGCGGCGCGGTCTATCTGCGCTCCGGCAGCTTTGAGCTTGCCGGCGGCTGTATCGGCCGTCATTCGGCACTCGATGACAAGGGCAGCATCGTCGAGTACGGCGAGCCGTGCAGTGCATCACGCGGCGGCGGAATATACGTTGGAGGCGGTGAGTGTACGCTCTCCGGAGGAGAGATATCCGGCTGCTCCGGCAGCGGCGTATATGTTGCGAGCTATTATCAGACCCTTCTCTCCGGCAGCACAATAAATCGCTGCACTGCGGAGCGCGGCGGCGGAATATATAACGACGGAGAGGTTATTATTACCGGCGGCTCGGTAAACGAATGCACGGCTACCGAGGGCGGCGGAATATACAACAACTCTACTCTTGTGCTTCGCGGCGGAAAGGTGTTCTCATGTACGGCGGAAACGCTCGGCGGAGGCTTGTATAATCACGCGACGGCGGATATGCGGGGCGGCGCTGTGACCTCGGGAACTGCCGAGCTCGGCGCATGTATTTATAATGACAGCAGCTTTAAATTCTACGGCGGTACCGTCGGACACGGCAAGACCGTGTCCGGCGTAGGATGCGGAATAGCATCGACCCGCGGCATGGAAATTTCGGGACTTGCCTATATCTACAACGATTCAACGCTTGCCCTTATCTCGGACGGCGGCTTTGTGCCGCTGCGGATAAACGGCGAGCTTGACGGCGCGGAGATTATGATGCATATCGAGGTCATCGAGCAGAGCTCCGGCGGCATGCGCGCTCTGCGCTCGCCCGACACGGCTGTTCTTGCAGCCGATTCACCGGAGCTTATCGCTCAGGCTGCCGAGCATCTGAGATACGGTGCCGATATTGCGATAAAGGAGGACGGAACGGTCAGCTTTGATTTCCGCCCTGTCATAATCGCATGCTCTGCTGCGGTTGCTGTGGCGGTTGTTGCGGCTGTTATAATAATAGTATGGCTTCGCCGCCGTAAAAATATGATGGAGATGATGTGATGGAAGAGAATACGGTCAACTGCGCGTGCGATGACGACGCTGCGTGTAAAAAATCGGTTCCTTCTCCTGACGGTCGCGCGGTATACCGTGCGGATTTTCCGGTTATACGTCGGCTGCTCAGCTGCACACGCCGTGCGGTCGACGAGTACGGAATGATAGAGGAGGGAGACCGTATTGCCGTCGGTCTCTCGGGAGGTAAGGACTCTATCGCGCTGCTCTGTGCGCTTATCAATCTTTCTGTTTTTTATCCGAAGCATTTTGAGCTTGTCGCAGTCACCGCCGATATGAGCTTTGAGGATATCGGCAGACCGGCAATGGATTTTTCGCCTGTTCGTGAATTTTGCGAGAGCAGGGGAGTACCGTTCCGACTTGTCAAGACTCATCTCGCTAAGATAATTTTCGAGACACGAAAGGAGTCGAACCCCTGCTCGCTCTGTGCCAAGATGCGGCGCGGGATACTCCATGATGCCGCGATCGAGGCGGGCTGCAACAAGATAGCACTCGGTCATCATTACGATGATGCCGTCGAGACCTTTATGCTGAACCTGTTTCACGAGGGAAGGCTCGGCTCGTTTTCGCCGGTTACATATCTCGACCGAAAAAAGATAACCCTTATCCGTCCGCTCATCTATGCGCCGGAAAAGGATATACGGTATTTTCTTGCTCACAATGAGCTTCCCGTTGTTCCGTCCTCCTGCCCTGAGGACGGGCACACCGAGCGTGAGGAGATGAAGCAGCTGCTCGCACAGTTAGACCGTAAGTACAAGGGACTTAAGCACCGCATATTCGGCTCGCTCCAGTCGGCGGGCATAGACGGCTATGCTCCGCGCAGATATGCGAATGCGGTAAAGGAGGCGCGCCGCGCGGAAAAGGAAGCCTCGACCGCCGGTA
>URAP01000043.1 GCA_900545935.1 uncultured Eubacteriales bacterium
ACGCACGAGCGCTGAAAACTCATCGTCGGTCAGGTTTCTGTCCGCACCGTACAGCGCTGCCGAGCAAGAGTGCGAGGCTATGGCGGGGCTGCCCGCCGCCTCTGCCGCCGAGATTATCTGCGCCGTGCTCTCGTGCGAGCAGTGCGAAACATCCGGCACCATTCCGCGGCGCATTATCTCACGGATAAATGCCTCGCCGAGCCGTGTAAGTCCGACAGCGGTATTATGCGCGCCGCCGAGCGCATTTTCGCCGCGCCATACCGGCGCAACGAGTCGGACTCCGCAGCGGGCAAGGTACTCGGTGTCTCCCTCCATCGTATCGCGGCTGACCATGGTCGCATTCTCTATCGACAGATACGGGGTGTAGCTGCGTGTGCCGCCGAAGGGCAGTGTGCTCGGGTCGGCGGGACGGCTGTCTCCGTCCGGCGTACCGCTCTGAGGGGTAAGATAACGCGCGCTGTGCGAGAGGGCTGCTCTCAGGCGCTCCCACGAGGCAGCATAGCTGACCCCGGGCTCGGTGAATATCGCCCATACCTGCGAGTAGCTCTCGAAGCACCGCCCGCCGGATATGCTGGCTTGCAGAGCGTTTCGCTCGAGCGTTCCGTCGCTGCGGAGAAGGGTAGTCAGGGTATCTGCGTGCAGATCGAAATAGGATAGCCTCTCCATATTACGTAACCTCTGTTTCGTTTTATATTTCGGTGGGACAGCGGATGATCCGAGTCCGAATGCCGACACCGAGCCGGAGGGCGGCTGTCGGTCGGCTGACGGATATCGGCTTTATCATGCCGTCGGTCCGCTGTGCCCTGTATTGCGAGAGCCGAGTGCCACGGACGGCTCAGACGGTGGGTCTGCCGCGCCCGTCAAAGGCGTTTTCTATATGGTTTATTTCTATGACGCTGCCGTCCTGTGTATACACCTCTATTACGTCAAAGCGCGGGTAGAGGTCGAGCTGATGTGTGTCAAGATACTGCCTTGCGCAGGCAATGATGCTGCGCCGTTTGCCGCGGTCAACCGCAGCCGCGCCCTGAATGAGCGTGCCCGCCGTGCGCGTCTTTACCTCGACGAACACGATGTGCCGCGAGCTGCGCGCTATGATGTCTATCTCGCCGCGTCCCGCACGGTAGTTCCGCGCCGCTATTTCGTAGCCCTTTTTCCCGAGCAGCTCGCATGCCGCGGTCTCGCCGTCTGCACCGACGGCGCGCTTATGCTTTGCCTGCTCCTCGGGGGTGATGAATTCCGCTGCTTTGTCCTTCATGCAGAGCCTCTTTTTCGGATGATTTTTTATTTCTCTTGCTCTTTGCTGCTTTTTCGGTATGTATTCCTTGCCGTTTGATTTTTTATCGGATTTTTATCCGGCTGTTTATCGGGCACTCTGCAGTTGCCCTGTCTGTGACGCGATCATTTCGCGCTGTCGGTATTACCGATCGGAGCTCTCGAAACGGTGTTTTCTGCGCTTTTTGTCTCAATGCTCTTCGACTCGACGGCATTTTTGCTCTTTTTCTCTCCGTCAGGCTTCTCCCGCTTTTCGAGGCGGAAGCTGCGGCGGTGACACGGACACGGACCGTGCTCGCTCAGCGCCTTATAGTGTGCTGCCGTCGGATAGCCCTTATGTACGGCAATGCCGTACTGCGGGTATTGCTTGTCGAGCTCGAGGCAGATGCGGTCACGCGTTACCTTTGCGAGTATGGATGCCGCCGCTATCGAAGGCGAAAGCGCATCGCCGTGAACCACCGTCATGGCGGGCATCGAAAAGCCCCGCGCGTAGTTGCCGTCTACGAGAACTCCGTCCGGCTGAACGGGGAGTCCCTCGACTGCGCGATTCATTGCGAGCATTGATGCCTCGCGGATGTTCAGTCGGTCTATCTCCTCCGGTGATGCTTCGGCTATGCTGTATGCTATCGCCGCATCGGTTATCTCGGTGTACAGCCGCTCGCGCTGCTTCTCACTCAGCTTTTTGGAGTCACCGAGCCCTTCGAGCACAAGCCCGCGCGGCAGTATTACGGCGGCGGCAACGACCGGACCGCAGAGCGGGCCTCTGCCCGCCTCGTCGCAGCCTGCAACGGTGCCGAGCGGACACAGTTCCTCCTCAAGCTCATAGGTCAGCGGAATGTATTCTTTCTTTTTTGCGCACATATTATCCTCTGAATTTCTCGACCGCATAGGTCATTGCTCGCTGCAGCGCATGCGGCTTTGCCGTACAGATACGTTCGGCAACTGTTCTTTTGATTTGTAATGGGGATAGGTAAAAATGCCCGCGCCTGATGCCTTGCTCCGTCAGCCGCGCGGCTTGCCGGGCATTGGACGCTCGAGCGAAATCCTGCCTATCTTGGAGCCTCGAAATTCGTCGAGCAGCATGACCGCGGTGCGCTCGTCGCTCACCTCGCCGCCGGAGACGAGAAAGCCGCGCTTGCGTCCTATCAGCTGAAACAGCTCATAGTCGGTCAGCTCTTCTATCTCCTCGTGCCCGCCGAGCTTATATCTTGCGCAGAGCAGATCTGGGTAGAGCTCGCGCAGACGGTTGCAGAGAATGACCGCAAGCCCCTCGGTGTCGAGTATCGCATCGCGGATCGCGCCGGTCAGGGCGAGATTTTCGCCGACTCGCTTTTCCTCGAATTTCGGCCACAGCACGCCGGGCATGTCGAGCAGATCGAGCCCGCCCTGCGCCTTTATCCATTGCTTTTTAAGCGTAACGCCGGGTCTGTCCTCGGTGCGCGCTTTCTTTGCGCCCGCGAGGCGATTGATGAGCGAGGACTTTCCGACATTCGGAATGCCCACCACCATTGCACGTACGGCTCTGCCGCTCATACCCTTTTCCTCAAACCGCGCCAGCTTGTCCGCAAGCAGCTCGCGTACCGCGCCCGGCAGCTCCTTTATTCCCGCGCCGGTGGTGCAGTCGGTAAAGGCACAGCCGCCGCCTGCCTCCTCGAACGCCCTGCGCCAGCGCGCGGTGATGTCGGGGTCGGCGAGCGATATCTTGTTAAAGACCGAGATTATCGGCTTGTCGCCGACCAGCTTTTTTATCTCCGGATTGCGCGAGCTGAGCGGTATTCTTGCGTCGAGCACCTCTATGACTATGTCAACGAGAGGCAGACTCTGCTTGATTATTCGCCGCGTCCGCGCCATATGACCGGGAAACCAGTTTATATTATTTCTCGTGGTATGCTGCTCTCCTGCCATTGCATGGCTCCTTTCTGTTGCTTTCTCTGTCGGGCACGGTGCGTCCCGGGAATTTGAATATCATATGCCGCGGCTAATACCCTTCGACCCGCAGACAAGCTCCGCGGATACAGTGCCGTCAGAGCGTGCCGAAGCGGCTAATCGGAAAGAGGCGGAATATGACGTGACCTACGACAAGGCGGTTGTCGATTATTCCGACACGCGAGGAGCGCGAATCGAGCGAGCCGTTGCGGTTGTCGCCCATTACAAACACGCTGTCCTCGGGAACGGTGAGAGGAAATTGCATGTCGCGCGAGAGCATGCTCTGCCCCTCAATGTAGTTGATGCTGTAGTCGCCGCCCGATTTTTTCTCGCCGATGACAGTGTAGCTTCCGTCGGATTCGAGCTTTGTCGTAGCCCGGCTTTCGTTCAGCGGCTCGCCGTCTACGGTGACAGTCCAGGTATCAAAATCGATATCTACCGTCTGACCGCCGGTCGCTATTATGCGCTTCACTATCGGCTCGTCGTAGCCGAGCGACGGGGACTGTGCAACGATAATGTCGCCCTGCTTCGGCGTATAGCCGAGCTCTTCTATTATCAGAATGTCGCCGTTGTTCAGCGTCGGGACCATCGACGTGCCGTCGACGGGCGAATGGCGGAAAAGAAAGGTGACTATCAGCAGCACGACCGCAAAGCATCCCGCGAACATCTCCACCCACTCGATGAGCGAGACCGAAAAGCCGCTCTCGCCGCTTTCGCTGTCGCCGTTCTGCGCCGCGTCGGCTTGTATGCCGGAGCTTTGTGCGTCGGTCGCGTTCTGAACCATGGGTGCGCTCTGCGGCACTGCTCCGCCGCTTCTTGCCTCCTCCGCACTGTCCGTCGGAGTCTCGGTCCGTGAATCCCGAGACGGGAAACTTCTGCTGTCGTGATCCATATAGGTACACCTCTGTTTACTCGATTTTTTTGTCGTGACTGTTTATTGAAATGCTGTTGATGATATTCGATCGTGCAGTGAATTGTGCGACCTGCGTGACGCAGGCGCACTGCCGTCGTCAGACCGCCGCATCAGGTGCGCGGTAATGCCGACAAACACTCCCTCACTATACAAAGAAAATTATATCATAAAACACCTCCGCGCACAAGTACATAATTATTAAATTTGTTAATTTTACTGTGTGATTACAATAGATGTGTTACACCGAGAAAAAAAGAATGGCAATTGAGAGTCAAAGGTGTTACAGTTAAGTTACCACACCCAAAGCGACAAGGAGACTCTCGATTGCTATGAAAAGTGTAACACAAGATATGAGGCTTCGTTTTTCGCAAATGCAATTACTTTCCCGTGCGCCCGCTCAACCGGAGCTCTCCCAAGGCAACTCTCGACAATTTCTTGAACCTTGGTGCGACATATCATTCGGATGTCTGTATCTTTCCTGACGATTATGAAACCGAAGATGAATATACCGAAGCACTTGAAGAAGCCAAACACGCTTGGCGAGATGCCTGTGAGGACGGATCAGACTTTGGGGTTGATCCCGAAGATTATGAAACCGAAGAAGAATATTCGGAAGCACTCGATGAGGCAAGAAGTAGTTGGCGAGACACTTGCGAGGATGGAGCCGATGCCGGTGCAGACCCCGATGACTATGATACCGAGGAAGAATACGAGCAGGCTCTTGAAGAAGCCAAAGACGCCGGTGGCGGAATAACCCTGTCGTTATCTGTTGAATGTCCGGCACTTGATAAGCCGGAAGAAATAAAGGAGTCCGATTTCCCCAACAAACGCAGATATAACGCCGCCTATACCCTTGCAAATGAGTTCATCTGTTACGGCAGCGATGAATATGAGCAGCGGGAAAAAGACTGCTGCAAGTTCATTTTGGAAAAAGCAGATACGGTGCCGGCAGCCAACTACTTGTCGCACGAAGCCGGATTCCTATATACCTTTTGTTTTGACTTTGTTCTGACGAGCGACGATGCAAAAGCATTCCTATATGCAGACTCAACAAAACGGCGAGTCCATAGCCGGAATGACATCACCGTCAAAGTGAATATCTAACCCGAAAAGGCAGGTCTAAAAACCTGCCTTTTCTTTATAACCGTCTCGGGCTATCTGATGGGGGTTAATAGAAAAATGCAGCGCTTAAGCGCTGCATTTTTCACCTTTTCATAAGGGACTTGTCGAAATGCATTGACTCGCTGGTGCATCGCGGCTATAATGTGAGTAGTGGTTTTTTCACGCATGCATTGAATGCGGCGATTTGCGCAGAGTGCTTAACGTTGGAGTTTTGTGTGCTGCGTCGCTTATGCGGTGCGATGTCGGAGGCTGCAAGCGGCGTGCGGCGGAGATATAGACAGAATTTGAGGCTTGAAATGGTAAAGGAATTGATACACGACCCGATTTTTCTCGGTATGCGCTCGGAGCCCGCGACGCGGGAGGATCTGCAGACGGCGCGGGACTTGCTTGACACGCTGACGGAGCACCGTGACGAGTGTGTCGGCATGGCGGCGAACATGATAGGCGTATGTCGGCGGATATTTATAGTATTCGACAACGAGGGCGCGTATATGACTATGTTCAATCCCGAGATAATCAAGCGTGACGGCGCATATGAGACCGAGGAGGGCTGTCTTTCACTGCTCGGCGGATCGCGCCGCTGCACGCGCTTCAAAACGGTCAAGGTCAGATGGCAGACGGCTGATTTTCAGACCCGCGTAAAGAATTTCAGCGGATTTACTGCGCAGATAATTCAGCACGAGATAGATCACTGCGACGGGATTTTGATCTGAGATCGTCCGTGCGGGTCATACGGTCGTTCGGGCTACATCAGTCGTCATCAAGTGACCAATCCGAGACGAAGTGGATATCACCGCTATCCATATCCATTGCCATGTTATCGTCCATGCGAAACATGAGGTCGCCGTCGGAGTCTAATGCAAAATTGTCTGAGAGGGGAAATGCAAAATCTCCGTCGTCGAAATCAAAAATGTCTCTCATACCGTGTGCTCCTTTCCGAGATTTTTAATCTGCTTGTATATATCGTTGAGGTTATTTATCAATGTCTGAGTATGGCGGTCGCCCGATTTTTTTGATACGACCGCAATATTTGTGATAATACCGTCATATGTTCTTTTATTTCTGAAGCTGACGAAATTGCCGTCATCATAAAAGTCATAATTTTCTCGCCATGAGTTTTCGTCATAGCACTCGCTTTGAAGGGAATCATTTATCAGCCCATTGAGCTTGTCAAGGGTGGCTTTGCTATGCTCTATCATCTTTTCAAGTGCGCGGTTTGCGAACGGTTTGCCCTCCGCGATAAGAAAGTCGAGCAGCTGAGAGATATACGGATAAACGAAGGTTCGTTCTTTCCCGTTTTTGTCACAGCAATTTTGGCTGCTCTGAATGTCAAAGCTGTCGGTGAAATACTCCAGTATCTTATTATCGGAATTCGCTATGCGCTTTACGACGCTCGCGTCATAGTGCGAATTGACTTCGGGATGTGAGCAGGACAGGTAGTTGGCTCTGAAATACAGCCCCGGAATTTCGCGTGCGCGAAGGTCACCGAGCATTTTTAAATCGCGGTTATCGCAGGCGATCGGTATGATTTGTATCCGCAGCCGATCATCTTCCGTCAATCGGGAATGTAGATGATTCATAGAATTACGTGTGTATATGGCAGAGTCATTTTCACAATTATCGGAGTCGTTTCCCTGAATTTTTGCTCCCGCGCCGAAGGTTATGACGTAATCTTTATCCCGTCCGCTGTCAAACCATATGCAATGTTTATCCATAAGGAATTTTATAAAGTCGTAGTTCTGAAATTCTATGGCATATTCGATTATGGTTTTGCCGAACTCGTCCATGTAGAGGAAAGGTTTGTCCGCTCTGTCGATATACTCCTGCCATTCTTTTTTGCTCTTAGACTGTGCTATGTAGTAGTTTGATACCTGTTTCGGCAGTGCGGGACCCGAATCGCCCGCGCTGAGTATCCGCTCGAATGACACGCCGAGCAGCTTTGAGAATACGGGTAGATCGTCGATCTGAATGTTCTTTTTCCCGTTTTTTATCTGTGACAGCTTGTTTCTCCTGTTTTGGACGGATACTTTGTCTGTGGGCTCGTTGTTTTCTTCAAGCCATTTGTTGCAGAATTCGCTTGACGACTTAAATTTTTTGTCGATTAATCCGGAAATGTATTCTCCGATGGCTACCGAGTCGATTATGAATATGTGATTACCCATGTGATTACCTCGCTTTCAGCGTTATTATACATCGAACTGCGTGAATTGTCCACTATCAATTTGCATATACAAAGATTATTTATGTGCATGACGTATATATATAATATGCAAAAAGCATACAAAATCACCGAGAAGCCGCACGGCTGCCGATAAAAACGGCATATGTCGCACGGTGTGCCCGCCGCAACCGACAGTTGCTTGCTCGGGCGATAAAATTGTGTTAGGATGCTTTTACGGAGGTGAGAGATATGGAAACAAAGGACGTTATATTTAAGCTGCGTACCGAGAGGGGCATGTCGCAGGAGGCGCTTGCGGAGAAGGTGTTTGTGACGCGGCAGGCAGTGTCGAGATGGGAGAACGGCGAGACCGTTCCGAGCACGGATACGCTGAAGCTGCTGTCGGGGGTGTTTGACGTTTCGGTCAACACGCTGCTGGGCTCGCCTCGTCAGCTTATATGTCAGTGCTGCGGGATGCCGCTTGACGATACGACGATAAGTCGCAGTGCCGACGGATACCCCGACGAGGAGTACTGCAAGTGGTGCTACTCGGACGGTGAATTCAAATATACGTCGCCCGAGCAGCTGATAGATTTCTGCGTCGAGCACATGTCAAGCGAGCAATGGCCCGCAGAGCAGGTCCGCACGCATATGGAAGCGGTCGTCCCGAAGCTCGCGCACTGGAAAAAATGACGGAACTGCTTTTCCCGTACTCTTTTCGAGTGCGGGATTTTTTATTGATTAAGCGAGGCGGATGTGATATAATCAGTGAAGAAATTCGTTTTTGGAGACATTTTTTCGTATTGCCGTGGTGACATGCCGCGGTATGCTTATTATGTGCTTTTACGGGATGAGAACGGTGTAGATTGGGGCGAGTGAAATGTTATATACGATGCATTACGAGTCGCCGCTCGGCGGTATTCTGCTTGCGGCGGACGATGCCGGGCTGACGGGGCTGTGGTTTGACGGCGCAAAATATTTTGCCGACGGTCTTGCTCGGGAGCATGCGGAGCTCGAGACCCCCGTGCTTGCGGAGGCGGTGCGTTGGCTAGACCGCTATTTCGGCGGTGTGAAGCCCGATTTTACGCCGCCGCTGCACCCCGTCGGTTCGCCGTTCAGGCTGGCGGTATGGGAGCTGCTGACACAGATACCGTACGGTCATACGGTAACGTACGGTGAGCTTGCGGAGCGGGCGGCGCATAAGCTCGTGCTTTCGCAGATGTCCGCACAGGCGGTCGGCGGAGCCGTCGGGCACAACAGGATATCGCTCATTATCCCGTGCCATCGGGTAGTCGGAGCTGATGGCAGTATGACAGGCTATGCGGGCGGCATAGAACGAAAGCGGAGGCTGCTCGAGCTCGAAGGAGTCGACATGAGCCGACTGTATCTACCGAAGAAGGGAACGGCGGTCGGATGATGTGCTCTGACAGCTGCGACACGATTGTCGGTCGCAAGATTTGACAGCGCATATTTCGGGAGGATGGTTTTATGAGCGGTACGCTTGACCGCGAGCTTGTATATGAAATACTGTCGGTTGTTGAGGAGATGCCGTGCGGCTGCGTCGACCCGGGGCGGCATCTGTGGGACTGCTGACGCGCGGCGACTTTCACAATGCGGGTGGGGCGCTGCGGCTTTCCCATGTACTTATATCGGCTTTTTGATATTTTTTCGTTTTTTGTATTGACAAGCCGATGTTTTTGTGATATAATTCTCAGCGTTGTATCTGGGTGTGGCGCAGTTGGTAGCGCGCTACCTTGGGGTGGTAGAGGCCGCTGGTTCAAGTCCAGTCACTCAGACCATATCGAGTATTCATAAGGGATTTGACTTTATGAATGCTCGATTTTTTTTAATATGTTATTACGCAAGCGGGCTGTTAAAAACATGTTTTTTAACAGCCCGCTTTGATGCATGGGGTGAATGCGCGACGCGCGCAGAAAAAACATTTTTCGAAAAGTTCGACAGAATTTATTCCGATACTTGAAAACGGTATCTGTCATGTCGGTATCCGTAAGCCTTATATTGTGACAAAAAAATTGATTTTTATCAAAAAATATTGAAAAATGATAGGTTTATGGTATAATGGTGTTAATATTCCGAAAGGAGAACGGTTTGAAGATGCCTTTAAGTGAGTTAATACGGGTGATGCGCAAAAAAGCTCTGCTGTCACAGGAGAGCTTTGCAAAAGCGCTGAATGTATCCGTTGGAACGATAAACCGTTGGGAAAACGCCAAAACCAAGCCGAACATCACGGCAATGAAGAAGATCAAGGCTTTTTGCGAGGAAAACAATATCCCCTTTGATGAGATCGAAGCGGCGTGGATCGCTCAGGAGAAGTGAAAACTATGGCTGATATAAAGAACGATAGAGAGCGGGACGAGCTGTTCCGCCGTATATATAAAATAGCTACCGACCTTGTTCACGCGGGGCATGTGGCGGAATGGGATTTCAAATCTTATGTGCTGGGCACGATGTTTTACCGCTATATTTCGGAGAATTTCGCCGCGTATATCGACGAGGGCGAACACGCCGCCGGAAATAAGGACTTTAACTATGCCGATCTGCCCGATGAACAGGCGGAAGTCGCACGCGAGGATCTGATACAGACAAAGGGATTTTTTATACTGCCGTCGGAGCTGTTCTGCAATGTGCTTGCCCGTGCCGATAAGGACGACAACCTGAACGAGACGCTGGAGCGGGTGTTCAACCACATTGAGAGCAGCGCCGCCAGCGGAGACGCTGAGAATGATTTTGCAGTTTTGTTTGACGATTTCGATGTGAACAGCAAGGCCATCGGTGAGACCGTCGCCAAGCGCAACAAGGTGCTGGTAGAGCTGCTGAACGGCGTAGCGCAGATGCCGCTGTTCTCTACTGATGGCATCAATCCCGACCTGTTCGGCGATGCGTATGAGTATCTGATGGGAATGTACGCCGCTAATGCAGGCAAAAAAGGCGGGCAATATTTTACGCCTGCCGATGTTTCGGAGCTGTTGGCGCGTCTCGGTACTATCGGAAAAACTAAGATCAACAAGGTCTATGACCCTGCATGCGGCTCCGGCTCTCTTCTGCTTAAAGTAGAAAAGGTGCTTGGAAAGGACAATATCGAGCGGGGCTTCTACGGTCAGGAGATAGATCTGACGACCTACAATCTCTGCCGCATCAATATGTTCCTGCATAACATCGAGTTCGATAAGTTCAGTATTGTCCGGGAGGATACGCTGCTCAGTCCGCAGCATGGGGATGACCAGCCGTTTGAATTGATCGTCTCGAATCCGCCGTTCGCCGTGCCGTGGGAGGGCGATAAGAACCCGCTGCTTATCAATGACCCGCGGTTTTCGCCTGCCGGAGTGCTGGCTCCTGCCTCCAAGGGCGATATGGCGTTTATTATGCACAGCCTTTCATGGCTTGCTTCCAACGGTGCGGCAGCTATCGTTTGTTTCCCCGGTATTATGTACCGCGGCGGGGCAGAGCAGAAGATCCGCAAGTATCTGGTGGATAACAACTTTGTGGATGCCATCATTCAGCTGCCCTCCAACCTGTTTATGAATGTCACTATCTCCGTTGACATTATGCTGCTGAAAAAGAATAAGACGGATAACGCTATTTTGTTTGTTGATGCTTCCAAGGAATTTGTGAAGGTCAAGAAGAATAACCGACTTTCCGATGACAATATCAGACGTATCGTGTCCGCTGTGGCGGAACGTAACGACGAGCGGTACTTTGCCCGTCTTGTGCCGAACGACGAAGTTGGCAGCAAGCAGAACAATTATAATCTCTCTGTTTCTACCTATGTGGAGCAGGAGGACACCCGCGAAAAGATTGACATTGTGAAGTTGAATGCAGAAATTGCGGAAATCGTCGCACGGGAGCAGAAGCTGAGAGAGGAAATCGACCGGATTATTGGGGAGATTGAGGGATGAGCGAAAAACAATACGTCGATTTCCGATATAAGTTAGAAAAACTATTAGACACAATACGATTGGGAAAAATAGATCAAATTGATAAGGCAAAACTTGAATGTTTATGGGAAGCCGGAGATCTTTTTGAGATTGTTTTCAACTATTTGTTTCTTAACAAACTCAATATACATTTTGATTTTGGATCAAGCGTAATAAAAAAAGGAACAAAACTATACCGTATTCGCGATTACAAAGATAATACCGATTTTTCAAATCCCAAAGAATGGACTCCGCCGCCGAATCAAAATCAGAACAGAGCTAATGCTAAAGGACAAACTGCGCTTTATTTGGGAAGCGAAGAAACTGTTTGCTATCTTGAAACTCATATGAAGTCAGGGCAACAATATGTGCTTGCCACCTACGAATGTATTGAGGATATTGAAGTGGGAGGTTTTTTAACTTATAATTCTCAAAATCCGTCGCTCACTTTGGCAGGAATTGTTTTAAATGCATTTTTAATTGCACCATCTCGTGGTGACAAAAACAAAGAGTTATTTGAATATTTGGACTCACACTTCGGACGTGTTGAGCTATGCGATTTGTCAAGACTTGATGAAACAAATCCTCCACAAGAAATGATACTGCCGTATAAATTTGCAGTTTTGAATCGAAAAGAAAATCTATACACTATTACTAACAAATTGTGCAGGGCTATAACGGAATTTTATCCGGAGGGCATTCGATATAGCTCATGCTATATTCCTTTAGAAACACCGGGAATAGTTTGTTCGCATTATAATATTGTTCTATATTCGCAAGGAATAAGAAAAGTTAAATTTGTTGACTATAAAATTACAACCCTTCAAATTGAAAACGGTGAGTCTTTTTCTGATGTGAATTTGGCAAAAATATGGATATCGACAGGAGAGCACCCAAATGACCAAACTTGAAGCATTAATACAAGAACTTTGCACCGATGGGGTAGAATATAAAACCCTTGGTGAATTAGGAAGATTTTTGGGAGGATTAACGGGAAAAACTAAGGAAGATTTTGTTGAGGGCAATGCAAAGTTAATTACATATAAGAACGTATATTCTAATCCATCACTTCGAATAGATGTGAGCGAGAAAGTGAAAATTTCTGACGGAGAAAAGCAAAATTTGTTGCTGTATGGAGACGTAATATTCACCGGTTCATCCGAAACTCTTGATGAATGCGGATTTTCGTCAGTTGTAACCACAAAAACGGACGAAAAAATGTATCTAAATAGTTTTTGCTTTTTTCTGCGCTTTGATGATAATAATCTTATTTTGCCTGATTTTTCAAAGCATCTATTTCGCTCAGATGAATTAAGACGACAGATAAAGAAAACAGCAAGCGGAACTACTCGGTTTAATGTTTCAAAAGAGAAAATGAAAGGAATATTGATTCCCATTCCACCCCTACCGGTACAGCGTGAAATTGTCCGCATACTGGACAATTTCACAGAGCTTACCACAGAGCTTACCACAGAGCTTACCACAGAGCTTACCGCAAGAAAACAGCAGTATGCGTACTATCGGGATAAGATGCTGTCATTCGGTGCCCTTGGAGAGGCGAGTGAAACCAGATGGAGGACACTCGGCGATGTTGCGAAGTTTGTCTATGGTTATACAGATAAAGCAAGGGATACAGGTGATGTTCGATTTGTTAGGATAACCGACATTGACGAATATGGTTATCTCAATCCATCTGATGCAAAATATGTTGATTTGACCGAAGAAAGCATGCAGTATCTATTGAAGAAAGGCGATTTATTAGTCGCTCGCACCGGAGCGACATACGGTAAGACAATGTTTTTTGACAGTGATGAACCTGCGGTATATGCATCATTTCTGATTAAAATCGTTCTTGACAATACAGTGATTAGAAATAGGTATTACTGGCATTTTGCAAAGTCCCGGCTATATTGGAAACAGGCTGAAAAGTATGTTTCAAAAGGTGGACAACAGCAGTTTAATGCCAATGCGGTGGGTAGAGTGAAGGTCCCGGTTCCTTCCTTAGAGGTACAGGATAGGATAATAAATGTCCTTGACAACTTTGACGCAATCTGCTCGGACCTGAACATCGGTCTGCCTGCAGAGATTGAAGCCCGAAAAAAACAATATGAATTTTATCGCGATCAGCTCTTGACATTTGCCGCACAGGGTGAGACAATCTTAACAGACAGACAGACAGACAGACAGACAGACAGACAGACAGACAGACAGACAGACAGACA
>URAP01000044.1 GCA_900545935.1 uncultured Eubacteriales bacterium
CCCGCCTCGAATACGGGAATGCGCTTGCCGCACCAAGAGATGTTCGCCTTCATCGTGTACTTGATATACCAACCGAGCGCAGCGGCTACCGAGCCGGCATTGTTGCCGCGAAGAACGACCTTGCCGTCCCGCGAGTCAAGCTCATAGGTATCGTGTCCGCCCTCGGCGGGAATGGTCTCGAGCACGAAATCATCGGAGTGACCGGGGAGATAGCGCTCTATCAGCTCGCGTACTACTTGCATATTTTGACCATAGCTTCCGCTATGCGAAAGCATCCTTTCGTGTGTGATTGCAGCCGACTCTGCCGCCCGGCAAAGCCTAAACAGTTGACACTATTATAGCATAGCTTTTTTCTTTTTGCAATATAATGTCGGAAATTGAACCGACTTTTCTCTCATAGGTCGACATGCTCGAAGCGGTGCTGTGCGCTGCGGCAGGAGGCATCTGTTACGACTGCGTAAAGCACGGCGGCGACGGCAAGTAGGACGAGCTGACGCGCTATCCCGGGTGCGTCGGTCGCGGCAAGAAAACCGAGTCCGGGAAGATGAGGCAGAGCCTCGTAAATGCAGACGGTAAGCATCGCGGCGACAATAAATCGCACAAACGGGGCGCCGAGGCGGTATGCCGTACGGAAAAATCCGCGTACAAAAATATAATTAAACTCCGCATAAACAATCAGCATAAAGGCGATGAGCGTCGGGCATGCGGGCATGAGCGGGTTATCGGCATAGGGCGGCAGAGCGGACATAAAGCACAGACGTATCACCGTAAATACCGATGCGAGCAGCACCGAGATAAGCTGAAAAAATGAGGCACTCAGCAGCTTTGCGCGCGGTACATCACGCTTTCTCACCGGCAGGAGCGCCGTATAAATGATATCCCCCGTTTCACGCGCGAGCTGAAACGACTGAAATATTCCGAGACACACAAAAAAAGCCGACACGAGTACCGGATATCCGGGTATGAATACCATCAGTGTAAACGCAAGAAATATAACGGTCAGCGGCGAGGTGGACAGCCGCAGCTCCTTGAGAAGCAATGCGGCGGTATTTGATCTTGTATGCTCCATCATCTATCGCCCCCTTTCTTACCGTCAGTCACGGCATATGCATTTTCAGCAGCACTATTTTTGACTGCTCCGAAATCTTCTTTTTCGCAGCTGAGTGTTTGTGCGGCATTGCCGCTGTCGGTATCTGCACCGCCATTGTCCGATTCAATGCCGTTTTCGAGGTGAATGATTATATCCTCAAGCGACGGCACGGAGGTATCTGTCTGCGCCTGCAGCTCCGATGATGCGAGAGCAGACGGCGCCAAAAGGGTCGCGCCGCCGCGTTCGCGCCTGCGTCCGAGCGCGGCATCGCGAAGCGCCGGAGATGCGGCAGATTCGTCGATTATCGAATAGCTGCGCTCAATGTCGTGCAGCTCGCCGTCGAGAGCTATCCTACCGTCACGGATAAACAGAATATCATCGGCACATTTCTCAAGGTCGGATACAATATGCGTCGAGAAAAAAACGGTCTTTCCCTCCCCTGCAAGGTCGAGAAGCACGTCAAGCAGTTCCTCGCGCGATATCGGATCAAGTCCGCTCGTCGGCTCATCGAGTATCAGAAGACGCGCACCGTGCGAAAGCGCAAGCGCGAGACTGAGCTTGACCCGCATGCCTTCCGACAGCTGCTCGGGAGTTTTGCGTGTATCGAGCGAAAACATATCGGTATATCTGCGCCACATGGCATCATCCCAGCTCGGGTAAAATGATGCGGTCACCGACGCAAGCAGCTCGATGCTCTTCTTTTTATACCAGCCGACCGCACCGCCTGCATAGCCTATGGCTGCCTTTATCTTCTTTTCATCCTTTGCGGCGTCATAGCCGAGCATTTCTACGCTTCCGCGGTCGGGATGAACAAGCCCGAGCATGGACTTTATCGTCGTGGTCTTGCCTGCGCCGTTTCGCCCGATAAAGCCTACTATCCGTCCCTCTCCGATATCGAAATCAAGAGGTCCGAGCGTAAAGCCCGGATAATGTTTTTCAAGTCCGCGTATTCTTATCGCGCGATCGTAATTATCGCGATGATCTGTATTGACATTCATCATATCGCGCCGCCGTTTCCGTCGCTGCCGTCGGCTTCGTTGTTCGCGTTCGCGCCGTCTGCATACGATGCTTCTGCAGACTCGGTTTCGGTCTCCGCTGCCGCCAGCGATTCATTCTCCTCGTGCTCGCCGTCGGCAAACACACGCTCGAGCAGCGAGGTAAAGCTCCCGCTCGGCGGTATGGCAATACCGCGCTTTGTGTCTCCGAGCAGCAGAAGCGTGTCTCCGGGCTTTATCCCGAACAGCTCTCGCGCCTGCTTCGGTATAACTATCTGTCCGCGCTCGCCGACCGTTGCCGTCCACGCGAATTTTCCTTTCGGTCCTTTCATTTTCGCCTCCGAGTATGATTTATCATATTTTTCATACTTATTATACATAAAATCGGAATGTTGTCAATGCTCCGAGCCAACATTTTCAGAATATTATTCCGTTTTATGAAAATAACGCACCGAATGCTTTACGATCTGTATAATGACTATGCAAGCACAAATTAAAAAAAGTTATACCGACCGGCGGCATATGCGTCGCTCCGGTCGGTATATCGGTATATTTGTATATATCTTAGGTTTCGGAAGATACTTGTGAGAAATGTGTGATTTAATTAGTTGTATCTCTGCATAAGTTATTGCGATTTTTCGGCAACCGCTGTACCAGACAGCGCAACTCCGCATCGCCGAGAAATACGTCCGATATTTGCAGAGCGAGGAATTTTGCGCACCCGTCCGAGCACGGTTATTTCCGATAACAGCAGCGCTCTGCGACGCGCGTGAGTCCGACGGCTTCGCAGCGCGAAACTCCGAGCGGTGAGTCGTCCTCTTCTGCCGCGGCATTGCCGATAACCGCGCCGTCCTTCAGGCAGACATCAATTACATATTTCCACATCAGGTCTATCGCTTCGTCTCTGCGCGGCTTATCAATTGCAAAAATCGCACCGATATCGTACTTTTTCAGCTCGCGCACCCTGTCGAGCGTCGGCATGCCGAGGCAGACAAGCTCATCACCGGAGAAAATGCCGCACGGCTTCATTCCGACATTCGCACTCCCTGAAAGACTGCTTTCGATAGCCCTGACATGGCACTCGGCACATGCACCGCGCTCCTTAAAGGCACGTATCAGCGGCATATCCGCATCCGTAAGCAAACGCGCAGAAAGCCCCGGGCATACGGGCAGCTCGACAGAATCGGCTGCATAGACCATATCAAAGCTGCGGCGGCAGGTCAAGCCGTGCTTTGCGGCTTCATCATCAAAGCGTATCCAATCCTCCGATACACTCTTCCGCATCAGGAAACGCAGTCCCGGAAGCCTTGAGAGCAGCGCAAGATACGGCAGTGCGTCGTCCTCGCTTTCGCTGACGAGATCGATCGACGGCTCGACGGAATTGTAATCGGAAACATAGATGAAATGCCGCAGCGCAGCAGGATCGCCGAGCGTCAGTATCTGTGACTCGGCAACGGTCATTCCGACAATGTCCTCCGCATACTTTATCGGATTATGCGTAAAGCAAAAGTCGAGCGCGGAATCAACATCAGAGGGCTTAAGCTCGGGAAAGGTATTCCGAAAATGCTCTATCGCTATCCTGCCGGAGAGCGAGTGCCAGTCTATCGGCTCTCCCGAATACTTCTTGCGATATGCGTTCGGCGCAATGCCGTAAAAAGCCTTGAACGCGCGGCTGAAGCTCTCGGGTCCCGAATAGCCGAAATCGAGCGCTGTCTCGAGAATGGTCTTATCGGTTCGACGCAGCTCGAGCGCACTTCTCGTCAGCTTATAGACCCTCGAATACTCTACCGGACTATACCCCGTGTGCTGCTTGAAGATAGCATCAAAATAGGTGCACGAAAATCCGGCATTCTCCGCAATATCCCGCAAAGACAGATTTTCTTTCGGGTTGTGCTGGATAAATCCGATGGCTTTATCAATCAGTTCTTTGTTCTCCATAAAGTCATCTCCTTTCTGTGTCTGCATTTTAACACACCTCGTCAAAGCTGTCCTTGCAGAAATTATTTAGAAAACACCGTGAGGCGCCGAGATCTCCGGATATAGTCAATACCTATATTGATATAATAATAGGTTATATCAGATGCAAGCGCTTTTTCGATACACGGATATGACGGAGTATGCCTTTGCTGACCGCCTCATTTCCGCCCAAGATATCCGCATCCGCTAAGCATCAGTAAAAGCCCGGCGCCGCACTCAATGCTCTTTGTCACACGCCCGTGCTTTTGCCGCCCATTCATTCCAACGGGGATCCGTCTGAATTTCCGGTCTTACGGTCGACTCCTCCGGCACGCGCCACCAAGGCCAATCCTCAATGAGACTGCCGCACGATACACGCGGTCGCGAATCGTTGTCTGCACAGTCATAGGCTAAATCATATTTGACCATTCGTACAAGAGGCGCGGTATAATCGTCGATGCCTTTCGCGCAGTATTCGTTACAGCGCATGAGCTGCGCAAGTGCGTTATCCAAAGCCTCAAATGCTTCATCCTTTCTTCCGTCCGACCATAGATACACCGAAAGCAGAGAATAGACTCTTGCGATATAAGCATGGTGCACTCCGTAGTTTCCGTCGGGAAAGACACTGTCGAAAACGCCGATAGCTCCGCGCAGACTCTGCACCTTTTCGGCAGGAGACATATTCTCTCCCTGAGCAATTACCCCGTTTACAATAAGCTCGGAGCAAGCTCTGACCGTTTTTAACAACGCCTCTCCGTAAGCTCTTGCGCGCTCCTTTCCGTCCGATGCGTTAACCTTAAGAAATTCTCTCGAGCTGTAAATATCGGGTACAGCCTCGATCACCTCGAGCGCTCTCGTGTGCTCTCCCGTATTCAAATACAACTGAGTCAGCTCACGTATCACGCGCTGACGAGAAGCTCCATCCTCCATGGTTTTAAGCAGTTTCTCATATAACGATATCGCCTCTCTCCACTCCGGATAGCTCCGATGTCTTTCGGTGTCCATAACATCGTATCCCTCATCATCCGTTAAATGATGCTCTCCGTGACGTACATATCCTGCATTGTACAATACAGAGGCGAGGCATAGCATAAGTTTTTCATTCCCCGGAAATTCTATCAATGCGTCTCTTGCCTTTAAAATGCATTCGTCGATGTTGATATTTGCGCCGTTATTTTGAGCATTCATGTGTTCGATCTTCTCAGCCAACTCATCAATTTTCTTTGAGCGCTCATTATTGTAGCCGAAAAGCTCGTCGATCGAAACGCCGAAATAATTTGCAAGAGAAGGTATCATCTCCATATCGGGATACCCACCGCTCGCTTCCCATCGCGAAACAGCCTGCGATGTCACTCCGATAGCCTCGGCAAGAGTCTCCTGCGTGCGACCGTCGCGCTGACGAAGCTCGCGTATCTTTTTACCCAGATCAAGCTGCATAAAAGCACCTCCAAAATATTTTTCACCGGTGTGATTATAGGATAACACATTTTTCAAAAAATGCAATTATCAATTCATTGCTTCAAATCCAAGCATGACTTGAATCGAAAGGTAGAGCAGGTTTTCAAGAAGGACCCGAAATTTAAAACGCCGCCGAGAGCTGCCATGCGGTATTCTCTTCGCGGAAGAAACAAATCGGCTTTTTCTGCGGACAGCACTATGAGTTTTTTTACATATTGTCATTGCAATTTGAATGCTTTTCAACAATTGCATTGCGGAAATCAACGAAAAGCGTCCGAAACAACCGCAGGTTGTATATTACACTCAATAATAACCATTGCGGTTCTTGATATCAATGTTGAAGCATGGTATAATGTAACCAAGATAAGCGCTTATCAATCTAAATGAAAGTGGGAACACAATATGCAAATAAATTTGAAAGACAAACTGCGTTCATTGCGCTTACAGAAAAAAATCACACAAGAAGCACTTGCCAATCATCTCGGCATTACACCGCAATCGGTCGGAAAATGGGAGCGCGGCGAAGGCTTTCCCGACATTACGCTCTTGCCGCGCATTGCATTTTATTTTGACATAACGGTGGATGAGCTTTTGTGCGTGGATCAGGTGAGAGTGGAAGAAGCAATTGCTGAATATGAACGGAAAGCCGCCGTCTATCAAAATAACGGCGAGAACGAAAAGAATCTTGAATTATGGGAACAGGCATATGCGGAATTTCCGAACGATTGCCGCGTGATCGAAGGATTGATGTTTGCGATAAACAGAGAGGCGGTCTATCCGTGTCCAAAGGACAAGGCGGAACGTATTATTTCACTCGGAGAGAAGCTTTTACAGAAAACCACGGACACAAGGCAAAGAGAAAACGCACTTCAGTGCCTTTGTTACACTTATGATGGCATTGACAAGGAAAAAGCTCTTTATTATGCAGACATGTGCGGCGGTTTTTATGTGACAACGGAGGAACTCCGGACAACTATTTTGGACGGTGAAGATGGGGTCGAGTCGTGCCAAAGCTATATAGACTCTCTGATCCATACGGCTGCAATGACTGCTTTGCGCATGACATCAAAAATTTCTTTTTCACATGAGGAAAAAATCGAGGCATTTCGGTTTGCCATTGACATCTTGGAACGTTTATATGCAGACGGAAACGTGGGATTTTATGCGTCAGACCTGTCGCTTTTTTACTCTATGATAGCTTCTGAGTACGCACAAATGCACGATTCGCAAAAAACGCTTGACGCTTTGGCAGAGAGCTGTCGCTATGCGGTTATTGAAGCGAATCTGAAAGATATGGATTATACAGCGCCTATGGTGAATAGATTGAAGTACAAAAAAGCGGATACGACCAAGAATTATAAGGGGAACGCCTGCAATCTCAGATTAAAAGCATTGGAGAACAGACAATTTGATTTTGTCAGAGAGGAAGATGCCTTCAGAAAACTCATCGTAATATTGGAACAAAACGCAGAGTAAGGTCTAAGCTGCAGAAAGCAAAGAAAAAAACCTCCGGTAAAAAGCGGTTAGTATCATGACCTTAACACTAACCGCTTAATTATTGCGATACATCGTGAAAAAGAGCAACACCTACCGAAATATACTCGCTGTCACTTGTTTTTTCCCTTCATAAGCTTGAGAATTGTTGGTTTGTCAATGATATGTTACACTGAGGTGCAAATAATTGTTGGTTTGTAAATGATATGTTACACCGAGGTGCAAATAATTATATTGACATCTTGTAATATTTGTTTTATCATATTACATGTATATTATATACGGGGAGGCGACGGAATGAAGATACCGAAAGGACTGCGCGTATGCTATTCGATAGCAGCGGACTTTGCCGCGCGCTTCAAGGCCGACATGCTCGGCACATATGCGGCAAGCGCAGCGTTCTTTATCTTTGTTTCGCTGTTTCCCTGCTTTCTTCTCGCAGTAGCGATACTCGACCTGTGCGGTATAGCCGGACGGGATGTTCTCTACGAATTTCTCGCCGGTGCACCGAGGCATGTTATCGACCTGCTCACCTCGCTGATGAACGAGGCGGAGAATTCGGGAAACATGCGAATAATCTCCATTGCCACTCTTGCGACGCTATGGGCGGCATCCAGAGGCGTTTTTGCGCTGATGGAGGCGCTCGGCAGAATATACAGCACACGCGGCGAGACACGTCCGTACATCGCAAACAGATTGCTTGCGATCCTCTACACCGTTGCATTTATATTGATGATGATAATCATCATCGTTCTCCTTATCTTCGGCGGAAAGATAACGGCGTTTCTGAGTGAAAATCTGCCATTCTTTGCCGAACTCGGATGGATAGTCACATTTGCACGGTACGCGCTCGGAGCGCTGCTGCTCGTGACGTTCTTTACGATGCTGTATACATTCTTTCCCGCCCGCAGAACCTCGCCGCTCCGCGAGCTTCCCGGAGCAATAATCGGGACGATAGGCTGGCTCGGCTTCTCGGCAATATATTCTCGCTATATCGATTCGCTTGCCAACCTCACCATATACGGCAGTCTCGCATCTATCGTACTCCTGCTGCTGTGGCTGTATTTTTGTCTCTATATCGTTCTTATAGGCGCGGAGATAAATAAGCTGATGCGATCGTTCTTCGACAGCTGAGCTGCAATCAAATACATTTTCGGTAACACTTACCGCACGCTTTCGTGCCGAAGCTAACGAAATTCGCAGCCGCACTGAACTGTTCGAGACAAAAATCAAAAAAACGGGGATCCGCACCGCTCGGTGCAGATCCCCGAAATATTTTTCAGCGCAGCGCAAAGATAAGTGCGATACATACAGCGAGTATCGGCAGTGCGACAAGCAGCGCCTTCGGCGAAAAGCGTATTACCGAGCCGTCAGAGGACTGCTTTTCGGGAAATGCACCGACGCGGCGGAACGCAGCCGTAACAGGCTTGTAGATAATAAGCGCTATCGCACAGTTTATACCGCCTTTGATGAAATTGAAGGGTATTATAGCAGGCAGCAGCATTCCCGCGACAGCATCGCGCGACACGTGCATATACAGCGGTGTAACAATCCAGTTCCAAAATATCATAGCGACTATCATGGCGCACCAGCCGATGCCGAGCGCCGCAAGCGCACCCTTGTAGCTGTGCTTTTTTTTATAGATAAGCGATGCGGTAACGGCGAACGAGCAGCTTGATATTATGTTCATTGCAAATCCGATAGGTCCGGTCGTGCTTATCGTCAGCATCTCGACGAGCGCTACGATCACCGATATGGCGGCAGCCGCGACGGGTCCGAACGCAAGTCCGCCGATAACGATTATCGAATCCTTCGGATCAAAGGTCAGAAAGGACATCGAGGGGATCAGCGGCACTCTTCCGACAGCGACAGCCACAAAAGCGAGTGCACAGAGCATTCCGGTAATACAGAGCTGTATTATACGGCTGCGTGATGTTGGTCTGTTTTTGTTCATTTGATTACTCCTCTGCCACTTGATTTTTCTCGGCACGGTCATGGCTGCCATGTCGGAGTAATTCCTCAAAAACAAAAAGTCCCGCATGGCGGGACATAAAACGGCGGCGCGAAAAAACGCCCATCCTTCTCTCATCCGGACTGTAACTGTCGGTATCGGAATTGCACCGATTCAGCGCTGATGCGCTCGCGGACTTTACCGCCGGTCGGGAATTTCACCCTGCCCCGAAGAATTACATGATGATTGTAGCACAATGCCGCGCCTTTGTCAATAGCTAAGAAGGGGATGCTGAAAAAGTCCGGACCGAACTTTTTTATCATTACTCTAAAAGCAAAAGGACTGTTAAAAACAAGTTTTAACAGTCCTTTCAGTCTGTCGAAAAAGTCACCCGAAGGGGTGGCTTTTTCGGGTTAACAGTGGTAAAATAGAAGTATAAAAAGGATAGGCGGTAGAGCGATGCTGAAGAAGTGGCAAAATGAGCGGGATCAAGTAGAGATGGTATGGCTTGAGGATTTAGTACCTAAAGAACATCTGCTGAGACAGATTGATGCTGCGGTGGATTTCGGGAAGATATACGGGATAGTAGATGAGCTGTACAGCGAGGATACGGGAAGACCGAGCGTAGATCCGGTCGTACTGGTAAAAATGGTACTGCTGCAGCATCTTTACGGTTTGCCGTCGCTCAGGCGGACAGCCGCCGAGGTTGAGGTGAATGTTGCATACCGTTGGTTTCTCGGATACGGTCTGCGTGAAGAGACGCCGCATTTTTCAACGCTGAGCTACAACTTCAGGCACAGATTCAGCAGCAAGACGGTAGACGGGATATTTGCATGGATATTGGACGAGATAGCCGATGCGGGGTACCTGTCTCCGAGCGCCGTATTTATTGACGGCACACATATAAAAGCAAATGCAAATAACAAAAAGAAGATAAAGGAAGAGATACCCGCAGCGTCAAAGAGATACGCCAAGGAACTTATGAAGGAGGTCAACGCCGACCGGGAGAAGCACGAGAAGAAGCCCTTTGACGATGACGACGGCACCCCGAGAGCATCAAAGCCTGACAAAAACACGTCAAAGAAGAAGCTTGCTCGCCGAAAGAAGATGAAAACGGTAACACGAAGCACAACCGACCCTGAGAGCGGTCTTTTTGTAAAGGGAGACCACAAGCGTCAGTTCGCGTACGAAGCACACACCGCCTGTGATAAAAACGGATATATCCTTGAAACCGTAGTAACCCCCGGGAATGTGCATGACAGCGTAGCTTTTGACGATGTTTACGATAAGGTAACCGAAAAATTCCCGGGTGTAAAGACCGTTGTGGCGGACAGCGCCTACAAAGCGCCCCATATTTGCAAAAAAGTATTTGATGACAACAGAATTCTCAGCACGGCATATAAACGTCCGATGACGATGAAAGGCGGTCATGAGTGGTGGAAATACGTTTATGACGAATATTATGATTGCATTATCTGCCCGGAATATCAAGTGCTTAGATATAGCACTACGAACAGAGACGGATATAGAGAATACAAAAGCGATCCGAGAATTTGCAGAAACTGTCCTACAAAGGAGCTTTGCACCCATTCGAAGGATGCTGTAAAGATCGTCCAAAGGCATATATGGAAGGACTATGAGGAACTTGCCGACGACGCTCGCTATACTCCGGAATATGCCGAACTGTATAGGCGGCGCAAAGAGACTATTGAACGTGTCTTTGCCGACGCAAAAGAAAAACACGCCATGCGTTATACACCCTATCGCGGCCTCGCTCAAGTTTCAAATTGGGTAAGGCTTAAGTTTGCTGCCATGAATCTAAAAAAATTCGCTAAAAAAAATGGAGATATTCTAACCATTTCACTTTATCTGCTGTTTTTGCCTATGATTCTTTTCTGAGTCTTGATAATACGAAAACACCGATCTGCGCTCTTGCTTGACCGGCGTTTTTCGACAGACTGAAAGGACTGTTAAAAACAAGTTTTAACAGTCCTTTTCTTATGGGGTGAGCGATGGGAATCAAACCCACGACCTCCAGGGCCACAACCTGGCGCTCTAATCGACTGAGCTACGCCCACCATGTTTGACAACACGATTATTATATCACAGCACGGCTCTGTTGTCAATAGAAAAATACGAAAAAACATTTTGTATCCGAAATTTGTTTATAAAGCAGACCTCAAAGAGCACAAGCGGAGTTTTTGCTCCGTGCGCAAAAAATAATAGTTCATCACGACCGCTGTGCTTTTTTCCGCGCTGTACGCTCATAAAGCCTTGACAAAGACGATAAAATGTGTAAGAATATAGTAACAGTTCGGTCACTTATTCGGAGGTATACATCTTGACAATTATACTGTTTCTGCTCATATTTTTAATGAGCGCAGAGCGGTCACCGAGAGGCGAGGTCTTTGAAGAGCAGTTCCCCGTTTCGCAGACACGTGCGCTAAAAGGCTTATTTGCAATAGGCATTATTTTTCACCATCTCGGCTCATATATCGGGGAGGGATTTCCGTCGCTTCTTGCCTTTAAGAACATCGGCTATCTCCTTGTCGGCGCGTTCTTCTTCATCTCCGGCTACGGTTTGACCTACGGTGTTGTCAACAAGCCCGGGTATATGAACGGATTTCTTCGCCGCAGATTTCTCCCCGTATTCTTTACATACACGGTAATCGACCTATTCTATTGGGTGGTCAAATACATCTGCGGAGGGCTGACACTGAAGCACATCATCCTCTCGCTTTTCGGACTGAACGAGGAGCTGTGGTTCGCAAGCGTTATTCTTTGGCTGTATATCGCATACTCAATCTGCTTCCGTCTCTTCGGAAAGCACGGCGGCATGATTGCAATGACGATTGCTACCGTCGTCTATATGGGCGTGCTGCTCTGTCTGTATCGCTTCTGCGGCAATATGATATTCGGATTTTGGTGGTACAACTCGATACCCTGCTTTGCGCTCGGAATGTGGTACTGCGCTTATCGCGAAAGGATAGATACGTTTATCCGCAGGAACAGAAAGCTGCTCCTGCCGCTTGTACCGCTGTTGACCGCTGCGCTTTTTGCCGTAACGGTGATACGTCCGGACGACAGTACACGACTGTATGTCCTTGCAGCGCAGATACTCTGCGCACTCGCTTTCTCTGCGTCTGTGCTTATTCTGTCCATGAAGCTGCGTCTCGGCGGTCCTTTCCTCTCGCTATGCGGAGACCTTTCGCTCGAGCTGTATCTTTTCCATGCCATCTTTATTTTCGCTTGGCGCAGCAATCTCCGTCTTTTCGGTATAACATTCTATATTAAGTCGGACGACCTCTTCTTCGCAGCAGTACTGCTCTGGACCTTCGTTGCGTCCTATGTGGTCCATTTAATTCAAAAATACATATTCAAGCGTAACAAAGCAAAAAAATGATTTCGATGCGAACTTTTCGCGCAAAAGGTATTGACTTTCGCGCGATTTAGTGTATAATAATATTGTTGTGTTTGACACAGCAATATTCGCGGGTATGGCGGAATTGGCAGACGCGCTAGATTCAGGTTCTAGTGAGGGCAACT
>URAP01000045.1 GCA_900545935.1 uncultured Eubacteriales bacterium
ACGTACAATTGTACGCCTTGCGCGACGAAATCGAACACTCCAAACGATTTTATCTATCCCTCACCTGCCGAGTAGGCATAAAAACTCAAACCGAATACTCTAAACGATTTTATCTCCCCGCCTGCGGGATTCCGAAAAGCACAAGGCAAAAAAGCTCGAATGTACTTGAAATTGGTTTAAAGTTAGGCGGATAATGTGAAAAAAGCTGCGGACGTGTATGCCTCCACCGTGTAGGGGGATAAGTGCTCATTGAGCCGCGCAGCGGCTCAATCAACGGAGGGGCTGTTGGAAACTAAAAAATCTGCTGCCAGATTATTATTTCTCCATCCGAATCAGTAAGACTGACGAAGCCATATCGGATTTCTCCAAGGAAATAATTATCCGCTTTTTCTACCGCCGAAAATCGCCTCTGCAGCTTTTTTATTTCTTCACTACCGTGGGATGCCAAAAACAAAAAGGAAGAAACCGCATGGCTTCTTCCTTTTTTCGCATGGTGCGGGAATATACTATTCGCGCATAAATTATATCAAATCCTTTATCTTCTTGTCGTCATATACGGTCTCCCAGTCTGCGGAGAAGGCGTCGATAGCCATGAGTGACATCGGGTGATAGAGCAGATTGTCGAAGAGGTCGGGGTTCAGGGTGACAGACTGTGTTCCCGCCATGGTGATCTTATGGACCTGCTCAACGGTCTTGAACGATGCTGCGAGCACCTTGGTATCGAGACCCTGAGTGCGGAGCAGCTCGACTATCTCGAGAACGACATTAACGCCGTCGGATACGATATTATCGAGGCGATTGACGTAGGGGGCAACGAAGTCGGCGCCAGCCTTTGCTGCCATTAGCGCCTGCTGCTGTGTGAAGATAGCTGTCTCGGTAACGCCGAGTCCCATCTTCTTGATCTCCCTTGTAGCCTTGAGACCCTCTGCACAGATCGGGACCTTGATATAGAGGTTACCGCCTACATAATCCTTAAGTGCGGCAGCTTCCTTTACCATACCCTCAGCGGTGCTCGAGGTGACCTGAATGTGGAGCATCCTGTCCGCGCCGATGATGTTTCTGATATCCTTTATGAGGGTACCGAAATCGGTCTTTTCTTTCGAGATTATGGTTGGGTTTGTCGTTACTCCGTCGATGGGGAAGAATTCGCAGCAGTGGCGGATTTTTTCGCGGTCGGCGGTATCAATAAGATACAGCATAATATTATCTCCTAATGCGCATATTTCTAAATAGATGCATTATTACAATCGAAGATTATACTACAAAACATGCTTTTTTTCAAGGATAAACAATGATAAAATTTTCACCGCTATTCCACTGTTTTAATGCATTATAATCAATTCTTCCGTTGCTTCGTAGTTTCCGGCGCGGCATAGACGGTCAAAATCGGGCTTGACACAGCGGCATATGATGTGATATAATACGAAAAAATAAAAAGGGTCCTTTGCTACCGGCGGATTTTTGCAGAGCACTGCAAGGAAACAAGGGCTCGAACGCCGACCGCCTGGGCACAGATATGGTATTCGAACCGTATGCTGTGCTCGTTTTTTATGCGGCGGATGAACGGAGGAATTAATAATGGCACAACTGTCCGATATTGAAATAGCACAGAATGCGACTTCGGAGGATATAACGGTAATAGCCGAGCGTGCGCACATCGCGCCGGAATATCTCGAGCAGTATGGCAGGGCAAAGGCAAAGATCGACCCGGCTCTTCTGCGCGACAGCACACGCGAGCGCGGAAAGCTCATTCTCGTTACTGCGATAAACCCTACCCCTGCAGGCGAAGGAAAGACCACGACGACTATCGGTCTTGCAGACGGTCTGCGCAGAATAGGCACGGATGTTTCGGTCGCGCTGCGTGAGCCGTCGCTCGGACCGGTTTTCGGAGTTAAGGGCGGCGCTGCGGGAGGCGGCTATGCTCAGGTTATCCCCATGGAGGATATCAATCTTCATTTCACCGGCGATTTTCACGCCATCGGAGCGGCAAACAATCTTCTTGCAGCCATGCTCGACAATCACATTCATCAGGGCAATGCGCTCGGCATCGATCCCCGCAGCATAACATGGAAGCGGTGCGTTGATATGAATGACCGACAGCTTCGCTCGGTCGTAGACGGTCTCGGCGGCAAAATGAACGGCGTACCGCGCGAGGACGGCTTTGATATCACCGTTGCCAGCGAGGTTATGGCGGTGCTCTGTCTCTCGACCTCGCTCTCCGATCTGCGTGAGCGCCTCGGCAGGATAATAGTCGGTTACAGCTATTCCGGAGAGCCCGTAACCGCCTCCGATCTGCATGCTCAGGGCGCTATGACCGCGCTGCTGCGCGACGCCATCAAGCCGAATCTCGTACAAACGCTCGAGGGAACGCCCGCATTCGTTCACGGCGGACCGTTTGCCAATATCGCGCACGGCTGCAATTCGGTCATGGCTACCGAGCTCTCGCTGCGGCTCAGCGATTATACCGTTACCGAGGCGGGCTTCGGTGCCGATCTCGGCGCAGAAAAATTTCTCGATATTAAGTGCCGTGCCGCATCTCTTGTGCCCGATGCCGTCGTTATAGTTGCGACCGTCCGCGCGCTCAAGCTGCACGGCGGGCTTGACCGCTCGGCGCTCGGCGAGGAGAATATCGAGGCGCTCGGACGGGGTATACCGAATCTGCTTCGCCACGTTTCGAATATCAAAAATGTCTACGGTCTCCCGTGCGTTGTTGCGATAAACCGCTTTCCGACCGATACCGACGCGGAGATAGACTACATAATCTCCCGCTGCCGTGAGTTCGGTGTAAATACCAAGCTGTCTACCGTTTGGGCAGACGGCGGTGCGGGCGGTGAGGAGCTTGCTCGTGAGGTCGTCAGGCTCTGCGAGAGCGAGCAGGGCGGCTTTGAGTATTCCTACGGACTTGAACTCGGCATCGCCGATAAGGTGCGCACTGTGGTTCGCCGCATATACGGCGGCGAGGATATAGACATAACTCCTGCCGCCTCAAAGCAGATAGCGCGGCTCGAGGAGCTCGGCTTCGGCGGACTGCCGGTATGCATAGCAAAAACGCAGTACAGCTTTTCCGATGATCCGAAAAAGCTCGGTGCTCCGGAGGACTTTCGCATTACCGTCAAGAATGTGCGCGTATCGGCGGGTGCAGGTTTTATAGTAGTGCTTACCGGAGATATAATGACCATGCCGGGTCTGCCTAAGAGCCCGGCAGCGGAGCGGATCGACATCAACGAGAACGGACATATAGTCGGTCTGTTTTGAGCCGCATAGGCAGCTGCTCTGCGCCGTATAGTATAATAAGAAATAGTTAAACAGCTGCGTATCCCCGTGAGAATGCCCCCACGGAGGTGCGCAGTTGTTTTAATGTATAGAGGCTGATGACGGATAGATGCGGTGATTTTATATCCGGAGATATATAGTGCATCTTTAAGTGTGCGCGCTGAGCTTTGCAACGGAAGGACACAATACCGTGCCGTAAAATGATTGGTATATACGGTGTGTATTTATGCCTGACCGTCGCCGATAAACACCGAAAAGCCGGAACGGCACATGCGCTCGACGATATCCGACAGCTTGCCGCGCCAGAGACCGTCCTCTCGGCGCAGGCTGCTGCGGTAGACCGATATCACTCCGGATACTGCAAAATCAACCGTCGCATCGAGCGTCTCCGGAGTCATCTCGGAGCTGCGCGCGAATACCTGACGCACTCGCTCGCACAGCAGCTGTCTTATTCTTGCCGCAAAGCCGGAGCTTGGATTCATCTGCAGCAGCGCCCCGTAGAACTCGATATTTTCCTCTATCATTCCGGTAATTATGCGAAAGATAAGGCACGGGTCGCCCGCATCGCGGCGCTGCTCAAGCTCACGCACGGCAGTGTCAAGGTCGGCGGCTATTCCGTTTTCGATATCCTCGACTATCTGATAGACTCCGCGATAGTAGTTATATATTGTTTTTCGGTTGATTATTGCGCGTTCTGCTATGTCCTTTATCGTTATGCTGTCGATATCCTTTTCGGTCAGCAGCTCGGTAAAGGCGCGGCGAATGGCTTTCTTTGTCTTAATAACGCGCAGATCGGGATGATTGCTCGGCGTTCTCATTATCTTAGTTCCTTTTGCCGTCAGGCTGATGTTGTTTTGAAAAAATACGGATGCGGTAGATGACGCGGTAGGTGCAAATATGCTTGATTTTTATACAAAAACATGATAGAATGTATAATAGGCTACGATCAAAGTGAAAGTGCGGAATAATTCACATCTCATCTGCTGTATGTCCTTGCCGTGGCTGCATGTCTATATTATAATTAATCTGTATAACTATTATATTATAAATTACGGGTACTCGTCAAGCGTTGATTTCGGCAATTTTAAAATTTATTTGCTGTCGAATTTTGTTGTCTGCGCCCCTCTGAATCCGACCCTGTATAACGCGCGCTGCGCGGGGAGAAAATTTATGCGAAAAAACAAAAGTGCCGAGATAGCGGTCCGCCTGCACGGCGGCGATATACTTGCCTCACACGGAATGCAGCTTGAGCGCGGCTTTTATCAGCACGGCAGTGTGAGCGTATACGATCATTCTTTTGCCGTAGCGGTGATGTGTGTGCGGCTCAGCCGTTTTCTGCGGATAAGGACAGATCTGCGTGCGCTCGTTCGCGGCGCACTGCTGCACGATTATTTTCTGTACGATTGGCATATACCCGATGAGAGCCATCGGCTGCATGCTTTTACACATCCGCGCCGCGCGCTGATAAACGCCGGACGTGACTTCGGAGTAGACGGAATTCAGAAGAATATGATACTCTCGCATATGTTTCCGCTCAGTACAACGCTTCCGCGCTGTCGTGAAAGCATGTTTTTGTGCGCGGCGGACAAGATATGTACTGTACGCGAGACCTTTGCGGGTGTATTAGAACGCATCGGAAGAAAAAGGAGCAAATAACTATGGAATTTTTCGATACGCTTTGCAGGGTTATTTTTTATTTTATGATATACAGTGTCGTCGGTTGGATATACGAAACGACGCTTTGCTCGATTACCGACCGTCATTTTGTCAATCGCGGCTTTCTCAACGGTCCCTACTGTCCGATATACGGCAGCGGAGCACTGCTCGATGTACTTATTCTCGGCAGAATAGAGAATCCCTTTCTGCTGTTTATACTCGGCGTGCTCGTCACATGTTCGCTCGAATATCTCACCTCTTATGTAATGGAAAAGCTGTTCAAGGCGCGCTGGTGGGATTATTCAGACAAAAAATTTAATATAGGCGGGCGCGTCTGCCTGCTCGGAGCGGTGGTTTTCGGACTGTTTTCGGTTGTGCTTATCAAGCTGCTGCATCCGGCAGTCCGCAGTCTGGCGGATAAGCTGCCCGTACTCGTGCTATATATTATATCCTGCGTTTTTGCGGTTGGCTTCATAGTAGACCTGATTGTCACCGTTTCGGGCTTTGCATCGTTCAACAAGCGCCTTGATGAGCTTTCACGTACCCTCTCCGCGCTGCGCACCGAGGCAGTCGGAAAGCTCTCTGCACTTGGCTCCGAGGCGGCAGTCAAGCTATCCGAGCTCGGAGCGGAGACTGCGGACAAGCTCCGCGCCTCCTCTGCCGCTACGTTCACAAAGCTCAACAACGCATATGAAAGCTTTACAGAGCGCCTGAATCGTCAGCAGCGCAGAATGCTTAAGGCATTTCCGAAGCTGCGCTCCGCAAATCACAACAGCACGCTATCCGAGATAAAGCAGCGCTTCCGTGACCGCAAAAATGCGGATCGAGGCAAGCGCGGAAATGAAGAGAAGAAATAATGAAGATACTGATACTCAGCTGTGATACCGGCTGCGGGCATAACAGCGCGGCAGCCGCTTTAGCGGACGAGCTTGAGCGTCGCGGGATAGAGCATACAGTCTTTGACCCGCTCACGCTCGGCGGAAAAAATACCGAGCGAATAGTCTCATCCTCCTATACCGGAATGCTGCGTAAGGCTCCGTCGGCTTTCGGCGCTATCTATCGCGCGGGAGATCTGTACAGCTCGACCGGTATTACCTCGCCGATATATCTTGCAAATGCCATGTATGCAAAACGGCTGAATGCCTATATCATGGGCGGCTGCTACGACCGAGTTATATGCACTCACCTGTTTGCTATGGAGGCTATGACCGCCATCAAGCGTCGGCTCGGAAGCAGTGTTCCGTGCTACGGAGTAATGACCGACTATACCTGCGTTCCGTTTTTTGCGGAGACGCAGCTCGACGGGTACTTTATTCCGCACGAGGATCTGCGCCGGGAGCATGTGAAAAAGGGAATACCGTGTGACCGTATATGGTGCACGGGAATACCGGTTCGCGAGCGCTTTATACACCATACGGATAAGTCAACGGCAAGAGCCGAGCTCGGTCTGCCTGCCGATGCCGAGATAGCTCTTGTAATGAGCGGCGGCGTCGGCTGCGGAAATATCGGCGAGATATGCGGCGAGCTGCTGAAAAAGCAGACCGGACGGCTCGCTTTGTACGTTCTCACCGGGCGCAATACGCAGATGAAGCAGGAGCTTGACGAGCGCTTTTCGGCGGTTTCCGAGCTGCATACCGTCTCGTTTACCGACAAGGTAAATCTGTATATGAATGCCTCTGACGTAATGATATCAAAGCCGGGCGGGCTGACAAGCACCGAGGCGATAGTCTCAGGCATACCGCTCGTTCAGCTGCTCACGTACACAGGCTGCGAAAAGAAGAATATTGCATTTTTCTCCTCGCACGGGATGTCGGTTCAGGCAGATTCGCCGGAGGATGCGGCTGAAAAGGCTGTTCAGCTTATCCGCGACCGCGATAAGGCGGAGGCAATGCTTCTCGCACAGCGCAAGAATGCGTCTCCCGAGGCGGCGCGCATAATTGTCGAGAGGGTGATCGAAGAATGACGATCTGGGATAGGCTCATATGGCTTGCGCTGATTCTCGGCGGCTTTATGCTCGGCAGCGTCATGTTCAGCAGGATACTGCCGAGGCTTATCAAGGGTAAGGATGTTACGAAGCTGAGCGACGACGGAAATCCCGGTGCGGCGAATGTTTTCTCGACCTGCGGTATCGTGCTCGGAATGCTCTGCCTGCTGCTCGATATGGGCAAGGGCTTTGCTCCCGTTCTGCTCGCGCAGCACTTGGTAGACATACACAGCATGCGTTTCTCGGCGGTGCTTATTGCTCCGGTGCTCGGTCATGCACTTGCTCCGCTCAATCATTTTCGCGGCGGCAAATGTATCGCGACCGCTTTCGGTGTGACGCTTGCTCTTTTGCCGACCACCTGTATAGTTCTTGTCCTTGCGGGACTGTATATCGCGTTTTCTACAGTGCTCAAGATCAGTCCGAATCGTATACGAAGCATTGTGACCTTTTCGCTCTTTGGCATCTTTTGTCTTGTGTGGACATTTTTTACCCGCTCGTATTCGATAGGTCTCGGATGTGCGGGAATATCGGTAATAGCAGTGCTGCGGCATACCCGCAGATTCTGTGTCGTTCCCGAATCGGAAAGGGCGGACAGAGCAGCTGAGACGGAATCAGAGGCAGAGACCGCACACTGAGCGTGCTCGTTCTGCGTTTTGTCGGTCGATACATCGCGAGCATATCGGGATGCAATCGCGTGAATAGCACAATTCGCAGCATATGTACGATCTTGTGCACTAATCTCTTATGCACATATACGAGTACGAGTAAAGCGGATAATATATTTATAAATAAGCACAAATGCGCGGCAGAGAAGGACGCTTGTCTTTCTCTGCCGCGCAGGCTTTTTATTCGGTCTGAATTGTTTGCCCGGTCATTTTACGAACGAACATGATATTATAGCCGGCTGCAGCTCGGTTCTTTGATGACCGGTTTTATCGGGGGCCCTATCAGCCGTCGGCAAGCAGGCTGCTCTCGCTCAGACGTGTAACGCCGAGCTCATGGCAGTCCTCGAGCAGCTTTGCGTATGCATTTTCAACGGAAGTACCTGAGGCATCGGGTGCAAATTCGCACACACCCGCAAGATACTTGTAGTAGCGCCACTGTATCTCGCTGCGGCGAACGCGGTCGTATGCATCCGTGCCCTCGGTCGCATTTTTCGCTGCCGTCCACAGACCGTCGAGTCTTGTTATATCGTCCTCAGTCAGCACATCCTTGTACATCTGCGCCGGATCGACAAGATACCAGTCCTTGTCGGTCTTTTTCAGAGCAACGCTGAGACTGTCGAGGTAGTCGGTCATCTGCTCTGCGGCAGCGCCGTAGTATGCAGCCATAAAGTCGGAGATAAGCTCCTCTACATCGAGACTCGGATCCCACATCAGCTTTGACATTACATATGCACGCAGCTCGCCGAACTCACCGGATTCGCCGTCCTGATACATTCCCTGCATAAATACGCCGCTGACCTCCTTAGTCGCGTAGAATTTAATGCTTTCCGCTACCGCGCGAATGTTCGGATAAGGGGTAAGGTAGTTTGCAAAGTTTACGGTGTAATCCCATATATAGAGCTTTGATTTTTCTCTGCTCCAGTTGCGTATGTTTGCAACAGCCTCCTTGTTGGCGCACTTTTTGTTTTGACCGGACACGCCGTGTGCGCAGCAGATACCGGTGCAGTATCTTATTATCACGTTATCTGCGGGCTTTGTTATCTTGCAGGGCTTGACCGAGTACTGATATGCGAGCGTATCGACATAAACGTCGGGATAGTCGGCTTTGATATCCTCTGCAATTCGGTTGACGAAACGCAGCAGCGGTCCCATTGCCGAGCCTTCCTCGTCTATTATTGCCTGACAGCTCGGACAGGTGCAGTAGCTGTCGAGCACGAGCGAGTCGTTCTGCGATACCGATATTATCTTTGAGTCGGGAGATTTGCTCAGCCACTCGCGAACACCGTCGAGCACAAGCTTGTATACCTCTTCATTTGTTAGGCAGAGCTGTGTATGCAGCTTTTCGGTGTTGCGCTCACCGTTTATCATCGAAAAATATTCGGGATGAGAATCCGCATAGGTCTCGAGCGGAACGAACCAGTCAAAGGTGTGGACAAATGCATCTCCTGCATAGGTTATGCCTCCGCCCCACTCGTCTGCGAGCTTGCGTCCGACGATTCCTCCGACGAGCAGTCCGCCGTTTAGGCGCAGCTTGACCGCTGTCTCGTTGTCATAGGTGCAGGTCTGGAAGATATCGCGGTATTCAAATGCAGGCTTTTCGGCGACCGACAGCCCGGCGGGCAGGGTAATGCTCTCCTGCTGAGGTACTGTTTCTACGCCGGTGGCGTAGAAGCGGCAGCCTATCTGCTCGAGCAGCTCATATACCGCATACAATGTTCCGCGCGTGCCCTCGCCGAGCGCAATAACTCGGTTGCCCGAGGTAAATACGCGAAGCTCGTCTGTTTCAAGCTCGCCGCGGTCGAGCTGATATACGCTGCCCTCGCGGCTCGTTTTCCCGACTATTATCTCGTGGTCTGCGGGTGCGGTGTCGTCGTCAACTATGCTGTATCTGCGCCCGGTTATCTTCTCGAGATAAGCGGCGAGCTGCTCCGCCGCCTTACGCTCGGATTCGAGTCCCTGTTCATCACAGACTATTACATAGTCGCTGTCTGCCGATAGGGTGATCTCCTGCGGTTCTCCCGAGGCGGTAGTCTCGTCTGCGGCGGGTTTGGAGCTATCGTCCGCGCCGCCGCAGGAGGCGAGTGCTCCGAGCGCCGTCGAGAGAAGCAGCATAATTGCAATTTTTTGCTTCATTTTCGTTATCCTTGCCTTTTTAAATATTTTGCCGCCCGATATCGCAGTGCTCGTTAATATCAGTCTGTTCCCATCAGGCGCATAATGCTTTTTGCCCGACAGTTCTCGGGCAACACAGATTCATTATAATTGCTTTTCCTTATAATTGCAAGATGATATATGAAAAGTTACAAAGATACTATAATAATTGTATATCGGGTGTTAATTTCACAATCAATTCACATCACCGCTTCAAATATAACCGCTGTGCAGGTAGTCTTCGCAGCTTTCGGATAAAAGTACGGCTGCGCCATATCGAATGACGCAGCCGTGAATTGAGAGGGGATTATTACATTAGATAATGCTTACTGTTTTATTGATTTTATAAGTCCGATATCGGACCGGATAATTCTGTTCCCGTGCGGAGCGTTTCGGTGTTATTCAACATCCTGAAGAGCATCGTAGCCCTCCTCGCCGGTACGGACCTTTACGACGTTTTCAACATCATAGACAAATATCTTGCCGTCTCCGATGTGGCCGGTGTAAAGTACCTTTTTCGCGGTCTCGATCACTGTACGAACGGGTACTGCGCTGACAACGATGTCTACCTGAACCTTAGGCAGCAGGCTCGCTTCTATTTGAACGCCGCGATAATATTCCGGCGTGCCCTTCTGAATGCCGCATCCGAGAACATGCGATACGGTCATACCTGTAATGCCTACGTCCATCATAGCGTTTTTAAGCGCTTCGAGGCGGGATTCCTTGCAGATTATTTCGATCTTGGTCAGCTTTGCTTCGCCGTCGTCGAAGCTCGGAACGCGCTTTACCGGAACAGCCTCCGCTACCGGAGTATCTCCTGCGACAGTGATAGGAGCATTGTCCTCGTCGATGTATTCCGGCAGCATAGCAAAGCCTGCATATGCCGACGGCAGACCGTGCTCGGTAACGTCAAGCCCGAGTGTTTCCTCGTCGCGGCTGACGCGCAGCCCGACTGTCTTGCGGATAATGAGGAAGGTCAGCGTGATAGTGACAGCCGTCCATGCCGCGACCGAGAGGATACCGGTTGTCTGCAGACCGAGAAGCTTAAAGCCTCCGCCGTAGAAGAGTCCGCGCAGCTGTGTGCCGGACGAGTCGGCTATCGAATAGCCGGGTGCGGAGGGCGTTGCGAACAGACCTACCGCAAATGTACCCCATATACCGTTCATGCAGTGGACTGCGACTGCACCTACCGGGTCGTCTACATGGAGCTTGTAGTCAAGCAGCCAAACGCCGAATACAACGAGCAGACCTCCGACAGCGCCGATGATGGCGGAGCCGAGTGCGTCTACAACATCGCAGCCCGCAGTTACGGCTACAAGACCTGCAAGAGATGCATTAAGACACATGGAGACATCGGGCTTACCGTACTTTACCCATGTAAAGATCATGCATGTTACCGTAGCGACAGCAGGCGCGACGGTGGTGGTGAGAAAGATAGAGCCGAGCTGTTCGACGGAGGTTGCCGCAGCACCGTTGAAGCCGTACCAGCCGAGCCATAGAATAAATACTCCGAGTGCTCCGAGCGCAATACTGTGACCGGGGAATGCATTGACCTTTGTCACCTTTCCGTGCGCATCGTGACGGAATTTACCTATACGCGGTCCGAGCAGCTTAGCGCCGATAAGCGCCGATATTCCGCCGACCATGTGAATTGCGCAGGAGCCGGCAAAATCGTGAAAACCGATGCTCGAGAGCCACCCGCCGCCCCATATCCAGTGTGCCTCGATCGGATATATGACCGCCGAGATAACTCCGGAATAGATGCAGTAGGAGAGGAATTTCGTTCTCTCTGCCATCGCGCCGGAGACTATGGTCGCCGCAGTTGCGCAGAAAATAAGGTTGAATACAAAGCTCGAAAAGTTGAAATCCGAATATGTAGTAAAGAGGTCAAAGCCGGGCTTACCGATGAGTCCCACAAGATCCTCTCCCATAAGCAGACCGAAGCCTATCAGTATAAATACCACGGTGCCTATACAGAAGTCCATGAGGTTCTTCATTATAATGTTTCCGGTATTTTTCGCCCGCGTGAAGCCCGCCTCTACCATTGCAAAGCCTGCCTGCATCCAGAATACCAGTGCGGCACCGATCAGGAACCAGACACCATACACTTCACCGGAAATTGCGTTTAAAATTTCTTGTGTCATATTTTTCTCCTCCTCTTTCCCCATATTCCAGAACCTTTCCGATCCTTGAAGCTCCCCTCCCAGGAACAGGTTTCTTCTACTGATACGAAAAAAGCGAACCGCAGGTAATTGGCTGAATAACTCTTTCACCGCCAAACACCGTCGTTTCGCTTCTCTGTCATATGGATTAGAAAAAGCGCCATAGACCTTTG